>JAFVGS010000051.1 GCA_017474845.1 Prevotella sp.
CTGAGCGTCCATTTCGATGTCTATCCCCGCAAACTCATCAGTTCCTGCGGCTCATTCGTGACCAAGGGTGAATGGCAGTTCGGCGTTCAGCAGAACGGTAAAGAGCAGCTGGTGTTCTACATCAACACCGACAAGGCGCCAGCCTCAGAAGGCGAGCCCAAGGCATTCCCCTTCGGTAGAAGACCTGCGGCAACCAACCATAAGTACGAACTATCGGCCTCACTGCCCGCCGATTGGGAGAACAAATGGCACCATGTGGAAGCCTGCTACGACGGCAAGAAGATGACCGTAAGCATCGACAACACAGAGGTGGCACAGATGGAGGCACAGGGCAACATCATCAACGCGCCGTTCCCCGTGAACATAGGCCGCAACGAACAGACCCACGGACAGGACACCCACGTGTATATTTGCGACGCGCTGATGGACAATATCATCATTGCCGATGCGTCGGGCCAGTTACTCAATCTCGACTTCGAGAGCGAGCAGCAGGAGGGCACCTATTTCAGTTATGGCATCGGTGCCCGCACTTACGGTACGATATGGCCTGACCGTACCGTTCAGCCGGAAATCTGGCAGATGAAGAAAGCAGCCCAGCCCATATCATGCCGGCTGCTGAGTGCCGACAACGGGACGGTGGAGATATGGAACAGGAACCACTTCCTCAACACCTCTTATTATATTATGAGATGGGAACTCTATGAGGACGGCACCTGTCTACAGCAGGGCACGCTCAGTCCCGATGTGGAGCCCCTCAGCAAGAAAGTCGTCACACTGCCCTACAGCCGCCCCGCTGTCAAGCCGGGATGCGAATACCGCCTGATGATTACCAGTGCGCTGAAAGCCGACGAAATCTGGGCGCAGAAGGGACACGTCGCAGCTTGGGACCAGTTGGAACTGCCCTGGCGGCAACTGGCTGTACCCTCTGACAAGACCGTTGGGAAGGCGGTGTTGAGCCGGACAAATGACTCCATCACCGTGAGCGGAGAAGGATTCTCTTATACCTTCACACCTGATGGCCAGCTCTTCAGTATCCGTCAGGGTGGACAGGAACTACTCAAGTCACCACTCCAATTGAACGTCTGGCGCGCACCATTGGCACTTGAAGTTGACGGCTGGGATCAATGGAATATCACCTACAACAACCGCAAGGCCTGGAACGGCGCACAGATAGCCAACGAGTTCTATAGCAACAACCTCGACGCCATCACCCGCATCCCCATCTCCTGCCAAGCCTTCGAGGCAGACGGACAGGTGTATGTCAACGTGCGCTGCTTCTCGCAGTTCGGGGCACCCGTCAACACGACGCTCGACGCCTACATCACCGGACTGCGCTATTCGGGTTTCTCCGAGGTCTATGAGTACCGCATCAACGGCGACGGCACCATCGCCCTGCATCATGTCCTCGAACCCGAAGGCTCGATGCCAGCGCTCCTGCCCCGCATCGGACTGACCATGACGCTCATCGACCCGATGCAGCAGGTGAAGTGGTACGGTCGCGGCCCTGAGGAGAACTATCCCGACCGCAAGACCGGCTACGCCATTGGTATCTATGAGCGTACGGTAGACGACATGTTCGAACCCTACCTCATACCGCAGGACTGTGGACTGCGCTGTGACAACCGCTGGCTTGCCATAAGCAGCGACAAAGGTCTGGGACTGCGCTTCGCGATGGACAAGCCGTTCAACTTCAACGCCTACCACTACAGCACCGACAACCTGACGAAGGCAGTATATACCTACCAACTCCGCCAGCAGGACGGCATCACCCTCAACCTGGACTACAACACCACTGGCGTAGGCTGCACGGCCTGCTATGTACTGCCTGGCTATCAGGTCAAGCCAGCCCGCTACGAGCGTCGCCTGACAATAAAGCCAATATCTAAGTGACGAATTTATGAAAAAAGACAGAATTCTGCCGGCATTGTTGTTGAGTATCATCATGATGCTCGTGCCAAATATGTTGCGAGCAGACGATGCCATCTCGCAGATCCGTATTCTTGGCGGCGAGCTAAGCAACTCGGCAGCGACCTCGGTGAAGGATATCGAGGAGGTGCTGCCACGTATGAAGACACTGGGACTGAACACGGTGCTGATGCCCGTCTATTGGGAATTACTCGAACCCGTGGAAGACGAGATGGACTTTACGCTTGTCGATGGCGCCATCGACGTGGCCCGACGGCAGGGACTGAAGATTGTTCCGCTCTGGTTCGGGGCATGGAAGAACTCGATGTCATGCTATGCGCCTGGCTGGTTCAAGCAATCCCCGAAGCGGTTCCCACGGGCAATGACCGCCGAGGGGAAGCAGATGGAGATAGCCTCATGCTTCAGCGACGATGTTCTGCAGGCCGACCTGAAAGCCTTCTCTGCGCTGATGCGGCATATCAAGGAGCGCGACCCGCAGCGCGAGGTGGTCATCATGATGCAGATAGAAAACGAGATCGGCATGCTGGAGTCGGCCCGCGACCACTCACCGCTGGCAGAAAAGGCGTATCGTCAAGAAAGGTGGGCTGAGCGTTACGGCACGGACGAATATGCCGACGAGAAGTTTATGGCGCTGAGTTACGCCCGTTATGTGGAACATTTGGCCAGGGCTGCCCGTGAGATTCACGACATGCCGCTCTACGTGAATGCCGCGATGAACAGTCGTGGGCGCCGGCCGGGCGAATATCCCTCGGCAGGCCCCTTAGCCCATCTCATCGATTTCTGGCATGAGGGAGCGCCCAGCATCGACCTGCTCGCCCCCGACATCTATGACACCGGCTTCAAGATGTGGTGCGCACAGTATGCCATGCCTCTGCGTCCGCAAGATGGTGGAAAGATCAAGAATCGCCTCTTTATCCCAGAGAGCCGTTGCTGCGAGAACAGCGGCGTGCGTGCCCTCTATGCCTTCGGAGAGCATCAGGCACTCGGTTTCTCCCCCTTCGCCATCGACCAGGCCAGTCCTGAAGAGACAGAATCCGTTACAAAAGCCTATTCGCTGTTGCGGCAAGTATCCCATGTGAAGCAGACAGAGAATACCTGGGGATTGCTCTTCGATCAGGAAGACCGGGAACGCATCATCAGCGACGAAGGCGTGATGATTACCAGTCGCCACTTCTTCACCCTTCCTTGGGATCCCCGCGCCACCGACGGCAGCACGTGGCCAGAGGGCGGCGCCATGCTCATCCGCCTGGGTAAGTACGACTATCTGTTGGTGGGCAGCGGTGTGGTCGTCGACTTCAAGACACCTACGGAGAAGCAGCAGGAGGAAAAGAAACAATTAGGTGAAGATGGCTTTGCTGAAGCAGGCGGAAATAAAAGCCCAACATTGAACAGACACTTCAATGGCAAACGCCTAGGTCTCCTCTCCGTCGATGAAGTCAGCATTTCGGATGACGGCACGATGCAGTATCTCCGTCGCCATAACGGTGACCAGACCCACCAAGGCCGTCACGCCCGCATTGGTGTCGGCGAATGGAAATTACTGCACATCAGACTATATGAATATTAAAACAACTTCCTAATGAAGTCGGATGGAGTAACGCCAAAATGCTTCTTGAACTGGCGGGTGAAGTGCTGGGGATAGTCGAATCCGAGACTCTCGGCCGTCTCAGAGATGGTGGCTCCGCTCATCAGGAGCTGCTGGGCACGTTGCATAATGAAACGGCGGATATGAGAGGTGGCTGAGTCGCCCGTCAGTTCACGAATCACGTCACCAAAATAGTTGGGAGAAAGGAACAACTGCTGGGCACAGTATTTCACGGTAGGCAGCCCCATTTGTCGCTGCAAGCCGTCGTCATAGTATTTCCGCAACAGATGCTCGAAGCGAGGCAACAGGTCTGAGTTTGTCGAAGTGACTGACGTGGAGAGTTGGAGCGCGTAATAGCGAGCTACGAGTTCCAGCACCTGTTCTATCTGCGAGGTTACGATGCGGATGGTATGGCTGTCCTCATCGTGAAGCAGTTCCTTACGAATCTCGTCCAACAGGAAGACGATGCTTTGCCGTTGTTCAGGTGTCAGCAGCAGGGCCTCGCTAGTGGTATAGGAGAAGAAATGATAGTCGGCCATGCGACGGCCAAGTTCGGTGCTGCGCAACAGTTCGGTATCAAATAGCAGAGCCCAGCCTTTGGTATGTATTTCCTCACCTGTATCAGTTTTGCCACCAATCTGACCTGGAGCTACGCACATCAAAGCATGGCGTTGCAGGACATATTGGAGTTGTCCATACGACAGATCCTCCAATTCTTCATCACCGATAAACATACCATACACATCATAGTTGTTAAGCGAGTGGCGGCAATGCTCCAGCTCGTCGTAGTGGATGACTGAGACGAGTGGGTGCAACTCCGGTGCACCAATGTATCGGGCATAGTCGTTGACGTGGTGAACTCTTAATATCTTCTCCATAACGGGGGCGAAGATACACATTTTTTTCGACATAAAAGCGAAAAATCTGCTAAATCCGTAAAATCGGTTGATATATCAGTAAATCAGTTAGGCTATGAATGACGAAATCGTCGTACCTTTGCACCATCAAATAAAAAAACAGTAAGAAGATATGAGTAAGATTGCATTAGGAACCTGGGCTTGGGGCGCAGGAGCATTCGGTGGAGACGCCGTATTTGGGAGTAAGACTGACGTAGAGAACCTGAAGCCTGTGTTTGACGCAGCCATGAAAGCAGGGCTGAACCTCTGGGACACGGCTACCGTCTATGGCATGGGTGAATCGGAGAAGATTCTCGGAACATTCGTAGCAGGCGAAAAGCGTGAGACAGTGGAGGTGTCAACCAAGTTCACCCCGCAACTTGCTGAGATGTTTGACAACAGCGTGGAGAAGATGGCCGATGCCTCTATCGAGCGTATGGGCTGCGACTATATCGACATCTACTGGATTCACAACCCGATGGACGTGGAGCGCTGGACACCGGGACTGATCCCCCTGTTGCAGTCGGGAAAGGTGAAGCGCGTGGGTGTGTCGAACCACAACATCAAGGAGATTCAGCGTGCCAACGAGATCCTCGGTGAAGCAGGCTTTAAGGTGAGAGCCGTGCAGAACCACTTCTCCCTACTCTACCGTTCATCGGAGAAAGGCGGTGTGCTGGACTATTGCAAGGCGAACGGCATTGAGTTCTGGGCCTACATGGTGCTGGAGCAGGGAGCCCTCTCTGGTAAATATAATAAGGAGAACCCGCTGCCTGCAGAGAGCGATCGCGGTAAGAAGTACAACCCCGTATTGTCGCAGCTGGAGGCGCTGACCAACGAGATGACCGCCATCGGACAGAAATATGGTGCCTCATGCTCTCAGATCGGTATCGCGTGGGCCATCGCCAAGGGTACGCTGCCCATCATCGGAGCCACAAAGGAGCGTCACGTCGTCGAGGCCGCCGAGGCTGCCAAGATTCAACTGACTGCAGAAGAGGTTACTCATCTCGAAGCACTTGCCGATGCTACCGGCATCGATACCCGTGGCGGTTGGGAACACAGTATGGAGTGATTTTTATAGGAACACGAATTACCATAAATTGCTCATTAATTTTTCAAGAATTTTTATTTTTGATAATTCGTGTTCAATTCGTGGTAATTCGTGTTAAACAGAAATATGAGAATTAGCTTAATAATATTTGCCGCCTTTATGGCTATGAATTGTTTTGCACAGGGCGCAATAGATGTGCACTCACACATCATCACTCCTGAGTTCCTCTCGTCACTTGAAAATGAGGGACGACTGATGGACGAGGGCTTTCCTTTGCCAAAATACAATGTAGAGAGTCATCTGAAGTGGATGGATGAAACTGGTGTGCAGACATCGGTTCTGACATTAGCGGCACCACAGCCGGCATCAGCCGACGTGGTGAGGCAGACGAACGAAGCAGCAGCCCGCATCAAGAAGGAGCATCCTGGTAGATTTAAGTTCTGTGCTGCCCTACCCCTGCCCGATGTGAATGCCGCTATTAGCGAAGCCATCTATGCCCTCGACACGCTGAAAGCCGACGGCATCAAACTGGCCACGAACGTCGGTGGACAATACCTCGGTGCTCCCGAACTCGATACGCTTTTCTCCGTCTTGAACGAGCGACGGGCAGTCGTCATCCTGCATCCCCATCGGCCAGAACCCGTCAATCGTCAAGTGATGCAGCAGACACCGCTTGCCATGCAGGAATACCTCTCGGAGACTACCCGCGCCGTGACGAACATTATTTCACGAAATGTACTGGCCCGCTATAATAATATTAAGGTGGTGGTGCCTCATTGCGGAGCCTATCTGCCACTGGCTATACCTCGCATGAAGTCGCTGACGCCCGTGATGCAGGTCAACAAGATGGTGGGCGAGATTGACTACGAAGCCAACCTTCGTACCCTTTACTACGACCTTGCCGGTGCACACTTGCCTGAGGTTATCCGTATGATGCTCACCATCACCACACCCGACCATCTGCTCTACGGCTCCGACTATCCTTATGTAGCTCCACAGATGCTCACGCAGAGTCTTGCAAGGATGAAGCAGTATTTAAGTGACGAGACAGACCTCGCACCATTTCGCGAGATGATTCTCTACCAGAATGCCAATGAATTATTTAAATAACAGATGTATATGAGAAAAATATTGTTTTTTGTTTGTGCTATGCTTACATGGCTCCATACAGACGTAACGGCAAAGACGCTTGTGGTTTACTATAGTTATACAGGCAACTGCCGTGAGATTGTGACTACGCTGACCAGCCAGATGGAGGCTGATGTGCTGGAGATTCAACCAGCCGAGAAAGGACTGAAGTACGAGGCCAACAATTACGCATTGGGTACACAGTTGCTCAACGCCATCAAAGCCAACCCCAATGATGCCAGTAGCTATCCTGCCATCGACCCCGTAACGACATCTTTGAACGATTACGAAACCATCATCATCGTTACACCGCTATGGTGGAGCCAGATGGCAGCCAATATGCAGACATACCTGTTCAACTATGGTTCACAGATGGCTGGCAAGAATGTTGGCCTGATTGTATCGAGTGCCAGCAGCGGTATCAGTGGCGTCGTCGCTGACTGTAAGCGTCTTGTACCTGACGGCAAATACTTCAGCGAGAATCTCTGGATCAATCACTCCAATCACTCAAATCGGGCAACACTGATCCAGGACTGGCTCACTGCCATTGACTATAATACTGCCACTGACATCAATGAGGCCAAAACCACGACAACGGCACCCACCCGCATCTACGACTTGGGAGGCCGGTTGATGGTTGAGGAACCATCGAAAGGTATATTTATTAAAAATGGCAAGAAGGTTATAAGATGATGAGACAGTTGGTAATGATGACAGCAATGATGGCCACGTAAGGGCATCTATATCGTCGACGGAGAGAAGCGAATCATAGAATAAAATAAAGGATTAAATCGACTAATGAATATGAGAAAAATTATCATACTGTTCGCCCTTGCGCTATCCTTCACGGCAGTAGCACAAGAAACCATATTCACGGTGAAGTTTACGGCTCCTGCTAAGTATAACACAGGCAAAGTACATATTTCTGTACTGAGCCGTAGTGAGCATCAGATGACCACCAACTTCCTCTTCGAACGCGGTAGTCACAATTCGTGGCACTATCATCCCAAAGCCACTCAGGTGCTGATGGTGCTCAATGGTGAAGCCTACTATCAGGAAGAGGGGAAACCTAAGCAGTTGCTCCGCAAGGGTGACGTGGTGACTACGGCTCCGAATGTGCGCCATTGGAATGGTGCCACACCAAATAGCGACTGCGAATGTATGACCGTCAGTGACCTCGTCCCTGGTGAGGAGCATGCGGTGCAATTACGGAAGGTTACAGACGAGGAATTTTCAGCCCCAATAAAATACGAGACGATGATAGTCCGTCTGGCTGAAATCGAGGTCTATCCACAATACCTCAAGGAGTATCTCGAATTTGCCAACGAGGTGGACCGTCTGAGTGTGGAACGGGAGCCGGGTGTCGTCTGCCTGTTTCCGATGCAGAGTGCTGAAGACTCCACCAGGATTCGCATCCTCGAAATCTATGCCTCCGAGGAAGCCTATCAGCAGCACCTGAAGACCGACCACTTCCAGAAATACAAGCAGGGCACGCTCCACATGGTGAAAGACCTGAAACTGCCCACCATGAAACCCCTCGACCCAGAGACGATGAAACTGATATTCAAAAAGCAGAGATAATATGGACTACGTAAAACTTGGGAACTCAGACCTGCGTGTGTCGCGCATCTGCCTGGGATGCATGGGGTTCGGCGATCCCACCATCGGACAGCATTCATGGACGATTGGTGAGGAGCCTACACGTGAGATCATCCGCCGATCTCTCGACCTCGGCGTGAATTTCTTCGATACGGCCATTGCCTATCAGTTGGGAACATCGGAACAATATGTGGGACGTGCCCTGCGTGATATGGCAAAACGTGACGATGTGGTGGTGGCCACGAAATTCCTGCCACGAACGGATGAGGAAATCCAGCAGGGCACCGGTGGCCGTCAGCATGTGCTGAACAACATCGACCTGAGCCTACAGCATCTGGGTATGGACTATGTGGACCTCTACATCTACCATATCTGGGACTACAAGACACCCGCCGAGGAGATTCTTGAAGGCATGAATGAGGCCGTTCGTCAAGGCAAGGCCCGCTACATCGGCATCGCCAACGTCTATGCCTACCAACTGGCGAAGATGAATGCGCTGGCAGAAAAACACGGTTGGGCAAAATTCATCAGCGTGCAGAACCACTATAACCTGATTATGCGTGAGGAGGAACGCGAGATGCAACTTTTATGCCGTGAGGACAACATCGCACAGACGCCTTATAGTGCACTGGCCTCTGGCAAACTGGCCAAGCGTCCGGGCGAGACCTCGAAGCGACAGAAGGAAGACGCGTTCATGCACTTCAAGTACGATGCCACCGCCGGGCAGGACAACCTCGTGGTGGAGCGTGTTGTGGAACTGGCCGACCGCTATGGCGTGGAGATGACGCAGATCTCGCTGGCCTGGCTGTTGACTAAGGTAGAGTCGCCCATCGTCGGAGCCACCAAACTCCACCACATCGAGGGAGCCGTGAAGTCGCTCGATGTCCGTCTGACAGCCGATGACATCCGCTACTTGGAAGAGCCATACGTACCCCACAGCCTATCCGGCGTGATGGCAGTCAACAAACCTACGATGAGCGAAGAACCCGTTTGGGTGGCAGTAAGCAGAAACAAATAACAATACAGAAACTTATTGAATCTCGTTGGCAATATGACAATACAAGAATTTATGGATTATATGGCATCGGGCAAGCCCGTCGTTGGAGGCATCCCTGCAAAACTAATTAAGTGACAGTGAAATGCATGGAAATGCAACAGATTAAAGCCCGCAAAATCGTGTAATGAATATCCACCACGACGTAGATCTGCCAAAAAACATACTTCTATGATTGGTCGAGTCGTGACGAGACTCAACATTTGTTAAATCATTACGCAAAAATAGCGAAATTTCGGCATTTATTGGTAACTTTGCCATCAAAATTTAATTGTATTTATGAGAAAAGTAAACTTTATTTTGGCAGCAGCCATGTTGATGGTGTCAGTTGCGGTGATGGCTCAGCAGGCATCAAAGGTGTATCTCACAAGGGAGATTTCACCAGAATCGTTGGTAAAAATCTACAAGGCACTTGGCGTTGAAGCCAAGGGGCGTGTGGCAGTGAAGATGTCAACAGGCGAAGGCAGCAATCCCAACTACCTGAAACCTGAACTGGTGAAAAAACTGATATGGGAGGTGGACGGCACCATTGTGGAGTGTAACACAGCATACGGCAACGGACCTGCCGACAAGAAAGACGAGCGCAACACGTCGGAGAACCATTGGAAGGTAATCGAGCGTCATGGCTTCACAAAGTTTTTTCCTGTGGATATCATGGACGAATACGATGAGATTCGCATCCCCGTCAAGGATCAGACGCACATCAAGTACGACATCGTTGGCGGACACATGGCAAACTACGACTTCATGATTGCCCTCAACCACTTCAAGGGTCATCCTATGGGTGGCTACGGTGGGGCGTTAAAAAATCTCTCCATCGGCTGCGCCAGTCAGAACGGCAAGGCTTACATCCACTCGGCTGGCAAGATGGAGAAACTGGATATGGGCAAACTGTGGACACCGGAGTTCATCGGTAATCAAGACGGATTCCTCGAAAGCATGGCTGCTGCCGCTCAAGCCGTCGTGAACTACTTCAACAAGAAGCAGGGCATCATCTACATCAGCGTCATGAACAACATGTCAATAGACTGCGACTGCGTGGATCATCCCGAGCCCGTGAAGTTGGAGGATTATGGTATCCTCGCCTCTACCGATCCCGTAGCGCTCGACCAGGCCTGCATCGACATCATCAACCAACAGAAAGTGACGGCCAAGAACGATCCTACCGATTTGCTGAAGCGCATCGACAAGCAGCATGGCACTCATACCATCGACCATGCAGCCCAGATTGGCCTTGGCTCAAAGAAGTATGACTTGATAAATCTGGAATGATAATTTGGAATCTGAAAAAACAACAGTGGTAACGCTTTTACTGCACTATCGGAGATTGCCAAGCAACCCGATTACCCTGAACGCGAACTCAATGCATGAGCCGTGTTGATGTGCCGGTAGCCTGCCTTCAGAGCGGTCAATACCGAGTTGTAAGTCACTTCTCCTGCGGGAATGCTGTAAACGCCGAGTCCGAACTGTGGAATGACAATACCATTATTCAGCGTGAGATGAGTCTGATTCTTCTGAGCTTCCATAACCGTTACGCTTAATAATGCAATGATACTCAATATAATCCAGAAATGTACGGAAGAATAGTATCGGGCCACGGCTCAAATTCCAGTTCCAATTCACGCCATGCTCCCTGGTTGGAGGCCAGTCTCCCGTTTGATGAGGAACTACCAGGATTTGACACGCCTAAACCCAACAGGCGGATGGGGTGCGAATGAAACTCCACTTGTTGCATCAGTAGTTTGGCCAATGGCAGAATTTCGTCTTTGGTACGAAGCACATGGTCAACAGTGATGCTGCGGGTGATTTGATGAAAATCCTGATAACAGGCCGGTTGTCGATACCTCGCGAAAAGTCATAGAACACCTGCCCCATCTTGCGAACTCCTGAGTCAGTCGTCTCAGTGACATGTTTCTCATGTCAGTATAGTCGTGGAATATCTCGTGCAACTGTGCCGACACCTCCTTATACTTTTGGAAATGCGGCTCCACGATAATCAGTTGCGGGCACAGACGCTTGGCCACCTGAATGGACTGGGCAGAATGCGCTCCGAACAGCCTTGCCTCGTAGCTGGCAGTGAATGATTTTGTTCATCTTTCTACATAATCCCAAATCGGTCGTTAGGGCTGTCTTGAGGTATTTCTAATGGCCGCCATTAGAAAATAGGCTTTGTATTTGCTTGTTTTTCAATAATTTATTAACTTTGCCACGGATATAAGAGTCAATCCTATG
>JAFVGS010000060.1 GCA_017474845.1 Prevotella sp.
GAACATGAATTTCGTATTTATATCGCCCCATTTCCCGCATACTTATTGGCAATTCTGTCAATGGCTATATCAGAATGGCGTGAAAGTGCTGGGCATTGCCGATGCGCCATACGACTCATTGCAGAGGGAGTTGAAGAAGTCTCTGACGGAATATTATCGTGTGAACTCGCTGGAGAATTACGATGAGGTGTATCGTGCCGTAGCCTACTTCGCTTTCCGATATGGTCGCATAGACTGGATAGAGTCGAACAACGAGTACTGGCTGGAACAAGATGCCCGCTTGCGTACGGACTTCAACGTGACTACTGGCCTGCAGACAGACCGCATCCGCAGCATCAAGGAGAAGTCGGAGATGAAGAAATACTATGCCAAGGGCGACATACCCACAGCCCGTCAGATACGTGCTGCTGAGGGCTTCGACGCCGTGAGCGGCTTTGCCAGGCAGACAGACTATCCCATCATAGCCAAGCCAGATGTAGGCGTAGGCGCCAGCGGCACATATAAGATCGAGGACGACGAACAGCTACAGTCTTTTTACAAGACGGAGAGCAATTACCGTAACTATGTGGTGGAGGAATTCATTACGGGCGAGATATGCAGCTACGATGCCATTATCGATGCCAGGGGCAATCCGCTCTTCGAGTCGATGACCGTGTGGCCGCCATCGATCATGGATATCGTCAATCTCAGACTCGATCTTTCCTACTATGTGGACAGAGAGATTCCTGACAGTCTGAGAGAACTGGGGCAGCGCACAGTCAAGGCCTTCGGTATATGGAACCGTTTTGTGCATCTGGAGTTCTTCCGTCTTGACGGCGACCGTGAGGGACTGGGCAAGAAGGGCGACTTTGTGGCACTCGAAGTCAATATGCGTCCGGCAGGAGGCTATACCCCCGACATGATCAACTTTGCGCACTCCACCGATGTCTATAAGATATGGGCAGACATGGTGGCTTTCGGTGAAAGCCGTACGCAGCAGGGCCATCAGCAGTATTGTGCCTTTGCCAGCCGTCGCGATATCTATCACTATGTTCACTCGCATGAAGAGGTGCTGAGCCGCTATGGCGACCGGATAGTGATGTGCGAGCGTATGCCCGAACTTTTCTCAGCAGCGATGGGGCAGCAGATGTACACCGTCAAGCTGCAGACGATGGAAGAAGTAAATGATTTTGTGAAATTTGTACACGATAAAAAACAATGAATATCAATTACGTGAAGAAATACAGCAACGCCCTCGGGCGAGACATGGAATATAAAACTTACGGCGACAAGGGGCATCCTGTGCTCGTCTTTCCCTCACAGGACGGACGGTTCTACGATTATCAGGACTTCGACATGGTGGGCGTGCTCTCCAGTTTTATCGACAAGGGGAAGATCAGGCTTGTCTGTGTCGATTCAATAGACCGTGAGACATGGAGTGACACACAGGGCGACTATCACCGTCGAATAGAACTGCATGAGCGGTGGTATCACTACATCGTCGATGAACTCATACCAGAAGTGCGTCACTTCTCCAACGAGACATTCATTGTCACGGGCTGCTCGATGGGCGGCTACCATGCTGGTAACTTCTTCTTCCGTCGTCCCGACCTCTTCGATACGCTGCTGGCTCTTAGCGGACTCTATTATGCGGGCTATTTCTTCCCGAACTATCAGGATTCGCTTATCTACGACAACTCACCTCAGGACTTCCTGCGCCAGATGCCTGACGACCACCCCTATTGGCATATCTATCGCCAGCGTCGCATCGTGATGTGTGTGGGGCAGGGTGCATGGGAGGATGAACTGCTCGACAGCACCCGTCAGATGGATGCCCTGCTGAAGGAGAAGAACGTGCCTGCCTGGATAGACTACTGGGGCTACGACTCAGCCCACGACTGGGCTTGGTGGCGCAAGCAGATAGTCTATTTCATGGATCATCTGCTTACGGAGGAAACGGTGGAATACGTTATCTGATGTATAGAATGGTAAGAATCACTACATACAAGCCATGCTACAAACAGGACTTTATCCGACTGAACAAACAGTGGATAGAATCCTATTTCAGATTGGAGCAGTCAGATCTCGATACCTTCTTGCATATCGATGAGAGCATCATAGGTTGTGGTGGTCAGATATTTCTGGCAGTTGATGAAAAAGAAACTGTGGTTGGTTGCTGTGCCTTAAAGCCGCATCCGGAGTCAGACTGCCACGAGTTGGCAAAGATGGCTGTATCAC
>JAFVGS010000052.1 GCA_017474845.1 Prevotella sp.
GATCAACGGCGTGTTCTCCGACTTCCCGCAGTCGATCATCGACGAGCTGCTGAACGGCAACGCGGTGTCGATCGACGGCCTGGGCACGTTCAAGCTGAAGGTGCAGGGCAAGAGCCAGAAGGACAAGAAGCTGGTGACGAGCGCCGGGGCGAAGATCACCGTGCTGTTCGACCCCGCCGCCGAGCTGACCTCGCGGCTGAACGACGAGCGGGAGTTCCGCTTCGTGGAGGTGCCCACGGCCGAGGGCCAGCAGGATGCCGAAGAGGGTGGTGACACCCCCGGCGGCGATACTCCTGGCGGTGATACCCCTGGCGGTGATACGCCTACACCTACGCCCGACCCGGACAACGGTGGTGGCTCCGGCGACAATGGCGGCGGAGGCAGCAATGGCGGAGGCAACGACGTGAACTGATTCGCGTGAATAAAAAATCCCGTATCGTTTTGGCGGTACGGGATTTTTTGTTTACCTTTGCAGCAAATATAGCTGAACGATATGAAAAAGAGAATGTCATTATGCTTAGCAACATTGCTGGCGGTGTTGCTGACGGTGCCGGCAACGATGGCGGCGCAAGAGAGAAAGGGGAACTTCCAGAAGGGTGACTACGGCTATCTGTACTGCCACATGAACGACCGTGGACGGGCCTGGACGGCCTATGCCCTGAGCCGCGACGGCATGCACTACCACGACCTGCTGAACGGCGACTCCGTGTTCAGCGACAGCGAGCATGCCCGCATCGAGGGAGCCACGCGCGATGCCTACATCTTCCGCAAGCACGACGGCTCGGGCTATCTGATGCTCTGCACCGACATGAACGTGGGGGCCTTCAAGCGGCTGAGGAAACAGGCCGAGTGGGACAACTACGGCATAGACCTGCTGCGCAGCGACGACCTGCTGCACTGGGAGAGCGTGACCTTCGACTTCCGTCAGGGCCCCGGCATCTTCAGCAATCCCGAGGCGGAGAGCGTCTATAAGGACTGGAAGACCGTCAACCGCGTGTGGGCTCCGCAGGCCGTTTGGGATGACGACTACGTGTGGCCTGACGGCCGGCGGGGAGGCTACTTCGTGTACTACTCGATGTGGAACCGTGCCGAGGAGCAGTACGACCGGATGTACTACTCGTATGCCGACGAGTCGTTCACCCAGCTGACGCAGCCGCGACTGCTCTTCGACTGGGGCTACGCCACTATCGACGCCGACATCAACTGGGTGAAGGCCGACCGCCAGTGGCACATGATGATCAAGAAGGAGGGAGGCACGCCGGGACTCTTCACGACGGCTGCCCCCGCGCTCACCGGTCCCTGGCCCGAACCGTCGGACGACGACTACGTCAACTTCGAGGGCAAGAAGAAATGTGAGGGTGTTTCGGCCTTCCAGCTGGCCGGTCGCGACGACTGGGTCATCGGCTACATCGAATACTCGTCGCGTCCGAAGAACTACCGCCTGTGTCTGGCCGACGAGACGATGCACAACTTCCGCGAGCCCCGCAACATTGAGGGCGTGGACCGTCCGCAGCACGGATCGTTCCTGCGGATTACCAAGGAGGAATACGACCGTCTGGAAACATTGAACCGAGTCGCGACGGACGAAGGCGAAGCCAACGACAACAATACGCCGCTGCACCTGATGAAGCCTGCCTACCGGGTGGGCTATGGCGTGTCGGCCAAGGAGCGCGTCAAGGCGACGATGGACCGCGTGCTGCGGTATATCGATGCCCAGACACCGGCCCAGCTCGTGGACAAGAAGACGGGCGAGGCGGTGACGGACATGAAGCAGATCACCGCCGACACCCAGCTGAAGCAGGGCGGCTTCCGGCTGACGAGCTACGAGTGGGGCGTCACCTACTCGGGCGTGCTGGCAGCCTATGAGGCTACTGGCGATGAGGCTTACCGCGACTATGTGTTCAAGCGCCACAAGCTCCTGGCAGAGATGGCGCCCTATTTCGCCAAGCTCCATCAGAAGGGTGAGCAGATAGATGTCAACGCCCGTAAGGTGGTCGATCCGCATGCGCTCGACGATGCCGGCGCGGTCTGCTGCTCGATGATCAAGGCCATGGGAACGGTCTTCAATGGAGCCGATCAGTCTTTGCGCACCCTCATCGATGCTCGCATCAGCCACTACTCCGACTATATTATAAATAAGGAATACCGTCTGGCCGACGGAACCTTTGCCCGCATCCGTCCGCAGAAGAACACGGTGTGGCTCGACGACATGTTCATGGGTGTGCCCGCCGTTGCGTATATGGGAAAGTACACGGGCGATCCGAAATACTTCGACGAGGCAGCGCGCCAGGTGCTGCAGTTTGCCAGCAGGATGTGGGTACCGGAAAAGAACCTGTTCCGCCACGGATGGGTGGAGTCTATGCAGGAGCATCCCGCCTTCCATTGGGGCAGGGCCAACGGCTGGGCGATCCTTACGATGTGCGAGGTGCTCGACGTGCTGCCGGAGGATCATCCGCAGCGGGCGGAGATCATGAGTCTGATGCGGTCGCATCTGAAGGGTCTCGCCGCCCTGCAGCATCACGACGGCTACTGGCACCAGTTGCTCGACCGCAGCGACACCTATCTGGAGGCCTCGGCCACAGCCATCTATGCCTACTGCTTTGCCCATGCCATCAACAAGGGGTGGGTGGATGCCAAGGTCTATGGCCCCGTGGCGCAGCTGGCCTGGCACGCCGTGGAGGCATCCGTCAATGACAAGGGGCAGGTGGAGAATGTGTGCGTCGGCACGGGCATGGGCTTCGACCCTGCGTTCTATGCCTACCGGCCCGTCCATGTGATGGCCGCCCACGGCTACGGACCGGTCATCTGGGCTGGCGCCGAGATGCTACGGCTGCTCGACCGTCAGCATCCGAAGATGAACGACTCCGCCGTCTGGTTCTACGATGAGGCTATTCCTACCGATGCGCCGATCTTCAACTACGACGGCAGCACACGGTTCTAAACAAAAATCCCCGCCAGTCTCCGGCGGGGATTTTTGTCACTTGATGATGAGTTTCTTTCCTTTCTTGATATAGATGCCCTTGGCCTTCGGCTCTCCCTTCAGTTTCCGTCCGTCCAAGGAGTACCAATTATCCATTGTCCATTGTCCATTATCCATTAGCGTAGCGTCATGGATTCCCGTCGGGTTATAGGCGCCGATGAAGTCGGGCAGGTAGAATCCGAGGTGTGGCGGCTGGTTGTAGGCGGTGTTCTGCCAGGCTACGGCCATGCGATAGGTGTGGTCGTGCATCAGGGTGGGGAAGCGGTAGTCGGTCTCGTAGGCCGTCGAGTAGATGTTCAGCGTGGCACTGTCGTCCTTGCTCCAGAGGATGATCTCCTCGCGCCAGTCGCCGAAGATATCGGCAGAGAGACAGGGCGTCGACTTCGTACCATTGCAGGAAGAGGAGTTGCCCATGGATACGGCACCGATGGCCGACAAGCCTGGGCCGAGCATCAGATTGCTTTTGCCATATTTGCCGATGGACGTGCCGTCGAGCAATTCGTCACTGGCATCACCATCCCAATAGACGCGGAAGTTCATCGAGGGCTTCGACGAGCCGACCTCCTGGCCTGTGATGGCATTGAACGGGTTCTGGTTACGGCTGCCGCTGTTGAAACCGCCGTATGAAGACCAGAACTCATAGCCGCGACTGTCGGCTACGATGTCGGCAGCCAGTCCGCGGCCGTTGTCGGCTCCCTTCTGTCCGCCCTTCCAGATGATTTCTCCCGTCGCGGCATCGTGCAGGTCCCAGGCATAGTCTCCTTTTTCCTCATGCACATCGAAGAGTTCCAGTCCGGGACGGTCGGGGTCGAGGTCGCCCAGATGGATGGCGTCGCCATGACCGAAGCCCACGGCATAGAGCATCTTGCCGTCGTTGTCGAGCGCAGCGGAACCCCAGATGATTTCGTCCGCACCATCCCCGTCGACATCGCCGATGGAGAGGTTGTGGTTACCGTTGGCATACATCGTGTAGCGGCCCAGGCCTGAAGTACAGATGTCGCCCTTGTAGGTCTCGGTATGGCCGTCGGCATCCATCACGCTGTAGCTGTCCTTCTTGTCGGAGCTGTGCAGCCAGCGCGTCGTCAGTTGCTTGCCGTCGAAATCGACCGCCCAGATATAGGCGTAGGTGTAATAGCCTCGGCAGAAGATGCCGCTGGGCAGTGCGTCGGGACCGCCGAGCCAGGCGACGGCCGCCAGATAGCGCTCACCACGGTTGCCATAGTCGCCACGGTCTTTCTTGCCGCTGCGGTCGTCCCAGTTGAAGGAACCTTCGGCCTCACTCAGTTCTGCCTTGGCGTTGCGGTTGGGGTAGTAGGCGATGGTATGGATGGCAGCACCGGTCTGTCCGTCGAACACGGTGAGATACTCCTGGCCGCCGTTGATACGTCCGGCGGAAGTGCGCCAGTCCTTCGTGTTGTCGGCGGCCTTGATGTTTTCATCGGTAGCGGCCTGGTTCACGTAGTTGCCTTGTCCGTCCTTGCTGCCCGGAGCCGTCTTGCACATCAGCTCAGCCCGTCCGTCCTTGTCGAAGTCGTAGACCATGAACTGCGTATAGTGGGCTCCGGCACGGATGTTCACACCGAGGTCGATACGCCAGAGTAATGTACAATTTGACAATGTACCATCTGACAATTTGCCATTTTCGATTTTATAGCAGTCGAGGAACACGTTGTCGGTCTTGTCGCTCTGGGAGTTGTCCTTCGAGGTGGAAGGATCCCATTTGACGATGATCTCATACTGTCCGTCGCCGTCCACGTCGCCCACCGAACAGTCGTTAGGGGAGTAGGTTCCTCCCTGGGCTCCAGTCTCCGGACGGTCGAGCTTCAGTTCCAGATAGCTCTTCGCCCAAGGCTTCACGGCTGGTGTGGTATCCACGGCTTTCCCACCCACGAGTGTCACCACCTGGAATTCATCGTCGGCCGTTCCATCGACAGTCATCGATGTGGCTCCTGCGATGTCTTGGGCGATGGGCTGACCGTTTTTCAACAGGTCGAACGTCACGGTGGCATCGTTGTTTAATGGGTCGGGGGCTTGCACCTCGGTACCTAACAAGCGCCAGCTGACGAACACCTTATCCTTTGTTGTCGGGAAGACCACCAGTCCGCGGTCCAGTTTCTCCATCTGACTCTGTGGTGTGCTCAACGCTGTCTGAGCATGACTACCGACAGCCCATGCCAGCAGCCCGCACAGCACTAATGATTGTGCATGATGCATGATGCATTGTGCATTAATAGTTAGTTTCATTTTTATTATACCTTATTATTTTATAATGACTTTCTTTCCGTTCTTGATATAGATGCCCTTCACCTTCGGCTCGCCGTTCAACTTCCGTCCGTCGAGCGAATACCAATGATCCATTATCCGTTGTCCATTATCCATTAGCGTAGCGTTATAGATTCCCGTAGGTACATCCGTCACTTTCAGTTTGCCTTCTTTCTTCAACAGTTCTGAGGTATCCCAGTACAGTCCCTCTGGCAGTTCAGGCAGGTTCACGACCGTGCCCGATGTGGCTTGCAGGGCACCTGCCTTCCACAGCACAATCTCGTCGCCGGCCTTCATCTCCTTGCTCTTCAGACTGATGTTTATGCTGCCGCTGACGATGAGTGTGCCGGCCACCTCGATATAGGAATGACTGATTTTGCCTTTCACCTTCGAGATATCCAGAACGAGCCGCTTGGCTGTGGTGCGGCCAGTGCCGGTAATCACAGCCTTGTCGATGAGTGTGCCGATGGTCACGTCCTTGCCGTTGTTGTGGAATGTGCCCGTGACGGTGGCCTTGCCCAAGCCTTTGTCATTGTTCCACTGCAACTGGGGATCATAACTGCCGGTCTTCTTGTTCAGGAAGTTCAGGGTGCCCTCAAACTGGCTCCAGTCGCCCTGCATATTACAGCGCACGCTGGTCACGTTCACCGTCAGTTCACCGCTACCGAGCAACTTGCCCTGATAGTCGCAGCGTGAGTCGAGAATCCACGTAGCGGTCTTCCCTTCAGGCACTACGATGTTCGCGGAGCTTGTAGAATAGCTATAGATGTCGTCGGGATCTTTCAGCGAACCGCCGTTCAGTATGACGAGTGAGGGATATTGATGACGGTTGCCGACTTCACCACCCTGAAGGATGCCCTGCTCCACGATGAGCGTGTCGGCCTTCAGTGTGTTGCCGATCACGAGCGTGCCGCTGCCCGTCTTCGTGAGGCTCGAATTGTCTATTTGACTGATGGCGCCATTGGCCGTAAGCTTCGAGCCAGAAGTGGTGTTGATGATGCCGCCGCCCTTACCCAACGCCAGCCTTTGCGTGGTGACGATGGTGCCCTTCGTGGCCAGTTCACCCTTACCCTTAAAGGTTATTAGAGAAGCAGCACTGCCCAGCGCACCGTATTCTGCTCCCTGGGCATTAGCCAGCGCAGACACGGTGAGCGTGCCCTCCTCTATGGTGACACCGCCTGTCAGTCGGTTGGTATTGTTGATGGTGAGATTGCCTGCCCCGCGCTTGGTGATATAGTAAATACCGATGATGGCTCCGTCGCCCGTGAGTGTGTAGTCCTTTGTGGTGTTATCAAACACTACGTTGCCAGGTATCACATCCTCGGTGATGGTAACAGTCGTCTGCTGGGCCTCGTCGTTGAAAGTCACCCGGTCACCAGTTACGAAGAAGTCCTTTGTACCATCGGCAAGCAGGAAGTTCTGCTTTCCGGCAAAGTCCCAGATGCCGTCGGTACCACCATCCCATGTTACGTCTGCAGCATGGCGCAAGGCTGACACATCGAGGTAAATCTTACCGCCCTCATGACTGAGAGAAGCCTTCTCACCGGTGAGTCCCTCGATCACGATGTCATCGATGTTGCCTTCAATCTTTTCTGCATCCACGAGCAGGTGTCTGCCTTCATAGAATCCGCCTGTCAACACAAACTTGAACACAGGAGCTGAGTATTGTGGTCCATACTGCCAATCCTTTGTCTCGATGGATAGTACGCGGGCCTTTACGCATCCGACGGTGCCACTGGCGGATACATTGAAATGGATCCGAGAGCCGAACCCCATGGTGAGCGTGTCGGTCTCTACACCATCCCATCCTGGGCATAATTTTGCACCATAGTCCATCTTGATTCCTTTCAGGAATTTTCCGCCATTCGAAACAAGTGTCGCAAAGCGGTTCAGCCACACGCGGCTGTTCTGCATCGTGCCGTTAAAACGCAGTGCGCCTGCCCATACATCCGTCGGGCCGGTATAGGTCTCTGTCACCTTAGGCAAATCCAAGATGCCGTCGCCTTGCTTCACTAGACGCATGGCACCAGTAAAGGCTCCTCCCGTCAGCGTATGGATAAAGTATTCTTTGATGATATGTTCGTTGTCGTCGTAGCCCTGTACCCAGATCGGCGCATTGTCATAGAAGACGCTGGGGCTTGCGCCGTCAGCAACACTGACCGTCATGTCGTTAGGCTCACACAGGATAACTGGAGCCTGATCGTCCGTGTCCGTCCGTGTTTGTCCGATGCCAATTGTTTCTCCGTTGCCTATTTCCTGACGGCCGGTCATCGTCAGCGGAGGCGGTGCCTGGGTGATGCCTTCCAGCTCGCCTACGAAATAGCTCACGTGGGGAGGCTGGTTATAGCCGCACATCTGCCAGGCCATCGCCTGACGGTACTGGTGGTCGTGCCACAGCGTGGAGATACGCCAGTCTGTGGGGATAGTTGTGGTATAGATACGGATCTTGTTATCCTTGGTTCGGGTGATTACTTCCTCGCGCCAGTCACCGAGGATGTCACCCTGATAACAGGGCGTTCCCTTCGTGTCGTTGTTGGTCATCGAACCCTTCAAGGTCTCTATCACGCCCTTGCCATATTTATAAATAGTGACAGCCGTGTTCTTTCCCTGACTCGAATAGTCCTGGGTTTCCTCCAGCAGGTCACCATCCCAATAGATGCGGAAGTTCTGTGTGATGTTGTCCTTCGTACCACCATGCAGCGGACCGTTGATGACTGAGCTGATTAGCCCAGGATCGCGGCTTGACACACCCTGACAGCCGGGATGGTCGTTGGTAAAGTTACCCATCATCGCACGCCCGTCATCGCGGTCGGAAGTATAGCGGTAGTAGATTTTCGATGTTGTGGCATCTCGGTAGTTGTTGCCAGGGTTGTCCTCGTTGCAGGCGAAGATCTCCTGTCCGTGAACGTAAGGATTGAAGTCTCCCACGTGGTGGGCATCGCCGTGACCTAAGCCTGTGGTGGAGAGTCCGTTGCCGTTGTCGTCGATGACCATCGAACCGAAGCATATCTCATCACGTCCGTCCCAGTCGACATCGGCGATGCTGTAATTGTGATAGCCCTGGCCGTACCAAGGTGAACCTGGTGTGTTGTTCGTCCAACGCCAGCGCTCCGTCAGTTCGTGGGTCTCAGGATTCACGTCAAGCGCTATCATCTTATGTTGTGTATAGATGCCTCGTGCCAGGAAGATGCTCGCCTTTCGGCCATCGAGACAAGGAGCACCGAAGAAATACTTCGATGAGCGATGGCCATAGCCGTCGCCCCAAGCCGCATTCAGATCTGTTTCACCAGCCTCCAAACGCTTCAGAGGATAGTCCATCACCTGATAGGGCTTACCCGTCGCACCGTTCATATAGACAAGGTATTCGGCCCCCTCATGCATAAACCAGTTGGTGCCGCCACCGGTGGCGGCACGGTAGTTCTTTGTGGCATCGCCCACCACGTAGGTCGTGCCGTCAGCCATGTGTATTGTCGTGCCGTCGGCAGCACGGATGACAGCCTCTGCCCGTCCGTCCTCATCCCAGTCGTAGGCGATGATATTCTGTTCGTTGTTCTGGAAGTCACCCATGTTCGGGCCGAAGTCCAGCCACCATAGTTTCGTGCCGTCCAGCTTGAAGACTTCAACGATGGAGTACTCCCCATAATAGCCCTCTCTCGGATAACTGGCCTGAATCTCGCTTTGGTTGTCGAACTTCATCAGGATTTCCAGCTCTCCGTCGCCATCGACATCGGCCATACAGGCATCGTTGGGCACGTAGGTCGATTTCAGGTCGCCGTGGTCGGGGGTGATCTCTAACCAATGCTGATTCCACACAGCGGCCTCTTTGCAGGGTTCGCTTTCATGGTTGCGCAGTCCGATAGCCGTCACCGTGTACTTGCTGGCAGCCGTACCTGCGGCATCGGTATAGTTCGACACCGTGAGCGGTTCGGCGTTCACTTTCACCCCGTCGCGATAGAGGTTATACGTCACGTCATAGTATTCCTCAGCCAAGACACGCCAGGAACAGAACACGCCCGCATCAGTCTTCACCGCCATGAGCCCCCGGTCCAGTTTGTCAGTCATGCGCTGAGCCATAACATGGATGGTTATCATAGCCATCACAGCCATCATTATCAGTCTTTTCATATCCTTCGTTTAGTAAATTAGTATTCTGCGTGCAAAGGTACTCATTATTTTCCTAACAGCAAAATTCTAATATGTTATTTGGTGGCAATTTCAAGGCGTCTGAATGAAAACTATATTTTACGAATTATTTGGCAGTTATTGTTTTGTGGCTTCGTCAATCAACCATGTTATCCTGTTGGAAGAGAGGTCCGCTTTTTGGCCATTGCAGTAGAGGTCTTCTACGATGATGTTGGCAGACAATTTATCGTAAGTGTTAGAATAGCGGACAGTAGTGCTCATAAGGGCATTGATATCATACTTCATGTTTCCCACTGTAGCTGTAAATATCCAGTCGGTGGGCTCCATGGTCACATAGACCAGATCTCTTTCAATCGTCATCGACGATGTTGGAGCCTTAAAGAGCCTCTCCTTAACAGATGCTACAGCTGCGTCTAAGTCTTTGCCTGAGAAAAAACGGCTCAACAATGGGGTCACAGGCAAATCTCTTATGGAGAACTCATCACCAATGTTTATATATACTGCTGTAGGTACGTTTCTGTCCAACACCACCCCCTTATATGTACCTTTTGCGTCATTAAAGGCTTCCTGGGCATCAACTACAGTCAGCTCCGTCTTGCTGTCGTCTGAGCATGCTGCCAGCGACATACATAGTATAAGGAGAAGATAAGAGATTACTTTATTCATATAAATTATTAATTACGTTATCGTCTTTCTGTCATCATCTTGCTGCAATTATGCTGCAAAGATGGTGTAAATCGGGTGAAATTAATCCCCGCACTCCACACGGGAGGCGGGGATTGATATTGTGGGTTTCGTCAGACGAATCTCTTGGAGAGATTAGCGAACGATGAACTTCTTACCCTGCTTCACATAGACACCCTTCTTCAGAGACTTCGCGTTCACCTGAACACCGTTGAGGTTGAAGATCGGAGCATTGTGGTCAGAAACAATCTGGTTGTAAGGCAGCACCTGAATACCACTCTCACCCTGAAGAACGAAGGTGCGTACACGTGCCAGAGCAGTATCAATACGATAGAGCTGGAAGGTCTCAGTACCCTTGATCACGCTCAGACCAGACTCTGGAGCCCAGTTCTCAGCATTGTACTGAGCGATAGCCTCTTCCTCGGTATCTGCAAAGATGGTGATATAGTCGGTCTTACCACGACCATAGTTGTCAACACGGTTCACAATGATATAGTCACTGTCAGTCAGACCATCGACACCCATTATTGCATTGGTAACACCCTGACCTAATGCACCAGACATATCGTCCTCGCGGGCACCGACATTGATCAAACCGATGTTCAGATTGAACTTGGCATTGGCAGTAGCTTCCTCACCAGTAGACCATGTGTAGACAGGAGCAAAGATCTTGTGAGCCTCTTCCTCTGTCAGAGTAGACTGCAGCTTCATGAAGCGACGGATGCCACCGTGATCAACATCGTAAGGACGAACCTGTATGGTATCACCTACATTGGTACCCTTAATCCATGTGAAGCGGAGGGCGTCTGGACGTCCTGTCCAGTTGTTCTCACCAGACATCTGGTCTGACACTAACGGCTCAATCTCACTGAATCCCTTAGAGGTCAGATCTGCTTCAGTCATATGCTGGAAGTCAATATCGTCCTTCACACCATACTCAGTGTTATTCTCGTAAGAAACAGTAGTAGAACCGAACTTGTCGTTACCACCATCATGGGTAGTAATCTCAAGCACACCCTGTGCATTGACAGTCAGACTCTCACCAGTCTGGCAGTTCTCCTTCTCAATCACGTCACCTGAAGCCGGTGTGTACTTGTAATTGAAGAAGAGGGCCGGCTGTGTGGGAACATCAGCATTGCTAACGGTCATCTTATAGGTCTTCACAAAGCCCTCATCAACACCAGTGATTTCTGCAGTTACAGCAGGCAGATTGATAATCTCTGCTACCACGTCGACAGAAACCTCCTCTGACTTAGCTGTACCAGACTCAGTCCAGGCTACTAACTTACCAGAAGCATCGAGGTTGAACTTATACATACCTGGTAGTGTGGTATCGTCGGGAGTTAACTCTGCACCATCGAAGGTGACATGCAGCACCTCGTTATTGGCCTCCTCGAAGGAGATCGTGTAGGTGCGGGATGTTCCGTCAACACTAGTCAGAGCGACGGTAGGAGCATTGGCATAGTCTTCAGCAGTCTCCACCTGAATCAGGATGTTGTCAATAATGTTGATAGAACCGACCTTACCACCAAGCACATTCAGACCGGTAGCACGTAGATTTTCAACATACTCAGGAACGTTATAGGTTCCACTGACAACGGGATTACCGAACTCATCAGCCACATCGTAAGCTACGGTACGAGCCTCAACATCTACATCCAACTGAATCTTATAGAAAGAGTCAAAGTTGATGGTAGCAATGTTGGTAGAGTCACCGTTAATAGCATAGGTGTTTCCCTCGCCGGCCTCGTCAGACAGCTCTGTCAGGTCAAACAGCCACCAGCGGTCAGGCTCTGTTGCACCAGCCTTAATATCACCGGCAGAACGGCGATAGTTCTGGTTGGCCCAACGGTTGGTAGAGAAAGTCGAGTCTGCCATCACAACGATTTCATTGGCCAGATTGGTATCGGGCTTCTTCTTCGGGCACCAGTCGAACTTCAAGGTGTACTTGTTAATACCCTCGCCATAGATGTCTGTTCCCCAAAGGGTGTAAGCGTTACGCTCACCACCTCCAGCGTGAATGAACTGGAAATAGCTACCAAACTCGTCACCGGCAATAGACATACCGTCAGCATTGTTGGGAGAGATCCAACCCGCATCGGCGGGCGTCTTTGCCAACTCAAAGTCCTGCTTGTACAGGTTCTTGATACCAGCCGTTGCCACTAAGGTGTAGGCAAACATAGCTGCGAAAAGGAGATAAAATTTTCTCATAATCGATACGTTTTTAATTGTTAATATTAAAGTGGTTTATAAAAATAGTTTTTATCGGATGCAAAGTTACAAAAATAATCACAAACTGCAAAGGATATTGTCAATTTAACACTAATTTATGCTGTGAGACACCATTTGCGCCTCACAGCATAAAACTTTTTTACCAACCAGGGTTCTGTGTCAGGTTGCCGGCCTTTAGGATCTCACTCTGCGGGATGGGGAAGAGATTCATCTTCGATTCGTCCCACAGACGACTTTGTACCTGCTTCTTGCTCGGCTCAGAGAAGGTGTTTTCACCTGTCTTGCTTATCTCTACGCCATAAATATTCTGGA
This sequence comes from Prevotella sp., assembly GCA_017474845.1. Taxonomy (GTDB): domain Bacteria; phylum Bacteroidota; class Bacteroidia; order Bacteroidales; family Bacteroidaceae; genus Prevotella. The sequence continues at coordinate 12,614 of JAFVGS010000052.1, forward strand.
AATACTTCTGGCCTTCTTTCCAGCGACGGACGTCAAAGAAACGATGTCCCTCGAAGGCAAGCTCTACAAAGCGTTCGTTCTTGCAAGCCTCTAACGTTGCTTCAGCATCACTAAGATCTGTCAGACCTGCACGCTTACGGACGGTGTTGATAGCCTGGGCTGCAGTCATGGTAAAACCAGACTTGTCGCTCAGGTTAAGCAGGCATTCGGCATAATTCAGATAGAACTCAGCCAGACGGAAGGTGACCCAAACGTGATAGAAAGAGTTCTCACCATTACCGGCAATCTGCGTTGTGCCGTCCACATATTTCTTCAGATAATAGCCTGTTGGAGTGGCATTGACATTAGGCAGACCATTGGCACCGCCAACGTAGGTTTCCAGAGGCTGTGTGTTGGCATTAGGCCACATATCACCGTTCTTGGCTACGGTTGCAGCCAGACGCAGATCACCTTCCTCGTAAGTCTCCACCAGGTTCTGAGTCGGGCAGTTGCCACCCTGACCACCAGCACCGGCACCAGACATACCGACCGGGAAGTTATATTTCTCGAAGGAGTTGGAAGCACTCAGCACACGGCGGGCAAAGATAATTTCCTTCAAGGCCTTGGCATCCTTCCAGTTTGTCTGACCCTGGAACAATCCGGCATAATCAGACGACAGCGTGAACTGACGGGCCTTGGCTGCATTGATCAGGTCGAGGTTGGCCTGAGCAGCAGCTTTCCAAAGTGACTGATCATTATTAGGATTGAACAACGGACTTGCGTGATACAGGGCAGCACGAGCACGGAGTGCCAATACAGCCAAGTTGTTAGCACGACCGGTTTCTGTGATGCTCAAAGCCATTTTGCCTAAGTCAGCATAATCTTTGATAATCGTATCCTTGATAGCGACACATTCGTCGTCGATAAACTTGAAGATTTCATCAGCCGTAGCACGAGGCAGGTTATTTGCCTCATCAGCATCCATATCTGATGTCTTCAAGGGTACACCACCATACTGGCGCACCAGCAGGAAATAGAAATAGGCACGAAGGAAACGGGCTTCATACTGGAAATTGTTGTACTGATGCATCTCCTCAAGGTAGGAGATGTCGAGCTTATAATCATCGAAGGTCAGGTTATTGAACTCATCGAGGAACATGTTGGCATAGCTGATGCCCTCATAGCAGGTAGTCCAAAGAGAACCGTTGGCATTAGTAGCACTCCAGGCACCATTATAGAAGCTCTCGATAGCATTACCCGACTGCGAATAGACGGACTCGTCGGTGGCTGATGACAACATGGCACCACTGTAGTTGTTGCCAAAATCATAGTCAAGCTTCGCATACATAGTAGTAATGAAACCGCCTGCACGCTCAAATTTCACCTTCATATACTCTGCATCGTCATACTTAAATTCCTTATAGTCCATTTTGTCACTACAGGATGCAAGGACACTGGCTGCAAGAGCACTTAACAATATATTCTTCAGTTTCATAATCTTCTATCTATTTAAAAGTTTAGAATGACAACTGTACACCGGCGACGACACTCTTGTTCAGAGGAGCCGAAACACCATAGCACTCGGGATCTGCTTCGTCGAGATGGCTAAGACAGAACAGGTCGATACCACGGAGGTATACCTTGGCTGTCTTCATGAATCCGGTCTTCTGTACCAGGCAATCCGGCAAATTATAGTACACCTCCACGTTGCGGAGCTTCAGGAACGAGCGATTACGCTGCCAGTAGGTACTGGTCTGATAGTTGTTGGCATTGCTCGTCGTAGAGAGACGTGGGAACTCTGCATTCACGTCGGGGTTGGAGGGACTCCAGCGGCCGTCGTAGTACTGCTGTGAGAGCGAGGTCGAGTTGAGCAGGGGCCAGTACATACCCTTGGCACTGAGGTTTGCCGTGTAGTTGCCCACTCCCTGGAACATCATGTTCAGTCCGATACCCTTATACTCTGCACCGACGTGAAAGTTGTAGAAAATCTCAGGTGCATAGGCACTATAGCCGATCTTCGTTTTATCGTTGGCATCGATGACACCGTCATTATTGATATCCTGATACTTGATGTCACCAGGACGGACTGTCGAGAAGTTCTGCTTGGGACTGTTGGCAATGTCAGCCTCATCCTTGAACAGGCCGATAGCCACCAAACCATAGGTAGACTGCAGTGGATTGCCCGTCTCCACGAGGTTGTCGTATGCTTTCGGTTCCTCTGCCTGATCCTTGATCTCATTCTTATTGTAGTTGAAAGTACCTCCCAGGTTAAATGTCAGATCACCGATGGTTTTGGTATAGTCGAGCGAGAATTCAAAACCCTTGCTATCAACCTTACCCGCATTTGTATAAGGAGCCTCGAAACCGATAAGAGCAGAATAAGCTCCGGCACCAGACACCCAAATATCCTTACGTTGCTGCATGTAGGCATCAAACTCCACATTCAGACCACCGAAGAGGGTGGCGTCTATACCTATATTATATTTATAGGCCTTTTCATTGGAGGGATCAACTGCTGCCATTCGACCACGCTGCTGTGCACCAAAAGCATTACCCGTATTGGCCTCATAACCACTGCCGAAGGGATAGTTATAAGATGCATTAGCACCATAAGACTGTACATAATAGTCCCAGACATTGTCACCCGGCAGATAGTCAGCGTTGATAATGCCGAAGCTACCGCGGAGCTTTAGGAAGTTCACTATGGAGCTACCCTTCAGGAAACTCTCATTGGAGAGCACCCAGGCAGCAGACACCGTGGGACCAAGGTTCCACTTCGTGCCAGGAGCCAGACGGTTACTGCCCGAATACATGAGGGCTACCTCACCGATATAGCGATTGTCATAACCATAGTGTGCCAAGAACGAAGCATTCTGGCGGTAGATGGTATAGCCTGTAGCACCTGTTGAGTTCTGATACTCATAGTCATACTTCAGCTGACCATAGATATAATGCTTCTCTGCAAAAGTACGTTCGAAATTGAAACCACCCGCAAAAATCAGGCGGCGTGCCCACTGGTCAGTGGCCGCTTCTTTTCCCATCGTACCAGGAGTACCAGATGTCCAATATTCGCCTAACTGAGGGACTCCGTTCTGCCAACCTGTAACAGGATAGCTTCCATAAACGTATGTCATGCTATGATCCTCATAGAGGGTGCTGTAGGTATCATAACCCACTCGCAATGTCATGCTCAGACCAGGAATCCAATATTTAAGATCCTGATTCAGTGTCATGTCAGCATAGAGTGCACGCTCATGAATCTTATAGTAGGCAGCACCTGAAGACTGAGCCATCGGGTTCAGTTCACCAGAATATGTCGACGTACCACCCCATTCGCCATTCTCATTCCTAATAGGGAAAGCACTGGATGGAACGCTGTAAACCATATCCCACAAGTCGGCCTGAGAACCAGGTCGCGACATCTCACTCAGCATACCAAGCATGTTCACTTTCAACATTGTTGTCGGAGTCAGGTCGATATCAAGGTTGGTACGGAGATTGCCACGCACATACTTGTCCTGAGTAGAATAGCCATCATTATCCGAGAAGTTCTTGATGAAACCCTTATCTGAGAGTAAATTAAGCGTCGTATAATAACGGAAGCGCTCACCACCACCGCTAAACTCCACGCCGATCTTGTTCGTGGCGCCGCTTTTACGGAAGGTCTCATCCACCCAGTTTACATTGGGATACTGATAAGGATAGTTGCCATTCTGGAAGGCTGCAATCTCCTCGGAAGAATACCGAGCAGGAGCCCCTTCATTTGCCATTGCCTCATTCATAGCACTGGCGAAAGTGGCACCGTCGACAAACTTCGGTCGGTTTGACTGGAAATTAAACAGATGATCGTAGGTGACACGGATATTCTTGGAGTTATACTCACCACGCTTGGTGGTAATCAAAATAGCTCCATTAGCACCCTTATAACCATAGAGAGCCACAGCTGCAGCATCTTTGAGTATACTAACGTGGTCGACCTCATCGGCACTGACGAAGCTGAGGTCACGTTCCACACCGTCGACAAGGATCAGCGGGGTACTGGTGCTCAAACTCTGGAGGCCGCGAACGTAAAAAGTGGGATTCTGCTCAAAGTAGGTACCCGTTCCCTGTAACGAGACAAGACCATTACCCTGACCGAGGATTGAGTTTCCAATATTTTTGGCTGAGCGTTTGTTAACATCCCTATTGGTAATCACAGAGACAGCAGCCGTAGACTGGGCACGGGTAAAGTCCTTATTGGCTCCTACCTCGATGACCTGGTCCGCGAAGCTGATGCCTGTGCTGTCCTGCTGTGCTGCTGCCGGCAGGCTCAGGCTTGCAAGCAGTGTCAGCATTAATATATTTTTCTTTTTCATAATTATATTCTCTTAATACTTAATTCTTAATTTTACATTCAAGAATTTACCATCCAGGATTCTGCACAAGGCCGTAGCCTTTGTTGATCTCAGTCAGAGGAAGCGGGAAGAGAAACCACTTGCGTACCTCGAGGTCATCAGGAGAGTAATCCCATAGGACACGACTGCGATTCTGCAGTTCAAAAAGACTGTGTTCAAAACGACTGGGTTCTGCCACACCGGCATTCTTGTCATCACCGATATACGGACGGATGTTGTGCTCCCAGTTCTTACCAATTTGAATCAGACGATAGGTCAGCAGACCGTGGAGGCGCTTGGTCATCCAGTCACCGTGCTTATATCGAATCATGTCATAGTAGCGATTGTTGCTCATTCCGAGCTCACAAGCCCGCTCACGAAGGATTTCCTCGATAACATCTTGCTTATTGTCCATATTTGGCTTCACGGCGGCCTTCGACTTGGTGATGCTGGTCTTCAGGCCTTTCATGCCTACGCGGGCACGGACCTCATCGACATACTTTAGGGCCTCGTTCAGTTGGTCACACTGTGCCAGACATTCGGCGTACATCAGAAGCATTTCGTCGTAGCTCAGATACACCCATTGGGTATACTTTCCCTGATACTCACGACCTAAGTAATACTTAATTGTGCCGTAGCCTGAAGGAAAGCGCTCGGTATCTTGCTCCACGATCTTTCCATCGGCATCAGCCACTTGATACTTCTCGTGGTAGCCTCCGACCCAAAGCTCATAGTTGTTCCCCTCAGACACACCCGAAGTCCAATTCAGTCGTTCAGACTGGCCATTGACAATAGCATTCTCATAGAGACGGGGATCACGACTGGCCTTACGCTGTACAGCACCACCACGCCCCTTCACATATTCAAAGAAAAGCTTACCCTTCTCACCGTTGATATTACCAGCAGTCATATCGCCCTCCCAGTCAAACGGAGTACCATCGGCCCAACAGAACATATCCACATACTCCTGGGTAGGACCGTAAGAATGACGGAAGGGACCAGGACCAGTCTCTGTTGTAGTCGGACCCACGAAGTTGTTCCACTGGTAAGAAGCCTTGTTACTGGTGGCACCGGCTACACGGGTAGAGTGGATGATTTCACGGCTGCCCTGATAGATATAGCCCATACGATAAGCCTGACGATAGGCATCGGGCGTGGCGGCAGTCGCCTTATTCAGCTCATACCAATTGCCATTGGCGTCATTGGCATTCATAAAGTCCTGACAAGCTTGGAGGGCACGTTGCCAACGCTCTTGTTTGAAATCACCATGCCAGACGACGCTGTCACGCTCGGCATCCGTAGAGCCGTCATAGTAAGGCTGATTAGCATTATAAAGTGGCGAGGCATTGAAGAGCAGGATCTTTGCCTTTAGAGCCATGGCACCTGCAGATGTCCAGCGTCCCGTGTTGTTGGTAGCATCGGTCTCAATTGTGGTACCATTGTATGCCCAGAGCAGGTCGGGAATAGCTTCGTCAAGCAACTTTACCATATAGTTAGCAGTTGCCTCAGCGGTAGCACGACGAGTGGAGAGATCGCCTTCCGTACCAGTATAGGTATGTTCTACAATTGGGAGTCCTCCATAGACCGAATAGAGGTCGAAATAGCGGCTGGCCATGATACACTTGGCCTGCGCAATCATATTCTTTTTCTCCGAATCACTCAGGCCGGGAACCCTGTCGATGTTCTCAATCAGCAGCCAACAGTGGTGAACCGTCTCCCACACCTTGTCATCATTATAGGCGATGATGGCACGGTCGTTAGAAGTGAGTGCATTAGAATAATACATGGTATAAGCATTGGAACCACTGAAATGCTGATGATAGCAGTCAGTCAGTGCGTCAAGCTTTGTATTCCAGTAGCTCTGACTCCACGGCGACGCAGTAGAATTCTTATAGGGAAGTCCATAATACTGCTGTACATAGAGACCTACAAGGAACTGTCTGGTATATTCGGCACTATTGAACACCGTGTCGAGTGTCACTGTTCCGCCAGGTGCTTTCTCGATAAAGGAACTACCAAACTTTATGTCATCAGTACAGGCTGTAAAAGCCACACCAGCAAGGGAGAGCATCACAACACCTGATAATAATTTATGATGTAGTTTCATATCTATAAACTAAAAACTGTAAATTGTAAACTTTAAACTAACTTAGAAACCCAACTTAAGACTTGCTGTATAAGTACGCTGCAAAGGATAAGAGGGCGTAGAGCTGGCGCGAGCCTCTGGATCACCGAACTTATACGGGGTGAGGGTGAAGAGGTTGTAGCCGCTGATAGACAACTGCAACTGATTCAGGCCTAACACCTTCATGAATGGGAAATGGAAGTCGTAGGCAATCTGCAAGGTCTTCAGACGTAAGTACTTGGCATCTTTCTCCCAAAGGGTAGAGGCGGCATAGTTCTGGATGGCGTTAGTCCATGTAGCACGTGGATATTCTGCATTAGGATCAGGATTCTCAGGTGTCCAGGTATTATCTAGATGATACTGGAGCAGACCACCATTGTTCTCCGTATTACGATTGTGGAACGGACGCTGGAAGACATCGCCAAGCACACGGCTAACATTCCAGGCTCCCGTGAACTGTGCACTGACGGAGAGATTCTTATAAGAAAGAGCGAGATTCAGACCTGCGATATACTGCGGGTCATCAGTATAGCCAAAGTCGCGACTCTGGTCATTAGGATCAATATAGCCATTTCCGTCGAGGTCCACATAGACTGGGTCGCCAGGATAGAGTTTGGATACCAACTGTGTGGGGAACGGTGAACCGAACTCCTTCTCATAGTCGGCCTCTGCTCCTGGATAATATAACTTCCAGAACAAGTACTGCAGGCGGCTTCCGATACGATGGCCGGCAGTATACATATAGTCATTCTGCTGTGGTGCCTGACGGTCTTCAATAATCTCATTGAAGTTGTATGAGAGGTTTAACTTCACAGAGTAACGGAAATCCTTTCCAATCTTGTCTTGCCAGTTGACGGAAACCTCCCAACCATGGCTATCGACGACACCAAAGTTGGAATAGGGAGGTGTGAAGCCAATGAAGGTCGGAATACGGTAGTCAATGGCCAAGATGTCAGTACGGTGTTCCATATAATAGTCGAAAGTCGTACGCAGACGGTCGTCGAAGAAGTTCATATCGAAACCGTAGTCCTGCTTGAAGGCCTTCTCCCAAGTCACGTCTGGGTTGTTTTTGGCACTTTCATAGGCACCCTTCGTTGCCGTGCCGTTCTCCACACCGAACAGATAGGCGTATGCCACACCGGAATCACTGCCCGACGAATACTGGGCACGCTCCCAAAGGGCTGTCTGGTTCACGTTATAGGGATCGGACATAAACAAGAATCGGCTACCACCAATCTTGTCGTTACCAACGAGACCCCACGAAGCACGAAGCTTCAAGAAACTGATATACTTCTTGACAGACTTGAAGAAAGGTTCATCGCTAACGACCCATCCTATAGAACCAGCAGGGAAGGAACCAAATCGCTTGCCGGGAGCGAAGTTCTCGGAACCATTGTATCCAAAGTTGACCTCGGCCATATAGCGGTTGTTCCAGTCGTAAGTGACACGACTTACGAAACCAACGTATGTACGGGCAATATCAGAATAATCGCCTTTGATATAATACTCCTTACTCTGGTTGTAGAGTGCAAGAGCCGATATCGTGTGCAGACCGAAGCTGCGGCTATAGTTCAGTGAACCTTCTGTGTACCAGTTACGACTCTTGCCATTCTGGTAATTGCGGTAGGTGGGCGTTGTATCATCTCCTGCTTTACGGTAAAGGATTTCTTCATAAATATTTCCACTTTCATTAACACCGCGGTGGAAAACAGCTGTATAGGTAGAAGCATCATTAGTAATCTCTGTTGCTGTGGCAAAGGAGCTATTATATGAACCCTTCAATTTCACAGAAAGCCCCTTGGTGATGAAATCGAGATTCTGATCGAGCACAAGGTCCATCTGCAGCTTGTTATTATTATATTGGAACGCACCTGGCTGGCTCATGCAGTAAGCCATCGGCGTACCGCCAGTGAAGGGCAGGACGGGAATGGTCTTTGCATTGTCACCCTCAACGGTCGTATAGTTATCAGAGGTAGAATTACTATTGACAATGTACTTGCCATCAACAAAGCCCGGACTGCTGAACGGAGTGGCCCAATAAACCTCCTTCACGAGCTGATCAGAAGACTGACCAGAATGAGGCTTGTCAGAGTTATCCACCTTACCTGAAATATTAAAGCTCAAGCGAGTGGTCTTTGTGACATCGATATCCAAGTTCGAACGGTAGTTAAAACGACTGTAGCCATAACCGAAGTCATAAGGACGGTCAAATTCATTAAAGATACCATCCTGAGTGAACATACCAGCAGAGATGAAGTACTTTACGGTCTTATTACCACCAGAGATATTCACATTGTGCTGTGTCTGCAGCGTTACATCTTTCATAATATAGTCTGACCAGTTCATGCTCGGGAATCGGATAGGATCGGTATTATTCTTGAACATATCAATCACCGTCTGCGAAAACTCATGAGCCGTTCCATCGTTGTCATGCATAGCATTGTGGAACATAGCATAGTCATACGATGAGGCCATTTCTACCATTTTGGTTGGTGTCAATGCTGAGAACGAGGCTGTGGCCGAGATGTGAGCCTTGCCCTCCGCACCGCGCTTCGTCGTAATCAGCACCACACCATTGGCACCGCGTACACCGAATACAGCTGTGGCAGAGGCATCCTTCAGCACGGTAACACTCTCGATTTCGTTGGGGTCGATATCCCACATCTCACGTTCTACACCGTCCACCTGGATCAGAGGCGATGAGTCACCCCACGTTCCCTGTCCACGGACGAAGACTTGGGCAGCGTCGGCACCCGGCTCACCTGAGGTCTGGACGGTGGTCACACCCGAGAGCTGACCGGCCAGCACGTTGTTGACTGAAGACACCGGCGTGCGGGTCAGTTCCTCTGCCTTCACACTGGAGAGGGCACCCGTCACGGTGACTTTCTTCTGAACACCATAGGCCACAATCTCGACGCCCTGAAGCATCGTCGATTCTTCTTCGAGCGTCACCTTCATGCCGTTGGCTGCCTTCACAATCTGCTCCTTGTAGCCGACGAACGAGATCTTCAACTGCGTGCCGGGCTTGACATTCAGCGTAAAGTTACCGTCAAAGTCGGTGACTGTACCCGTGGTCTGCTGGGCACCGACGACAATCACGCTGGCACCGATGACGGCCTCACCCGTTTTGTCTATCACCGTACCGCTGACAGATTCCTGCTGTTGCGTGCTCTGAACAGACGCGTGGGCAGAAAGCATCCCGGCAGAGGGCACAAACAACATGGCCGACAGAATGGCGGCAAAAGGTATGGCCTTACCTTTGATAAACTTTAATTTATTCATACATTTGTTATTATAGTTATAATTTCACTTGTTAGCATGGCTGTGATTAGTTTTCGGATGCAAAAATACTAAAATAATTTTGGATTATTAAAATAATATGATTCTTTTTTAGCCTATATGAGATAAAATTATATAAAAATGAACAATTTTGATAGTATTTCCTATGGGAAGACCTCCAAAATGTAGATGGCATCCAGACTCCAGAGGGCTGCATTGTTGGTGCTGACACCCGGCAGCTCGGCCATCGGAGCAGGCACTTCTGGCGGCAAAACGGTCTGCGACTTCCCGGATAGCAAGAGATCGTTGTCGGCAACGCCCCAGAGAGCCTCCCATGTGGATTTCATCCTGGAAGGGTTGCGGTCGTTCCATGCGGCGTATGCTTCCAACCGGCGCACCGGGAAATGGCTGTTGCGTGTTTCAACTGCCATTTGCTTGTAACGGCGGGCAAAGTCGAGCCAGGTGTTGTGGAAAGTGGTGTCAGGAAGGAGAACGGAGAGTTCGTTCATGACCTCAAAGCCTCCCATGATGGTCATTAGGTGGTTGGTGCTCTTGACGGCAGGGTCGCCATCGTAAGTGATTCGGCCTGTGACGGGATCGTAGCCTTTGGCGAGGTTGCCGGTAAAGATGCCATCCTCTAAAGCGGCAATGCTCTGGAGACCCGTCAGGATCTTATCTCGGTATTTCGTTGTCCCGAACCGTTCCCACTCCGTCATCCAGTTGCCGGCGTATGCCAGCCAGTCAGGACCTATCCTGAGGCGTGCCGGTGCTTGGCAGGGATATTGCGAGCGGGGTTCTGCAAGTCGCATGGGGTCGAGGTGGTATAGCAATGTGTCGGCATCGGTCTGTTCCCGCATCAGGTCACCAGTACGCTCGTCGGTGGTGAGATAGTAGTAGAAACGGTCGAAGGCCGACTGGCTGATACGTGCCTCCTTGGCTCCACAGCCCCAGTGGCTCACGTTGTGGCGGCTGCCTAAGGGCGCAAACGGTCCGATGTGATAGGTGTCGACCTCGCTGCAGTGGCGGGTCATGGCTTCGGCCATCGTAAAGATGTCGCTGCGACCGGTGCGGAGGAAGTTGTACCACAACCACATTGGCGTGGCCAGTTCTGTATTGTCCCAGGCAAATCCACCGACGTCGTAGCGCCACGAATGACGCTCCGGGTCATAGGTGTGCATCATATCACCGTAGTTCCACAGACCATACCATTTGTGTTGCTCAATGGCCTGGCGATAGAAATCAATGTACTGTGCCAGACGGCGTTCTACGGGGCTGACCGTGTCTTTGGGCAACGACCAGATGCCAAACGCCCGCTTCTCATAAAGGTATTCTGGGGTAGGCAACAGACGGGCATCGGCCGAGAGACGGCTGGCAGTGGAAGCAACGTCGGTCTTCCCGCCGTAACATTCTTTCGCCACAATCCACAGTACATTCGTCCTGGCTATACCGTAGGGGGTGCTCATGCCCTCCTGCACATCTTCGTAACTGGCGATTAGATTGTGTGCCACCGTGTCATAATGACAGAGGTTCATTGGCTCGGCCTCCGGACTCCACAGCCACATGGTCACTTCTGCTTCGGAACTGCGGGCCTTGGCTACCTCAATGGTGGACGGGTATGACTGCCAGAAGTCTTTCAAGCCGATGCCGATGCCACCGCTGACATCGCCGACAAAGGCATAGCCGGGTGACCGTCGGCCGGTAAAGGTGCCAATCCAGGGGGATTTTGCTGTAGCCCGTTTGCGCACAGAGAAGGAGTTGTCGGTCAATTGCGAGAGACGGAAACCGTCCCACTTGGCCCAATGGTCGAGCAGCATCTGGTTCTGAGGGTCAAACTCAGTATAGGGCGGAATACGTTGCCCAAGCATCTGTTCTTGCTGGAGGTTACGCCTGACGCTTCTGTCGCCGATGCGGAGGTCGCGCCGACCGTCGAGCGGTTGTACGGGCTCTGCCCATACACCACCATCGTCCGTGGCAAAGGCAATATGACGGTTATAGAGCTCTTCGCGCATCGGCACACGGAGCCTGACGCCTAACGAGGTGAGCATATCGCGATGCATGTCGCCGTCGTAGATGAAGGTATGCACCATCTTCACCTGTTCGCAGCCAGCATAGAAATACAGTCTCACTACAAAAGGCAGCCACTGGTGGCCGTCACGGCAATGCCATCCGTCGATCTTGACCACGGCATGGACTTTGCCCTGGCGTTCAATGGTGACTTCCTTGATTTCTGACTGATAGGATCCTTGGGCTGTTGTGGCCACCAAAGAGACGCTGCCGCCAATCTTCTTTCCATGAAGCCGGAGACTGTCGATCAGGAAAGGCCCGCTCTTGGGAATGAAAGCCTCCAGACTGCCTGTATGGATGATGAACTGCGACACCTCTTTTATATTTATACCTGCAGGAGACATCTGTCTGTTGGGGCGTTGAACGACCGTCAGCCTGTCAGCATCCGCTGGAACTACTGCCGCAAGACCTGCCCACTTTACGGACCCGTCAGGCCATCGGGCATTGATCCAGGTGTCTGTGGCAATGCTTTCAGAGAGTGTAAGTTGCGACACATCTTTCAGTTCCCCTTGTACAAACGGCACACCGAAACTCACTGGACCAGACCCGTGAGTTCCTACCCAGTGCAGCGGCACTCCCGTTGTCTGATACGACAGCATTGGAGTATCGTAGGCCTTGAAATTCGTAATCCGGGTTCTCGAAAGTGTTGTGCGGAAGCCGAACCAACCGCTCTCCAAGGGCTGGGGATCCAGATAATCTACGATGCACTTCCCGTCGATGAAGAAACGGGTATGACCATGTTTGCTCTCGATTTTCACATGATACCAGTGGTTGGCCTTCAGCAGGTGATCCGCATCGGTATACTCTTTCAGAATGGCAGGACGCTTAGTTGCATCATCAACACCAGCCTCATCACCGTCGTAGCGGCGGAACCGGGTCGTGGTGTTGTGGTTGCCGCCATAGCCGAGGTAGTACATCTGCAGCGTATAGCACCTTACGAAGATGCCGCTGCGCCATCCGGCTCTTGCCCAGAGGTCTTTGGCCTTCGGGTCACTGGCTAGCCAGAAGCAGTTCAAGTCACTCAGTCGGTCGCCATCCTTGCCTTCGTCCACGACACAGGCGTCATACTCCACGGTCATGTCCTGATGCATCTTTTCCTTACGCCAGAGTGTCAACCCCTTTGGCGACAGAATCTCACAGGTGTCGCCGCGGAACGTTACCCGATAGCCGGGCGACTCTGATTCCACCCGCCAGAACTTGTTGAATTGGCGCTTGTTGAGTCCAGATTCCGTTGCCTGAGTGCTTGTGAATGTTGCGGCAAGAATCAATATTAGAATGCTAAGTCTAAACATAATGTCTATAAGTTTTCGAGAAGTTCTATTTCTACAATGCGAAGTTCATTCTTAGTGTCGCCACCATTCTTGGCCTTGAAGAGATCGAGTTCACCGGCTGCGGGTTCAGTCACCTCGACGATGCCACCAAAGGCATCCTTGTCCTTACCTGCTCCTTTCAGGCGGATGGATATCTCGTCGGTTTTGACAGCCTTGCAGGGCTTAAGATGCACATAGCCCAGACTGCGTTCTGTCTCACCGCTCCAGATGAGCGTCTTGCCAGCATAGATTTCCAGTGGATAGCTGCGCAGGCGCCATCCAGTGAGTTTCAGACAGATATCGTCGATGACGGCCTTTTTGGTTAGACGATAGGTAATCCAGGCTGTTGACAGGCGTCCGTCGTTTTTCCACTCGGACAGTTCATTGTCATCATAGCTGTTGGCAGCATGTTCGCTGTCGTATCCGGCTTTGCTCGATACAATTTCTATGCCACGCTTTTTCTCTGAATAAGATGGCGTTTCTGGTGTCTCACCACGATCCAGACGGCATGGAAGCGTCAGCGACGGCATATACTCCTCACTTTTCACTTCCTCACTTTTCACATCAATAGAGTCAGGTTTCAAACCTTCAGCGTTAGCAGAGAGATGTATTTCGCCAGCATTGATGGTGGAACGAACCAGTACCCGATTAACGCCGCATTCGACAGGTAGGTCCATAGCACCAACGTAGTTGTCTGATATGTTTTTTGTAGCAGCGGCATCAAGCAAACCAGCTGGACGATTGTCATCAGGACGCTGCATGTCTTTGTTGTTACGGGTCCCAATGCCACCGATCCACTTGCCTTCGCCCCAGAGCTCAAAATGAACCATACGGTCGTCGAGCGGACAACGACGGCCTTGGGCATCCGTCACTTCCACCTCAAAGAGCACCATGTCGGCACCGTCGGCCTTCAACCCCTCGGGATTCTGGATGGCGCGGATCTTCAGGTTCTTGGGTTCGCCGGCGGTCTCTATCTGGTATCGGCTGCCGTCGGAGCCTACTGCCTCAAGGATGCCAGACTCGAAAGTGACATCGTCGAAGGTGAAGAGATAGCGGTAACTCTGGCTACCTTTGCCTAATGAGCGGCCATTGAGTAACAACTCTACCTCATCAGCTGTAGATACTACATAAACTGGTTTCTGCGTACCTGGATTGTAATTCCAGTGCCCTATGATATATGTCTGACATGCCTCCGGCTCCACCCAGCCGTTCCACATCACCTGGTGTACATAGAAGGCATCTTTTGGAAGACGCATGGCATCCACAACTCCACTGGTACGATAGTTGGACTCGCCGCGATGATGGGTGTTGGTATCGGAGAAGACAATCTTCACCCCGCCGCTGCTGACACGTGTACCAGTACCAGGGCGCTCAAGCCAATAGTCATACCAACGGCGCACCATCTCTACGGCGAAATTGTCCATGTTATGATTGTAGTCGGTAGCGGGTTTGCCACGGTAGAGCGGACCGTCACCTTCCTTGTGGAACGGATAACTATATTCATCCCAGTATTTGCGCAGTCCCTCGTCACGGCAATACTCCATCGCCCACATGGGGTGCTTCTTCGACTTGTTGATATACAACATCTCGCCACCGTATTCCGCCTCGTCGATATCTAGCATCTCACGGCTGCCGATGGCACGCCCGCCATGGGGATCGTATTCGTCGCGGATCTGCTTCATCTCCAGCATGTGCTCTCGTGAAATACTTTCATTGCCGCACTCGTAGAAAAGGATAGAAGGATTGTTGCGGTTGTAGATGATGGCATCGCGCATCAGCTCGGTGCGTTGCGCCCAACGGGGACCTGTGACATCCTTCTCTGCATCACCGGCAGGCATTGCCTGGATGAGTCCCACACGGTCGCACGACTCGACGTCCTGTTTCCATGGGGTGACGTGCATCCATCGCACAAGGTTGGCGTTCGACTTGACCATCAGGTCGTTGGAATAGTCGCTGAGCCAGGCTGGTACAGATATGCCGACGCCAGGCCACTCGTTGGAGGTGCGCTGGGCATAGCCGTGCATCATCAGCACACGGTCGTTGAGCCAGATCTTCCCTTCGGCGAAACGAGTCTTTCTAAATCCGGTTCTTGTGATAACATCATCAATGATCGAACCATCATCGGTCTTCAGCTGGGTCTTAACAGTGTACAGATAGCCGTAGCCCCACGACCAGAAATGCAGTCCACTTACGGGTTGCTGTATTTTTACAGTACGTGTTTCGCCAGGCTGCATGGTGATACGCTCGCCATAAAAATGGGTTACCTCTTTTCCATCCATATCAAGTACCTTTGCCAAGAAGGTGAACGAACGGGGCTTACTGTCCTCGTTCCTTACCTGCGACTCGGCATGGATCACCGCTTTCCGGCCTGCGATGTCGAAATCGGTAGCATAGATATAGGTACCGGTGGTGCCAAGGTCGGAATACAGGGGAAGTGTCTGATACAGTTTGTCGGTTACATGCAGAAATACATTCTTGGGTATTCCGCCGTAGTTGGCGTTGAAGTTCCGGTCGTTCCATTGGTAACGGCTGTCATGCTTGCGCGAACGGTATGCCCAACTATTGTCGCAACGCACAGCAATCACGTTCTTACCTATTTTTATATAAGGTGTCAGGTCGAATCCGCAGGCCATCACACCGTTCTCGCTGTATCCGAGGTGTTGTCCGTTGAGATAGAAGTCGGCCCCTTGACGTACACCCTCAAACTCGATGAATACTTTCTTGTCGGGCATGTCGTCCATCTTAAAAGTCTTGCGGTACCATGAAATTGTGTCGGTAAGGTCGACGATATCTTTTCTGAATGCTTCATCACCGTTGAAGGCGTATGGAAGTGTCACCTGCTGCCATCTGCTGTCATCAAAGTCAGGTCTTGAAGCCTCCTTAAAATCACCTACCGACAGTCGCCAGCCGGCATTGAAATTCAGTTTGACACGGTCGACTGCCCCAGTAGCCATACAGACAAGGGAAAGTGCAATTATACATAGAATTCTGTTCGTTTTCATTTGCTTGGCAATTGGTATTCGTCTCATTCATCTCATGTATTGCATCATGAAATGTTCTGCCACAGGAAGGAATCGGTCATGACCAACGGCGTTGAGATGAGCTTTGTCGGTACCGTTATTACCTTGGAAATAAATCTTGCGGAAAGCCTCACTGGCAGCGAAAATATTGCTTTGCCGAGCGGCATCAAAGACAGGGATACCATAGCTGCCACATACCTCCAGTATGGCATCAACTACTTGCTGTCGTGTACTGCCTATGAATCCCTCACAAGTCCATGGCGTGAAAAAGAAGATAAATGCATGAGGATATTTCTCGATGAGCCCGCTGCATAATATGCCCAGTCGCTCTTTGAAGGTGCTGATGCCAATAGAGTCAAGGCGACCTTCGGAGGCATCGTTATGCCCGGCAATAACCACTACGATGTCAAGATCGTCGCGCATATCCTTATATCTCTTATACATACCAGTTCCCCATCTCTCTAAGTCGAGCGCGATACAGTTACCGTTACGGCCATAATTGTAGTACTCCATTTGATGCTTCTGGGCAAATTTATAATGCCATGTGTTTTCAATCGGTTCTTTATGATTGCGCACATAGCTATCGCCAATAACCCCGATCTTCTTGTTTGAGAGGAAATCCAGATCAATAGTATCGTTACAGATGCTAGCCATGGATTGCTGGCATATAACGATAGATGCTAAAATAGTGAATAATCTTTTCATTGCTCGTTTTTAGTAAGAACTTGGTGCAAAGTTACTCGTTTTTCCTGACTCTACCACCCGATATCATACGAAAAGATACAGAATTGTTCAAAAATGTACGTTTTTAATGATTGTAATTCGAAGGAAAACGTTATCTTTGCAGCAAAAAGACTAAAATAGATAAAGATGAAGGAAAATTACTTTGCGGACAAGGACCGCTACAGCAATGGGATGGAGTTTGAACGTTGTGGTCACTCGGGCGTTTTGTTGCCGAAGGTGAGCTTGGGATTCTGGCATAACTTTGGTAGTGTAGATCCCTATGAGCGTAGTCGCGAGATAACCCATTATGCCTTCGACCACGGCATCACTCATTTTGATTTGGCGAACAACTATGGGCCTGTTTACGGCTCGTCAGAAGAAACGTTAGGACGGCTGATGGACGAGGATTTCCGTCCATATCGTGATGAGTTGTTCATTTCCTCAAAGGCGGGCTATGACATGTGGCCGGGGCCCTATGGTAATTGGGGTAGCCGCAAGTATCTTATGGCAAGTCTTGATCAGAGTCTTAAGCGGATGAAGATAGACTATGTAGACCTTTTCTATAGTCATCGATATGACCCTGAGACACCATTAGAGGAGACGCTTCAGGCTTTGGTGGATATCGTGCGTCAGGGTAAGGCTTTATATATAGGTATATCCCGTTGGCCATTAGAGGCAGCACGTTTTGCGGCAAAGTATCTTAGGGAGCGTGATGTACCGCTGCTGATTTATCAGGGAAAATTGAATTTGCTCGACCGCGAACCTATGGAAGACGGTATTCTTGATTTCTGTGCTGAAGAGGGTGTCGGCTTTATCTCTTTCTCACCATTAGCTCAGGGACTCTTGACAGATAGGTATCTGAACGGAATTCCTGAAGACAGCCGTATGTCGAAGGGCAAATTCCTGAAAGAGTCGATGCTTACTCCAGAGTTGCTGCAGAAACTTCGTCGCTATAACGAAGTAGCAGAGAGTAGGGGTGAGACGCTCGCAGAGATGGCTCTTGCCTGGATTCTCCACCAGAAGGCCGTTACATCGGTACTTGTGGGAGCCAGCTCTGTGGCTCAGTTGGAAAAGAATATGCATTGCATCAAGGCTGCACCGTTTTTAGATAGTGGACTATGATATGATTATGAGAAGACTTTTATCAGTCCTTTTTGCTTCAGCGGCGTCATTGACAGCGATGGCTCAGGTGGCTGAGGCTCCAAAAGATGTGAATGGTGTTGTCGACAATACCCCCGACAGCATCGCCAAGGCCCTGACGGCACGGCCCGTACCGGGGTCGAGTAGGGTGGGCGACAATCCTGTGCTCTTTCTGATTGGCAATTCAACGATGCGAACAGGTACCCTGGGTAATGGTAACAACGGCCAGTGGGGATGGGGATATTATGCCCACGAGTATTTTGACCCTGCCAAGATCACCGTCGAGAACCAGGCGCTTGGCGGCATGAGCAGCCGCACGTTCTATAACAAGTTGTGGCAACCGATCAAGCAGGCCATCCGTCCGGGCGACTGGGTGATTATCTCCATCGGCCATAACGACAACGGACCCTATGACTCCGGACGTGCCCGGGCCAGCATCCCCGGTGTGGGTGATGACTCCTTGGAGGTGACTATCCAGGAGACAGGCGAGTACGAGACCGTCTATACCTATGGCGGCTACATGCGTAAATATATTAATGATGTGCGTGCGCAGGGCGGCAATCCCATCCTGATGTCGCTTACGCCCCGCAATGCCTACGACGACAGCGGAAAGATCATCCGCAAGCCCCACACCCAATGGCAGATGCAGGTTGCTGCCGAAGAGGGCGTGCCGTTCATCGACCTCAACGAAATCTCCGGTCGTAAGCTTGATGCCTACGGGCCGTGGAAGACCGACTATCATTTCTTCCTCGATAAGATCCACACCAGCCGCTTCGGGGCTCAGATGAACGCCCGTTCGGCGGCCGAAGGTCTGATGGCCAGCCATAACCCGGCCCTCCGTCCGCTGCAGGCGATGATGCGGAATGTGGAGCCCGTCACCTGGCAGGTGGACCGCTCTGAAGGCAAGCCTGTCGTTTTCATCACGGGTGACAGTACGGTGAAGAACGAGGACAAGACGGACGATGGCATGTGGGGCTGGGGCGCCGTTGCCGGAACGGTGTTCGACGAGAGCAAGGTCAGCATCGTCAACGCCGCCATGGCAGGGCGCAGTTGCCGCACCTTCCTCAACGAAGGCCGTTGGGAGAGGGTCTATAACAGCCTCCAGCCGGGCGACTTCGTACTTATCCAGTTCGGCCACAATGATATTAGTCCCATCGACATGCCCAAATACCGTGGAGCCATCGCTACTGCCTCCGACACCTGCCACGTCTATCAGATGAAGGCCGCCAAGGAGGATCTGGCGAAGCAGAACGTCATCGACCAGAAGCTGAAGTCGAACACGCTCGTCGGCAGTTACGAGGTCGTCTATTCCTTCGGCTGGTACCTGAAGAAATTCATCCAGGATGTCCGTGAGAAGGGTGCTACGCCCATTCTCGTCTCGCTGACACCACGTAATGAGTGGCCCAACGGAAAGATGGAACGCCGCAACGACACTTACGGCCTCTGGTATCGTCAGGTGGCGGAAGAGACAGGCGTGGAGTTCGTTGACTTGCATAACATCGCAGCCGATTTCTATGACAAGAAGTGCGGCAGTAAGGAGAAAGCCAACAAATACTTCAAGAAAGACCATACCCACACGTCGCTCCTTGGTGCCAAGACCAATGCGAAGTGCGTGGCCCAGGGCCTGATGGCCAACAAGAGTCCGCTTGCGAAATACCTGAAGTCAAAAATCAAGTAACAATATGAAGAGATTTGCTTTTAAGATGCAGCTGAAGCCGGGCTGCGAGAAGGAATATGAGAAACGGCACGCCGCCATCTGGCCGGAACTGGTGAAGATGATCAAGGATGGTGGAGTCAGTAACTACAGCATCTATTGGGATCGCGACACGAACATCCTGTTCGGCTATCAGGAGTGCGCCGGAGAAGGGAACTCACAGGATACGGACAACGTGGACCCCATCACCCAGAAATGGTGGGACATGATGGCAGACATCATGGAGGTGAACCCCGACAATTCGCCCGTAACAGTTCCCCTGGTAGAGGTGTTCCACCTCGACTAAGCGGCACCTTCGCCTGCTTTTCGTATATTTAACGGGGAAGAGGGACGATATTTCCAAAAGATTTCGTACCTTTGCACCGACAATTAAATATGAAGACGTTATGACTGCAATTACAATCAACATCCCCAACCACGAGGTCAGCTTCTTCAAGAAGATGATTGCGAAGATGGGCTGGACGTACAGCGAGGCCGACGTGGTGCGCTCGGCTGCCACGCCTAAGGAACAGGCACTTGCCAAGGTTGACCATGCTTTCGGACAGCTGCGCCAGATGAAGGACGGCGAGCTCCAGGGCATCAATGCGGAGGACCTGCTCAATGAACTGTAAGATTGATACCACGCCCGACTTCGCCCGCGACCTGACCGGACGCGAGGGATATATAAATAAAGTTAAGGACACGAAAATAGTGGCCTTAATGTTTGGCGGTCTCGGAGTTTTTTATACAGACAGACAGACAGACGTAGTCTTAAACAACAAGGAAGACGCAGCGGAGCGGCTCTTCCCGGACCGATGAGGGACGGGGGGAGCCGCTCCGACGCGTCTGTGCATGATGGCGACGGAATATAAATCATATACATAATAAACAATTTAAAAACTAAAAAAAGATGAAACGAAAAGGCTATCAGACACCGACGATGAAAGTCGTCAAGTTACATCAACGGACACACCTGCTCCAGGCGAGTGGAGAGGTGCAAGCCACAATGAATGGAACGTTTAGGGAGGAGACTGTAGAGGAATGACCCCGCAGCGATCCGAGTATTAACAACAAAAGAAGAAGAAAATGAAAACAAAGACTATCTTCAAAACGCTGGCACTTGCCATGCTTATGCCAGCCATGCTGCTGACCACCGCTTGCAGCAGTAGCAACGACGATGCCATCATTAACAACGAGAACATCAACAATGAGAATACCGCCAAGAAAGGCTTCACTATTCCCGTAACCGTGAACGTAACCCGCCAGGGCGACGCCACCACCCGCGCCACATATAACGGCAGTACGCTCTCCTTCAGCACGGGCGACAAGCTGTTTGTGAAGGGTTATAATTTGACGACCTCTTTTGACTTTGCCGGCACGCTGACGTGGCAATCTGGCGGAACATTCAGTGGAACCATTACTACCAGTACAGCGTATTCCGGCACTGCCGACGAACTTTTCTCTTTGAATGACGTTAAAGTCACGCTGCTGCCTAACGGCTATGGAACCTATGGCTTTTACTCTATTGACGAAAAAAAAGGTTATGACGATGTGATTACTCCTAATTATAACAACACTTTTGCCTCCACGAAGGCCTTAGCCGTAGAGCAATTCAGCGATGAATATACATATGATTATAACGGTGGCTTTGACCTGACTCCCCATAATGCCATTCTCAATTTCACCATCACTGGGTTGACGCCAAATGCTACCGATGTTGCTATATCATTTACTGGAATTAATCAAGTTAATATCAGTAAAACAGTATCAGCTGACGCTGATGGCAAAGCAACATTTGCTATAGGTGTAGAGGGTGATAATGATTTAACAGATTACGCCCTGACTGTGGGGGGTACTGCCATCACTCTTGGCAGTCATGAACTCGTAGCAGGCCACATTTATAACATCACCAGAACGCCAGGCCTCCTCAGCGGTAAGTTCACCATCAACAGCAGCGGCAAGCAAGTGCGCTTCTCTCAGGGCAACCTGCAGGCAACGACGACTGACAAGGGCGCCAACTGGACGTGGGGCTTCTCCACAAACCAGTGGGACTACATCGGCAGGGCCGCGGCCAATACCAAAATCAACGGCAACGGAAAAGTATCTACTACCAACGGCACCGTCGATCTCTTCGGCTGGGTGGGTGCAACGTCATCATGGACAGGTGACGCACAGTACGGTATCAGCAATTCGAAGGAGAACAGCGACTACGGCACGAATACCAGCGACGCGCTAAAGAGCGACTGGGGCAACACCATCGGCTCTGGCTGGCGCACTCTGACTATAGCCGAATGGTCTTATTTGTTTAATACCCGCAGCGGCGCTACCGTCAACGGCACCAGCAATGCTCGCTACGCCCGCGCCACCATCAATACTGACGTCGAGATCGTGGAAGGTGTGATTCTGTTCCCCGATGGCGTGACCATCGCCGACAACGAGGCTACCTGGGGCACTATCAATGATAGGAATACCAGATGTACCTCTGCGCAGTGGACTGCTCTTGAGGCTAAGGGTTGTGTGTTCCTGCCGGCTGCCGGCTACAGGTATGGCAATGAAGTCTATTGCGCCGAGGGACTCGGCTCCTACGGCAACGGCTTCTTCTACTGGTCGTCGTCGCCCTACACGTCGGATGTGAATTATGCCCAGGCAGTATACTTCTTCAACAATAACGGCGCTCTGCAAATGTATTACGACAACCGCAGCTACGGGGGCTCCGTGCGCCTGGTTCGCGACGTAGAGTAGATCAGGGGGACAGGTCTTTGATTGGTTTGAGGCACAGAAAACAGGAGGGCGGTGCTTCCGCCGCGGCGGACGGCTCCGCCCTCCTTTCCCTCTGCCGACAGAAGAAAATAAGAAAGAAACGTGAGAGAAATATGAATATGTCTAACCAAAAAAAGGATTCACGCCCTCCGCCGGACGGTCCGAAACCCTGATGCAGGGGTGCAACGGATTAGCTGGCGGTCAGGAAACCTCATTACAGGGGTGAAACGGATTAGTTGACGGTCCGGAAGCCTCATTTCAGGGGTGCAATGGGCTAGTTGACGGTCCGGAAACTCCATTTCAGGGGTGCAATGGGCTGGTTGACGGTCCGGAAACCTCATTTCAGGGGTGCAACGGGTTAGTTGACGACCCGGAACCCCGTTTCAGGGGTGCAACGAGAAAAAAGAACATTATAAACTTAAAAAACTAATATTATTATGGCAGATATATTGCAACTGAATACATCGTGGCTGGCCGAACTGACCAACCCGCACCACGACGGCACGACGCAGCAGATTGACGACTTCGTGCAGGCCTTCACGACAGACAACGCCCGTTTCCTGCAGAAGGCCGCTGCCCTGCACCAGGCCCGCCAGGCCGAGGACGAGGTGTGGCTGAAGTCGCAGCGCGACCCGGCCGCGAAGCAGCTGGAGGCCGCTGACAAGCAGCAGGACGCCTACGTCACTGCGGCGCGCTACATCAAC
This sequence comes from Prevotella sp., assembly GCA_017474845.1. Taxonomy (GTDB): domain Bacteria; phylum Bacteroidota; class Bacteroidia; order Bacteroidales; family Bacteroidaceae; genus Prevotella. The sequence goes on from JAFVGS010000052.1 coordinate 35,784, forward strand.
CTGGGCCATGCCTCGCTGCCCGACGACGAGCCGACGAAGGCCGAGGCCGTGGAGTGCGAGCAGGTGTTCAAGGACTATAGGTTCCAGACGCGCGATGCCTACGGCGCCGAGAGCGACAAGATCATCCAGATGCAGCAGAACTTCGCAGCGCACGTGACGCACCTGACGCAGATCGGCGCATGGCCGCTCTACCTGAAGGCCGTGGAGGCCGCACAGCTGGTTCGCCAGCTGCTGGGCCAGCGCGCACTGACCCTGGGCGAGGCCGTGAGGGGCGAGATGAAGGCCGCCCGCAAGGCCACCGATGCTGCCATCGCCGACCTCTACGTTACCATCGAGGCCATGATGGACCTGATGCCGAGTGCCGAGCTGACCACGCTCTACAACCAGCTGAAGGGCATCGAGCTCTACGCCCGCCAGTACTACCTCAACGGCAAGGGCAGCGGCTCGGGCGTCAACAACGGCGACACGGATGACAACGGTGGCTCTGGCTCAACGGAGCAGGGTGGCTCATCATCCGAGCAGGGTTCCGGCTCGACTGAGCAGGGCGGCTCATCATCTGAGCAAGGTTCCGGTTCGTCCGAACAAGGCGGCTCGACAGAACAGGGCGGCGGTTCGGGCAACAATGGCTCCGGCTCCGGCGACAATGGTGGAGGTTCGGATAACAATGGTGGCGGCGGAGGCCCCAACGGCGGCGGCAACGACGTGAACTAAGGCCGCCGGAACATATAGAAAACACGACGAGAGGACTGACAGATCAACTCTGCCAGTCCTCTTTTACACAGGGTGCCAGGAACGTTGTGTTGTTTAATTTGGTGCACTTTTTACTTCTTCACAACAACACCATGCCTGATGAGGAACAAAGGAAATCATCAATTGAGTTGACATCTTTTGTCCGCTCTTCAACTTTCTCGATGGCAGAAAGGATATCTTCGAGAATATCCAATGCGATGCCTTTGGTCTCAGAAGATAAAGATTCCATCCTTCAATATACGTCTTCTTAAACGGGGATTCAGATTCTGATGATTGCGGATAATGTCGACGGAAGAGCCGGTTTCCTTTTCCAAAAACTCCTTGGCATCCATCAGAAGGAATGGATTAGGCGTCTCTGTGTCAACGAACAGATCAATATCACTGTTTTCCTTCTGCTCCCCCCTTGCCGTTGATCCAAACAGGGACAAAGAGGTGATACCATACTTACCTTTAAGTATGTCCATATACTTCTTGAGCAGCTGTACACATTCGTCTTTGTTCATATTCGTTATCTCTTACACTTTGCAAATAGTATTTGGGGAGATGCTTACATATCCTCGTAGGTGTCGAGGTAGGTGACGTGGGTGACGAGGTATTCGTCGACGCCGTGCTTGCCGTCGGCACCGCCGATACCGGACTTCTTCACACCGGCATGGAAGCCCTGGATGGCCTCGAAGTGCTCGCGGTTGATGTAGGTCTCGCCGAACTCCAGTTCGCGGCAGGCCTTCACGGCGACGTTCAGGTCCTTGGTGAAGATACTCGAAGCCAGGCCGTACTCGCAGTCGTTGGCGTACTTGATGGCCTCGTCGATGTCGGAGAACTCCACCAGCGGGATGACGGGGCCGAAGGTCTCCTCATGGATGATGTCCATGTCCTGCGTGCAGTTGTCGAGCACGGTGGCGGCATAGAAATATCCCTTCTCGCCGACGCGATGACCGCCGCAGAGCAGCGTGGCACCCTGCTTGATGGCGCGCTCCACCTTCTCGGTGACGCTCTCCAGGGCGCGGGCCTCTACCAGCGGACCCATGTCAACGCTCTCGTCGGCGCAGACATCGCCCACCTTTACCTTCGACATCTTATCGACCAGGATCTTCGTGAAGGCCTCCTTGACCTCCTTTTGCACATAGACGCGCTCGGCGTTGTTGCAGATCTGGCCATTGTTGCCGATACGGCTGTCGACGATCCACTGGGCAGCGCGCTCCAGGTCGGCGTCCTTCATGACGATGGCAGGAGCCTTGCCGCCGAGTTCGAGGCTGACCTTGGTGATGTTCTTCGAGGCGGCGGCCATGATGCTCTCGCCTGCACCCACGGAACCCGTGACGCTGACAATGTCGATCTTCGGCGATCCGGCCATCTCGTTGCCGATGACGGAACCCTTACCCGTGACGATATTGATGACACCTGCGGGCAGCCCGATCTCATCGACGATCTTGGCAAACTCCGTACAGTTCTCCGGCGTGAGCTGACTCGGCTTAATCACGATGGTACAACCGGCAATCAGCGCAGCACCGGCCTTGCGGGCGATGAGGAAGAAGGGGAAGTTCCAGGGCAGGATGCCAGCCACGACGCCGATGGGCTTCTTCGTGAGCAGGATGGTCTCGTTGGGACGGTCGGAGGGGATGATCTCACCCTCGATGTGACGGGCGAAGGTGGCCATGTACTCGAAATAGGCGATGGTGGCGCCCACCTCAATGGCGGCCCAGGTGCGGGTCTTGCCCTGCTCGCGCATGATGATCTCGGTGAACTCCTTCTCGCGCTTCTTAATGCCGTCGGCCATCTTCAGCAGGTACTGTGCACGCTCGATGGCGGGCGTCTTGGCCCAGGCCTTCTGGGCGGCGCGGGCGGCGTCGAGGGCGCGGTTCACGTCTTCAATGGTTCCTTCCGGCTGGCGGGAGATCACTTCCTCGGTAGAGGGGTTCAACACGTCGATCCACTGGCCGTTCGAGCTCTCGCAGAACTGACCGTTGATGTACATTTTTAAGTCTTTCATAACGATTGTTTGTTTAAAAAATTTAGAGTAGATAAGTTTATCGTCAGCAAAAATACAAATAATTTGTGAGATGACAAGCATCCTGAGGGCATAATTTTTGCTAAAATCGCACGAATTGTACTAAATGATAACAATTAGGACGATTTGTATCGCTCTTTTTCGGGAAATAATCCGTAACTTTGTGCGCAAATAACAAATTACTTAACTGATATATGATGAGAAAGATCATTTTGCTGCTATTGTCGGCTGTCGTCGTGGCAGGATCGGCCAAGACGAAGAAGCGGCCTGCGGTGGAGACGTGGCCTGACGGGACGGTGATGGACGCATGGTTTAAGGACACGGCCAAGGTGGATGTTGCGTCGCTGGGCCGACAGTATGTCATCACCGACTACGGCGTGAAGCGTGATTCTGCCATTGTCCAGACATCAGCGATACAGAATGTAATCGACCTAGCTGCCAGCGAAGGTGGTGGTGTGATCGTCATTCCTGAAGGGACATTTCTGACGGGTGCCTTATTTTTCAAACAAGGTACGCACTTGCACGTCATGGGTCGTCTGAAGGGGTCGGAGCGCATCGCAGACTTCCCGGTGATGACGACCCGCATAGAGGGCGAAACCTGCAAATACTTCGCGGCGCTGGTGAATGCCGACGGCCTCGACGGGTTCACCATCAGCGGTCAGGGCACCATCGACGGCAACGGCCTGCACTACTGGCAGGAGTTCTGGATCCGCAGGAGCTGGAATCCGCAATGCACGAATAAGGATGCCCAAAGGCCGAGGCTGACGTATGTCTCGAATTCCAGGAACGTGACCATCCAGGATGTGCGGCTGATCAATTCGCCGTTCTGGACTAACCATGTGTACAAGAGTGACCATGTGCGCTATTTGGACTGTTATATCTATGCGCCCACGGAGAATGTCTGGTCGCCGGAGCCCAGGCGCGGAGCTCCGTCGAGCGACGCCATCGACATCGACGCCTGTACGGACGTGATGGTCAGCGGCTGCTATATGCACGTGAATGATGATGCCGTCGTGCTGAAGGGCGGCAAGGGAACCTGGGCGGACAAGGACGAGACCAATGGCGACTGCGAGCGCATCCTGATCGAGAACTGTCACTACGGCAAGGTGCACGGCTGCCTGACGCTGGGCTCCGAGTCGCTGCACGACAGGAATATCATCCTCCGTAACTGTTATACGGAACGGGCCGACCGTGTGCTGTGGCTCAAGATGAGGCCCGACACGCCGCAGCACTATGAGTACGTGACGGTGGAGAACATCACGGGCCGTTGCAAGCGCTTTCTCTATATCCATCCCTGGACGCAGTTCTTCAAACCGGGAGACCGGGAGGATATGCCGTTGTCCCGTTGTAACAACATCGTGATGCGGAATATCCAGGTGGATGCTGAGACGCAGTATGACGTGAAGACGTCGGATAAGTATGAGTTGACAGACTTCTCCATCGACGGGAAGGCCTTGAGTTTTGATAATACACCGGTAAGTGCAGAACCTACAGTATATGAATAAGAAATATTTTTTTGCCGTAGACTTAGGTGCTACGAGCGGCAGGACGATCATTGGCAGTATCAGCGACAGTAAGTTCGAATTGGAGGAGGTGACTCGCTTCCCCAATAACCTGATTGTACAGGGCGGACATTATTATTGGGACATCCATGCCCTCTACTTCGAGATCGTCAAGGGTCTGAAGGAGGTGGCCCGCCGACAGTTGGATATCGTCAGCATCGGCATCGACACGTGGGGCGTGGACTTCGTCTTCGTCGGTAAGGACAATGCCATCCTCAGGAATCCGAGGGCCTATCGCGACCCCATTACCTTCGCAGCCATGGATGACTATCTGAAGCATGTCGTGGCGAAGAGAGATGTCTATGACGTGACGGGCATACAGTTTTTGAATTTCAACTCCATCTTCCAGCTCTACGCGATGCGGAAGGAGGATAACGCGGCGTTCAACCATGCCAAGAGCATTCTCTTTGTGCCGGATGCACTGAGCTGGATGCTGACGGGCGAGGAAGTGTGCGAATACACCATCGCCTCGACCTCGCAGCTGTTGGACCCCCGTACCAAGCTGTTGGATGAGCGACTGCTTGCAAGCATCGGACTGAGCAGGGACAAGTTCGGGCGGATGGTGAACCCTGGCGATGAGATTGGCGTGCTGACCGAGGAGATGCAGCAACTGACGGGCTTAGGACCTGTGCCGGTGATCGCCGTAGCAGGGCATGACACAGCTTCTGCCGTGGCCGCCGTGCCAGCCAGGAATGAAAGGTTTGCCTATCTGTCGAGCGGCACGTGGAGTCTGATGGGTATCGAGACGAAAGATGCCATCATCAGCGACCTGAGTTATGAGCGTAACTTCACTAACGAGGGCGGTATCGAGGGCACAACCCGTTTCCTGAAGAATATCTGTGGCATGTGGCTCTATGAGCGCTGCCGGTTAGAGTGGCCCGAGGAGGTGCGCAAACTGAGCCATCCTGAGTTGCAAGGGTCGGCGATGGAGGTGGAGGCCTTCCGTTCGGTCATCAACCCCGATGATCAGCTGTTTGCGGCACCGTCGTCGATGGTCGAAGCCATTCAGACGTATTGCCGTCAGACCGGTCAGCCGGTTCCGGAGACACCGGCGGAGATCTGCCGCTGTATCTTCGACTCGCTGGCCCTGAGATACAAGCAGGTGTTCCAGTGGCTGCAGGAGTTTGCACCCTTCAGACTGGACGTGCTCCACATCATCGGCGGCGGCAGTCTGAACAAGTATCTGAACCAGTTTACGGCCAATGCCACAGGAGCAACCGTCCTTGCCGGTCCTCAGGAGGGAACAGCCATCGGAAACATCATGCTCCAGGCCAAGGCGGCAGGTCAGGTCAAGGATATCTGGGAGATGCGTCAGATCATCGCCAACTCCCTCGACCTCGTAAAGTACGAGCCGACCGACAAAGCCACATGGGACCAGGCTTACGAGAAATATCTAAAAGTAACAAATCAAAAATAAAACAGTATTATGGCAAAACCATTAGTTGAAACCAAAGCAAAGGTAGGTGTATTCAGTATAGCCCTCCAGGCTTACCTGCCACAGTTCCCTCAGCTCGTCCCTGAGTTCGAGGCCCAGTATGAGGCATTCAAGAAGACATTGCCCTCTACCATTGAGATTATCGATGGCGGTATGGTGACCACCAAGGAGCAGTCGATGGCTGCCGGCGATAAGTTCCGTGCCGCCGATGTCGATCTCGTCATCCTCCAGATGCTCACCTATTGTACCTCTTATAATATGTTGCCTGCCGTTCGCGACCTCGACGTGCCTGTTGTCATCGTGAACCTGCAGAAGAAGTTGGCTCCCGACTATGCCAAGACCGATATCCCCACCTGGTTGGGCGAGCTCTATGCCTGCGGTGCCATCGGTGAGATGGTGGCCGACTTGAATCGTGCCGGCAAGCGCTCGGCTGTGATTACTGGCGTGGTAGAAGGTGGCGACCCAGGTGTTCAGGCTGAGCTTGAGGACTGGTGCCGTGCTGCTCAGGTACGTCGCCGTTTCCGTGATACCAACATCGCACAGATCGGACGTCCGTATCCAGGCATGATGGACCTCTACATCGACGAGACCAACCTCTATCATCGTATGTTCGTCTATACGAAGCAGTTTGACTGGGAGAAGATGTGGGCGATTGCCGACAACATTACCGACGAGGCTGCTATCCGTGCGAAGGCAGAGGATATCCTGGCAACCTTCGACATCGAGGGTGGCGGCACAGTAGAAAAAGTTTGGGATATGGCGAAGTATGTGGTTGCCTTCGAGCAATGGGTGAAGGATGAGAAGTTGGGTATGATTGCTTCTCACTATGATGGCTTTGCCCAGGGTATTGCCGGCAAGCTCGACTCGATGCTGATTCCTGCATTCTCAATGCTGATTAAACAGCACACCGCTTGTGCCGTTGAGGGTGATATGAAGGTGGCTATGGCCATGTCTATCCTAAAGACCATCTCCGGCACAGGAACATTGGCTGAGATGTACTCCATCGACTTCCCGAAGGATATCTGTATCATCGGTCACTCCGGCTCTGGCGACTTCGACATCTCGCAGGCCAAGAAGCCGACGATGAAGATTGTGCCCGTGTTCCACGGAAAGGCCGGCGGCGGATACCTTACTCAGTTCTATCCCCCTACAGGTCCTATCACCTATCTGGCCATCACCCAGGATAAGAATGGCGTATTCAAGTTCGTCGTTGCTGAAGGCATCAACGAGGAAGGCGAGATCTTTACCTTCGGCGATACTAATATGCGCACCAAGTTCTCTTTGAGCTGCCGCGAGTTCGTCAACAAGTGGAGCGAGGCAGGTCCTACCCACCACATGGCAGCAGCCGTGGGTCATCATATCGACACCATCCTGAAGGTGGCCAAGATCTTCAATATCGAGTGCGATGTCGTCTGCCGCTAAGTCTATAACGATATAACGAAATAACGATATAACGAAAATGGCTAAAAGTGGAAGTTTGAAGAGCACGCTGGCCGTGTCTCTGAATAATTACCTTGATGCGGGTGCCATTGTGGCTGGTGCCAGTGGCGTGACGCTATGGCAGAACTACCTGGGCCTCTCCGAGATGCACCTCGGATGGCTCAATGCCTTGAGTGCCAATGCCCTCGGAGCAGCCATCGGTGCCATCATCGGCGGATTCCTGGCTGACAAGTTCGGGCGTAAGTTCATCTTCACCTACAACCTGCTGGTCTATATGACAGGCGTGCTCATCATCTTGCTGAGCGTGAACTTCCCCATGCTGTTGGCAGGCTTCCTGATAACGGGCATCTCAGTAGGTATCGGCGTGCCAGCCTCATGGACCTACATCTCTGAGAGTTCGGAGGTAAACAATCGTGGTCGTAACATCTGTATCTCGCAGATGTCGTGGGGCGTCGGACCGATGTGCATCCTGCTGTTTGGTATGCTGTTTGCCCCAGGCGGTTATCTCTATGGTCCCGTGGAGTCGTTGGCTCATGGCATCTTGGGCGCTGATGCTGCACAGGCGGCTGTCGAGGTATTCTCATCGCGTGTGGTATTTGCTACGCTCTTTATCGTGGCGTTCATCGCCTGGAACCTGCAGCGACAGCTGGAGGAGAGTGCCGAGTTTACGGCTACCAAAGCCCAAGACAAGAGTGGCATCGTGGACAATATCAAGTTGTTGTTCACCAACAGGATTGCCGTCAAGACCGTTGCCTTCCTGGCAGCCATCTATCTGACGTGGAACCTTGTGGCCTCGGTGATGGGTTTCTTCATGCCCCATATCTATGAGACGGCAGGCGGACTGTCTAATGAGGACGCCAATATGCTGAGCTGTATCAGCTGGGTATTCGTGGTTGTCACCACCCTGATTATCTCCTTCATTGTCGATAAGGTAGCCCATCGTTTCTTCTATGTGTTTGGATTGGCAGCAGCCCTTACGGCATGGATACTGATTATCGGCGGCGGTGTGTCCACTATTGGCGGCATCTGGCTGTTCACCATCCTGTGGGGTGTCAACAATGGTTCGTCCGTCCAGATATTCTATGCCCTGTGGGGGTCAGAGTTGTTCCCTGCCAAGTTCCGTGCCGGCGCCCAGGGACTGATGTTTTTCATTGTCCGTGGACTGTCTGCCGTTTGGGGACTCGTCTTCACCTTCATCTATGGTGACAACGGCGAGGGCTTCACGGTGGCAGCCTACTGTATGATCGCCCTCCTGCTCACGTCCCTCATCGTGGGCCTCATCGGCATTCCAAACACTCGCGGCAAATCTCTCGACCAGATCACCCGCGAACGCTACGGGGACACCTGTTAATCTAAAAATATGTTAGTCTGTTATTATGTCTTTAAATAGTTATTATGTCTAAAAGTATATTAGAAGGCCGCGAAGGTTTGAAGGCGGTCGTTTATCAGATTGCCGAGGTGACCGGATACCTCTGGCAGAAAGGCTGGGCAGAACGTAACGGCGGCAACATCACCGTCAACGTCACCGAGTATATGGACGATGAGTGTAAGGTCATGCCGGCGATCTCGGAAGTCAAGCAGATCGGTATGACCCTGCCACAGTTGAAGGGTAAGTATTTCTATTGCAAGGGAACCGGCAAGCGTATGCGTGACCTCGCCAAAGAGCCTATGCAGAACGGAAGCATCATCCGTATTCTCGATGACTGTGCCAGCTACGTAGTCATTGCCGACGCGAACGTGGTGCCAACCTCTGAGCTTCCCACACACCTCGCCCTGCAGAACTACCTGCTCGAGACCGGCTCCTGCTATAAGGCAACGCTCCACACGCATCCCATCGAACTGGTGGCCATGAGCCATATCCAGCGATTCCTGAAGGGCGACGAGATGACCCGTGTGCTGTGGTCGATGATTCCGGAGACGCTGGCCTTTGCGCCCCTTGGCATCGGCATCGTGCCTTACGCCCTGCCGTCATCGGTGGCCCTGGCTGAGGCAACCCTTGAACAGATCAAGACCCACGACGTGGTGATGTGGGAGAAACACGGTACGGTGGCCGTCGGAGTGGATATCATGGATGCCTTTGACCAGACCGATGTGCTCTGCAAAGCAGCCAATATCTATATGTGTGCCCGGTCGATGGGTTCTGAGCCCGATGGTATGACCGCTGAGCAGATGAAGGAAGTGCAGGATGTATTCAACCTGCCCAAGAAACGTCCCTGCTAAGGACTTATGAAATAGGAATGAGGAGAGTAATACTGGGCTTACTGGTGGGACTTGCCTCGTTGACTGCCGTGGCGCAGAAACACGGTGAATCGTCCCCTCGCACCTTGCAATATGAGCCAGGTGCGGGGGGAACCTTTATCTGTACGAATGGCAATAACCGTTATACCCGTGCCCTTTATGGCAGTCATTCCGATTGGCGTCTGGAGACATCCGACCGTCCAGTATTTGCGGCGGTCAAGAAGGGATATCATCGAAATATCCAGATGGAAGTCAATGGCGTGCCACTTGACTCTACGGCGACATGCAAGGCACAGTATCGCGACGGAATAAGATGGTATGTCCTGAACGACAACCGATGGCATTGGTCGCTTGATGTCGTCGTTGTAGCATTACCCGATGAAGAGGGAGCCGTATGGTGCATCTCGAAGACTGCTGACTGTACCGATACAGATGCGCAGAAGGAGCCGTTGCAGGTAAGGGTGATTACCAGTAGGATAGCGCAGCCGAAACTCAATCGCAATGGTGACATAGGCGCAGACCCTCCAGGCGTTTTCGAAGCATCACCTGATGATACTGCCAGGGTGGTGAGCCATGCCATCATGAGTGATGACGGTATGATGGCCTTTGTCGTCGTCAAGGTCAATGAAGTGGTTGACATGCCCTATCAGAAAGCCTATAGTCTCTTCTGGAAGTCTGTTGACTATTACAAGCAACTGGCCTCGCGCATCCAGTTTCATACCCCCGATCCTTATATCAACACCCTCGGAGGGGCTTTGGTCTTGGCTGCTGACGGCGACTGGGACGGACAGACGTGGCTGCACGGCTGTATCGGATGGCGTATGCCCTTGGCGGGTTGGCGGGCAGGATATTTAGGCGATGTGCTGGGGTGGAACGACCGGGCCGTCAGCCATTTCGATGCCTACGCCAAGAGTCAGGTGACGGACGTCGAACCTGTGATTCCACATCCCTCGCAGGACTCGGCGATGAATCAGGCGCGGGCCGAGAAGAGGTGGGGTACGCAGATGTATTCCAACGGCTATATCTGTCGTAATCCGGAGCGCAACGACCAGATGCTCCATTACGACATGAACCTGAACTACATCGACGAACTGCTGTGGCACTTCCAGTATGATGCCGACACGGTCTATATGCGAAAGATGTGGCCTGTACTCAAGTCGCATCTGGTATGGGAGAAACGTAACTTCGACCCCGACGGAGACCATCTCTATGACGCCTATTGCTGTATCTGGGCCAGCGATGCCCTCTATTATAGCGGCGGGGCGGTCACCCATAGTTCGGCCTATAACTATCGTGGCAACAAACTGGCAGCCCGTATCGCGGAGATCATCGGCGAAGACCCGCAGCCCTATCGTGACGAGGCAGAGGCTATCCTTCAGGCGATGAACAGTCGTCTGTGGCTCTCCGACAAAGGTGTATGGGCAGAGTATCAGGATGCTCTGGGAATGAAACGCACCCATGACCATCCGGCTGTGTGGAGCATCTATACGCCTATCGACTGTGGTGCCTGTACGCCCGAACAGGCTTATAGGGCCACACAATACATCGACCGTTACATCCCTCACATCCCTGTTGAGAAGACAGGCCTCTATACCATCTCCACTTCCGACTGGATGCCCTATTCCTGGAGCATCAACAATGTGGCTGCGGCTGAGGTGATGCACACCGCGCTGGCTTATTTCGAGGCAGGACGTTCTGAGGAGGGCTATCGGCTGATGAAGGCCAACATTCTCGATCAGATGTACTACGGCCAGAGTCCGGCCAACTTCGGACAGATCAGCCACTACGATGCGGCCCGTGGTGAGTGCTATCGTGACTTCGGCGACTGCATCGGCATCAGCAGCCGGACGCTGATTCAGGGACTTTTCGGTATTATTCCCCAGGCATTGGACGGCACGTGTATCATCCGTCCAGGCTTCCCCTCAGACTGGGATTCTGTCCATGTGAAGACCCCTTATCTGGAATATACGTTCAGGCGGGAGAATGGCCGTGATATTTACGACATCACCCAACATTTCCGTCAACCCCTGAAGATCATCCTCCGTCAGAATCTTTCCCACGGTGCCTATCGCGATATCGAAGGCACCTCCGATGCGCACCAGGTAATATTTTCCCCTCCTAAGTTAGGAGGGGTGCCCGAAAGGGCGGGGTGGTCTGAACAGGGGCAAGAGTCTGCGGCGGATCAGACCCCCTCTGACTCCCCCTACTCAGGGGGAGAACTGGCGGAGCCAGACCCCTCTGCGCCCTTTCGAACAGTAAAGCTCGACAAATATTTCAACGCCTCCGTCGCCGACATCTTCCGCAACGACTACCTCTCTCCCCGTCCCCAGACCACCACTCTCCAGATTCCCATCCAAGGCATCGGCGAATGGTGTCATCCCCAAAAGACCGCAGAGATCAACGACTCCGTTTTCCGCACGAAAATCTCCAAAGGTATCTTCCGCATGGCAGGTGTCCCTCTGTGCACCCCGGCAAAAGGCCGTAACATCATCTATACCAGTCTTTGGGACAACTATCCTGACTCCGTAGCCATTCCCTTGAAGGGCAGGGCAGCGCGTGCCTATCTGCTCATGGCTGGCTCGACGAACCACATGCAGAGCCGGATTGACAACGGTCTGGTGGTCGTCTCCTATACCGACGGGACAACCGATACTTTGGCACTCAGGAACCCCGACAACTGGTGTCCCATCGAGCAAGACTACTATATCGACGGAAAAGCCTTTTGCGCTCCTGAGCCCAGGCCGTACCGTGTCTGTTTCGGCACGGGTGACGTCAGCCGGGACCTCAGCAGCGTCGTTCGTCTGGGAGGTGAGTATGGCCGTGATATCCCAGGTGGGGCAGGTCAGATGCTGGTGATGTCGCTAAACCCTGAAAAACAATTGAGAGCGCTCACGCTCAGAACGCTCTCAAATGATGTCGTGATAGGCCTCATGGCCCTCACTCTTTCCCCTCCTGAGTTCTTGCGTCCCTTCGGTAGCAAGCGGCAAAGCCGAGCGGGAGGGGACAGGGGTGGTCTGATCACCCTCTATTTCCCCTCGTACCATTCTTTAAGAACGAAGAATGCCTTCTTCTTCTCGCCCTTGTCGCTGACGAGGCCCTTCATGTTGTAGAAGTCCTGGATACCGGGCAGCACCCTTCTCGGCGAACGGAAGTCCTTAAGTATCCACGGCGTGGTACCCGAGAGACCGTCGATCTTGTCGATCATGGCGAGGTTCTCGCGGTAGAGGTTCTCCTGGAACTCCTCCGTCCAGCGCTGGTTCTTGGGACCGTGGTAGCCGTATTTCGCACCACCGCCGAACTCGCTGATGATGACGGGCTTGTTGTAGGGAATCTCCCACGTCATCTTCGGCGCATCGTTCACGTCGCGATACCAGCCCACGTACTGGTTGAATGATACCACGTCGACATACTTGTTCATATTGTCGTTCAGGCGGTTCACGTAGTTGGCGGCACCCGTCACCTCCATCGCCATCGAAATCAGTCGGGTGGAGTCTTGTGTGCGGGCGTACTGTGCCAGACGTCCGAGGAAGTCGTCACGCTGGGCAGAGTGGGGCGTCTCGTTGGCGATGCTCCAGATGATGATGTTGGCGCGGTTGTGGTCGCGGCCGATCATATCCGTCAGCTGCTGCTTGGCGTTGGCGAAGGTGGCGGGGTTCGTCCAGGCGATGGTCCAGTAGACGGGAATCTCCGACCACACGAGGATGCCCATACGCTCGGCCTCGCGTACCATATATTCATTATGCGGGTAATGGGCCAGTCGCACGAAATTACACTCCAGTTCCTTGGCCCACGTGAGCAGCTGGTGGGCATCTTCTGTGGAGTTGGCTCGTCCGCCGCCGTTAGCCTTCTCATCGTGGATGCTGATGCCCTTGAGGAAGATGGGCTGGCCGTTGAGCAGGATCTGCTTGTCGCGTGTCTCGATGGTGCGGAATCCGATCTCGTCGGCGATGGTCGTCGCGTCGTCGAGCGTGATCTTCACCTGATAGAGCTTGGGGTTCTCAGGGCTCCAGAGCGACAGCTTTTTTGATGGACAAGGAATAATGGATAATGGACAATTGCCGTCGGCATCGGTGGTGACGGTCTGTTTGATTTTCAGTTCGGGGATGCTCAGGGTAATGGCATGTCCAGCCTCCTTCTTATTCAGCTTCGCGGTGAAGCTGATCTCCCTCAGCTTTTCACCTTTTCCCCCTTTCACCTTTTCCAATTGCACATTGTAGTTCTCGAGATACACGGGTGTCACCTTCACCAGCTTCACGTCGCGGGTGATGCCGCCGTAGTTCCACCAGTCGAAGATCTGTGTGGGCACATCCTCGGCGTGGCGCTTGTTGTCCACCTTCACGATGACCGTGTTCTCGCCCTCCTTCAGCATGTCCGTGACGTCGAAGTTGAAAGGTGTGAATCCGCCGACGTGATGCCCGGCCTCCTGACCGTTCACCCACACCCGGCAGTCGTAGTTCACCGCCCCGAAATACATTAGGTATCTAACTCCCCCTCCTTGGGAGGGGGCTGGGGGGAGGTTCCAACTCTTCTTGAACCATACGGTTCCCTCATAGAAGAACAGTCTCTCGTCCTGCGTGTTCCAGTCTCCGGGAATCTGCATCGTGGTCGACTTGTCGAAGTCGTACTCGATGAGGTCTTCGGGCTTCTGTGGCTTCGCGTTGCGGAAGAATCCCCAGGGCGTGGGGTTCATGCGGTAGTCGTAGTAGCCTTCCTCCTGCACGTCTACGATGTAGTTCCACTCGCCGTTGAGCGACAGGCTCTCATAGGCGTTCACGTTCTGTATCACCGGCAGCGTCTCGGCTGCGGCAATCGCCGGGAGAAGTACTCCCGCAACGGCGAAAAAAAGTTTCCTGATTTGTCTCATGTTACAAGTTGATTAAAGCCACAGATTTCACAGATTATCACAGAAGAAACGATTATCACAGAATTCTGTGATTCTTCTATCTGTGTGAATCTCATTATCTGTGAGAATCTGTGTAATCTGTGGCTCATGATACTATAGTTTGAATTTCTTCTTTGCTTCTTCTTGCGCCTCAATCACCTTGTCGCACCACTGGTCGAACTCAGGATCTTCCTCCTGCAGCTCCGGATGCTTCAGGATATAGTCCAGCGTGCGGCGCACGCCCTCCTCGAACCTGACCGTCGCCTGGAATCCCGGCACGGCCCGTTTCAGCTTCGCGCAGTCGAAGACCACGCTTACCGCCTTGTCGCCCAGCAGCGAACCCTCCAGGTCGTACGCCTTCGGGCAGACCTCGGCCAGGAATGCCGACGACACATAATACGGCTTCAGCTCCACGCGCAGGGCGTCGGCGATGGCCTGATAGATCTGCGTCCACGTGAGCGTCTCGTCGTTCATGATCTGGAATGCCTCGCCGATGGCGTGCGGATTGCCCAGCAGACCGATGAACCCGCGGGCGAAGTCCTCGTTCCACGTCATCGTCCACAGCGAACTGCCGTCGCCCTGTATCAGCACGGGCCGTCCCTCCATCATGCGCTTCACCACCTGCCAACTGCCCTTTAGACCGTGAATGCCGAGGGGCACGCTGCGCTCGCAGTACGTGTGGCTTGGGCGGACGATCGTCACGGGGAATCCCTCCTCTCGGTAGTGCTTCATCAGCAGCTCCTCGCAGGCGATCTTGTTGCGTGAGTATTCCCAATGGGGGTTGGCCAGCGTCGTGCCTTCGTTGATGATATAGCCGCGTGCCGGCTTGTTGTAGGCCGAGGCCGAGCTGATATAGACATACTGGCGCGTACGGCCGCGGAACAGCCTTATGTCGCGGGCCACCTGCCCGGGCAGGAACCCGATGAACTCGCAGACGACGTCGAACGTCATGTCGCCCAGCTTCTCCGCCACCGACTGTTCGTCCTCCACGTCAGCCACAATCTGTTTCACTCCCGCAGGCAGCTCCGCCTGACGGTTACCGCGGTTCAACAGCCACAGTTCATGCTCACTCTCGGCCAGCTGTCGGGTGATGGCACTGCTGATGGTGCCCGTACCGCCGATCATCAAGATCTTCATCATAGTCTTATCAGTTTAATTGTTTATGTTATTTGTTATGATTTTAAGTATTTCATACAATGTCGGTGCAAAGATACGACAAGTTTCCGAGAATACCAAATCCTTCTGCGAAAGAATTCGATATTTTTTTGCAGATTCAAAAATATTGTTTACCTTTGCACGCAAAATAATGGTTCTACAGGATTTAGTGTGAGTTAACTTAACTATTTTAACACAAGGAAGTCTTTATGCAACGTCAAGCCGCCATAGAAGAAGAGTACAGCAATGCGGAATCTCTCCACATCGCGATAGCCTCTGCCAACGGTCTGCA
>JAFVGS010000053.1 GCA_017474845.1 Prevotella sp.
CTCGGCCATCACCCTCTCGCGCATCGCCGAAGCCCGTGAAGAGGCGGCTGTACACCAGAAGGAACTGGAGATGACAGCCGAGAATGAGCGTTACGTTCGCCAGCGCCACATCGGACGAGTGATTGGTATGGCGGCAACCATCCTGTTCCTCCTCGTCTACATCATCGTGCGCCACCGCATGGGAGTCCGTCTGAGAAAGGCCCACAACGACCTGAAGACGGCCTACGACCAGCTCGAAGAGACCACCACCGCCAAGGAGCGCATGGAGAGTGAACTGCGCATTGCCCGCGACATTCAGATGTCGATGGTGCCAAGCGTGTTCCCGGAAATTGAAGGCCTCGACATGTATGCCTCGATGACACCCGCCAAGGAGGTGGGCGGCGACCTGTACAACTTCCTCCGGAAAGGCAACAAACTCTATTTCTGCATTGGCGATGTCAGCGGCAAGGGCGTTCCAGCCTCGCTCTTCATGACCCTGGCCACTCACGGATTCCTATCGCTGGCCTCGACGGGGAAAAAGCCCGCCGAGATAGCCACCCGCATGAATGCCGAACTGTCGATTAACAACGAGATGGGCATGTTCGTCACCATGTTCATCTGTATGTACGACCTGAAACAGGGACGGCTGGAATACTGCAATGCCGGGCACAATCCCCCCATCATCAGGAATGCCGAAGGGCGATACACCTTCCTCGACGTCAAGGAGGCCAATGCCCCCATCGGACTATGGCCCGAACTGGAATATGTGGGCGAAGAGATGGACCTGCCCAGCGGCAGTATGATGCTGCTCTACACCGACGGTCTGAACGAGGCAGAGAACCGCCAGCAGGAACAGTATGGCGAAGACCGCATCATCCAGCTGATGACGTCGCTGTCCGCCAGCAGTAGCCGCAACATCATAGAGGCGCTGAAGGCCGACACAGACCGCTTCCGCGACGGCGCAGAACCTAACGACGACCTCACCATGCTCGCCTTTCGCTTTACGGCTTGCACCACGTAACCCCACTAGATATGTTCCCATGGGTTCTTTATATTCAAATCGCACAATAGGGACTGTCCCCGATGTGCGATTTACCAGCCGCCTGGACGGAAGCTGCCGCCAGGCATGCCGCCGCCCATGCTGCCCATGGAGCCGCTGACGGAGGTGGAGGCAGTGGCGTCGACACTCTGTGTGCCGCTGCCGATGGTGCAGCCCGTGGTGAGTCCGTAGAACGAGGTGCCGCCTTCGATGGTGCAGCCTGCTCGTAGGGTGTAGGTGGAGCCTGTCTTGAACACGGGCGAGGAGATCATCAGGGCCGTGCCGCTGTTGCTGGCGGGCGTGGTGTAGCCGAGGATGGCGGTG
This sequence comes from Prevotella sp., assembly GCA_017474845.1. Taxonomy (GTDB): domain Bacteria; phylum Bacteroidota; class Bacteroidia; order Bacteroidales; family Bacteroidaceae; genus Prevotella. The sequence continues at coordinate 1,343 of JAFVGS010000053.1, forward strand.
GTGCCGTCGAGAAGGCCGACGGTGGTGCCCAGTGATGCGCTGACGGCGATGCTGGCCTGTTTGGATGAAGAAGATATGGCCTGCAATCCGCCGCCAACGGCAATCACCGTGCCACCGTTGATGAATGCCGAGTATCCCTCGGCTGCGTCGATGCCGCACTCGGGCTGCTGACCTCCCTCGGCGATGACTACGCCCCCATTGATGTAAAGGTTCTTGTTCGCGTCGATTCCGTCGTTATTCATGGCACGGGCGTAGACGTAGCCGCCGTCGATATAGAGGTTGCCTGCCGAGTTGATGGCGTCGTCGTAGCTGTAGCACTCCACGGTACCGGCCTCGATGTGTATCTCGCCCTTGCTCTCGATGGCCTCGGTGCCGTCGCCGGAGCCTTCCAGCCGCACTTGGGTCTGTCCGCCGTTGACAGTGATGTCGCCGTCGGCTTTGATGCCCTTGGGCGAGACGCTGCCCTTGGAGTCTTTCTGCCGCTTGCCGGTGGTGACGATACGCACGACGCCGTCATTGATGACCACGCGGTCATCGCTTTTGATGCCCTTGCCGCCGATGCCGATAGACTTGATGTTCAGTTCGCCGCCGTTGATGGTGACAAGGCTGTCGGCCTTGATGCCTGAGCAAGCGGTGTAGTCGCCCTCGTCGGAGTCGTATTCATAGCCGCCGCTGGTGAGGATGGTGGTGCGTCCGCCATCGATGCGCACCTCTCCGTCGGTGGAGATGCCCTTGTCGGCAGTACCTGTGATGTTGATGTTGATCACGCCACCCGAGACGATGACGGCGTCGTTGCCGCGGATGCCGTTGCCCGAGGAGGCGTCGACGAAGATATTGGTCTTGGGCAGGGTGCGCACGTAGTCGTCGCTGCGGATACCGGCCTTGCAGTTGGCGTCGACCTCGAGATAGCCCGCGCCGCTGAATACGAGCTGGCCCTCGCTGAAGAAGCATGCCTTCATGTCCTCGTCGCCAGACGCGTCTGAGTAGTTAGTACCATCTGTGAGATAGTTTTTCGTGCCGTCGTTGAGGACGATGAAGGTGCGCTTCTTGCTCTGGTTGTTGATGGCCGCGCCGTCGGGATTGGTAATGCTGACGCCGTTGAGCACGATGGCCTGTTTCTTCGTGGAGTAGAGTTTGAAGAAGCCGTCGGTGGTGGTACCGGTCAGCACGTATCGGATGACCTCGCCGGTGGTGTTGGTGGCGATGACGTCGTTGCCGCTGACGCTGACAATGCCCTCGTCGTCGCCCTCGACAGTCGCATCGGCGGTGGTGCTGAAGGTGACGGTGATGGTGCGTTCGATGGTGGTGTTCTCGAGATAGTCTTCGTCATTGTCGTCGGCCCTGTAGGTCTCGGCGATGGCGTTCTTGTTGAAGGCCAGGGAGAACGTGGTGACGTCGCCGGTAGTGGAGACACCGTTGATGACATCGTCGGCCGAGGAGGTGGTCTGCGAGTTGTCGTCATCGCTCGCCGTGGTGCTCGCCGTACCGGTCCATTTCTCGTTGTACCAGTTGTCGTCAGCGGTACAGGCTGCCATCGCCAACGTAGCAGCGACGGCCAGCAATAATTGAATCGTCTTCTTCATTTTCATTTGTTTTATTCAGATTTTTGGTGCAAAGTTAGGATATTTAAGGGTTAACGGCAACTTTTTTCAGCGAACCGGCCGATTTATTAAGTGAAAAAGGCGTTATTAAATTTGGTCTTTAGAGGGTAAGCTCGTCACCCCAGGTATTGCCGATGCCCGCGTGGATACCGACCGCGGTTCGGTCATCGTCGCCACCATCGAGAAGCCCGAACTCTACGCCATTCCCGCCGATGCGGCAGACCTATTCGGTCCTGAGAGCTACCACCTGCACGACTATGGCTTCTTCTACAACAACCTGAAGCAGAACATAGCCGACCGCATCAAGGCGTATATGGAAAAATAGAAATAGCTTAAATCCCAAAAATATCTTAGACTATCGCAACGTTCTTGCGGTAGCCCATGCCGGTGACGTGGCAGATGAGACGGCCGTCCTGATTGGTGACGCGCACCTCAACAGCGGGAATCTTATGGTGATCGGCCACGCTGACGGCCTCGGCGGTGAGGGTATCACCCAGACGGGCGCTGGAGACGAACATCAGGCTGCTGGAGATGCCGAAGGTGAGCTGTCCGCCGTTGTTCATCAGCGCCGCGATGGCGAGGTCGGCCAAGGTGAAGAGTGCTCCGCCCTGACACACGTCGCCACCGTTGAGATGGGTCTCCGTGACCGTCATCACCGCTACGGCATGACGGTCGTCGACCTCTGTAATGCTGCATCCCGCATGGACCGCAAAGCGGTCCGTACGGTTCAGTAATTCCTTGATATCCATGTCGTGAGTTCTTATTATGCGTTGGCAAGGCGGTAGATGGCGGCCATGTCTTCGGTTTTGAGGATCTCCATCGCGCCGAGGGTGATCTTCCCGCCACGGCTGCACTTGGCAACAAGCGTCTCAATTTCCTCGTCGGTCACCTTACGGCCGATGAGAGCAGGGATGCTTGTAGGCATGCCGATCTGCTGGAAGAAGTGCTCGATGGCCTCGATGCCGCGCAGGGCTGTGGCACGGGGATCGGTGAAATCGTTGGTGACACCCATCACATTGACAGCGAACTGCACGAAACGTGAGATATGCTTATCCATCACGTAGCGGGCCCATGAGCCCCAGAGGGCAGCCAGTCCGGCACCGTGGGTGACGCCGAAGAGTCCGCTGAGCTCGTGTTCGAGCTTATGGACGGCGAAGTCCTTCTCGGTGCCACACTCGGTGAGGTCGTTGTGCGACAACGAGCTGGCCCACATGATGTTGGCGCGGTTACGGTAGTCCTCGGGATTCTTCAGGACCTCGAAGGCAGCATCCTTCACCGTGCGCAGCAGGGCCTCGGCGATGGCGTCGGTGAGCGTGGCATCCTCGTATTTAGAGAAGTAGCGCTCCATCGTGTGCATCATGATGTCGGTGGCGCCTGCGGCGGTCTGGTAAGGCGGCAGCGTATAGGTGCGCTCAGGGTTCATGACGGCGAACTTACAACGGCAAAGGTCGCTATTGAAGCCGCGCTTGAGCATGCCCTCGTCCTGAGTGATGACGGTGCTCGACGACATCTCGGAACCTGCGGCTGGAATGGTAAGCACGACGCCTATGGGCATTGCGGTCTGGGGCACGGCACGGTTGTCCCAGAAGTCCCACACGTCGCCCTCGTAGGGCACACCGTAGCCAATAGCCTTCGATGAGTCGATGACGCTGCCGCCACCCACGGCGAGGATAAAGTCGACACCCTCACGGCGGCAGAGGGCGATGCCCTCCTTCACCTTCGACAGCAGGGGATTGGGCACTACCCCACCCAACTCCACAAAGTCGATGCCGGCCTCGCGGAGCATCTGTTCCACCTTGTCGAGAAGTCCCGATCGACGGGCGCTGCCGCCACCATAGTGGACGAGCACCTTCGTACCGCCATATTGTTTGATCAACTCCGGAAGCTTAGCCTCCGACTCACGTCCGAACACCACCCGCGTAGGGGCATAGAAATTAAAGTCCTTCATCATGATTTTTGCGTTTAAAGAATAATTCTGCTGCAAAAATACGATTTTTTAGGGAGAATTGCCTAACTTTGCGCCATAAAAAAATGAAAAAGATACTATTCAGCATATTATTTCCTTTAGCTGCACTCCTCACAGCAAGTCTGTGGATGGGGAAAGCAGATGTTTCGCAGAGAGAGAGATTGGTTGTGCCATCCGTTAGTGTGATTGAGGCGGATCAGACCACCCCTGACAGAAGATTGCTCCATGAAGACGCAATCGCCTACTCAGGAGGGGAAGAGATCGGATATTATATGGAGCGGCACAACATGCAGGACGAGGGTTACGAGATGGTGGTCGCCTTTGCGGGCGGCAAGCGGCACAAGGTGGATGTCGACAGGCATGTGTCTGTGTGGAACGTCGGACGGTGGAAAGGTCATCGCCGTGAGGGGACAGCCCTCGCGCTCGACTCATTAGGGCGAACGGTGGTGGGAACCTGTCGCGACGACTCACTCATGACGGGCGTCAGAGTGGATACGCTGGGCAACTACATGGGCGACTTCCGCGAGGAGAAACCTGACGGGCACGGCGCCTATACCAGTACCGACGGACGCGGCTACTACGAGGGCCATTGGGCTGACGGCTGCCGCAACGGCTTCGGACTGGCGGCAGAGACCAATACCGAGGGTGAGATGAACCTGCGGGTGGGCATCTGGAAGAACAACCGCTTCATGGGTGAGCGCATGCGTTACACCACCGAACGCATCTACGGCATCGACATCGCCAAATACCAGCACGGCAAGGGGCGAAGAGCACTACCCATCCATTGGGACAAGCTGCGCATCACCAGCGTGGGCAAGCGGGGCAACCAGAATGTCAGCGGCACGGCAGACTATCCCGTATCGTTTGTCTATGTCAAGTCGACGGAGGGCACGACCATCCGCAACCGTTTCTATCTGAAAGACTATACCGACGCCCGCAAGCACGGCATCCGCACAGGTGCCTACCATTTTTGGTCGGTACGCAGCAGCGGGGCTCAGCAGGCGCAATGGTTCATCCGCAACACGCTGTTCCGCAGTGGCGACCTGCCACCCGTGCTCGACGTGGAGCCTACGGACGCACAGATAAAGATGATGGGCGGTGAAGAGATGCTGTTCGCGCATATACGTACGTGGTTGAATATGGTGGAGCGCTACACGGGCGTGAAGCCCATCCTCTATGTGAACCAGATGTTCGTGAACAAACACCTTTCGAAGCAGACTGACCTGAAGCGCAACTACAGCGTGTGGATAGCCCGGTACAGCGAGTACAAGCCCGACGTGAAGCTGACTTACTGGCAGCTGTGTCATGACGGTCGCGTGGCAGGCATCCAGGGCGATGTGGACATTAACGTGTTCAACGGCTACCAGAGCCAGTTTGAGACATTCCTCGAAGAGGTTACAATCAAATAATATTTTATAAGCTATTCGTGGTGATAGGGTTCACCACGGATGATGGTACAGGCACGATAGACCTGTTCGGTGAAGACAAGACGGATCATCTGGTGCGAGAAGGTCATCTTAGACAAAGACAATTGTTCGTTGGCACGGGCATAGACGGCAGGTGAGAAACCATAGGGTCCGCCGATGATGAATACGAGGCGGCGGGCGGTGTTGCGTTTCTGTTCCAGCCAACGGGCAAACTCTATGCTACGGAATTCCTTGCCGTGTTCGTCAAGCAGCACGACGGTATCACTCGCCTGCAGCTGTTTCAGGATCAGTTCCCCCTCGGCGGTCTTCTGCTGTTCCTCCGTAAGACTCTTCGTGTTTTTCAGTTCAGGTATCGTCACGAGTTCTAAAGGCATATAGTGTCCGATGCGCTCCACGTATTCCGTGATGCCCGCCTGGAAGTGCTTGACCGTCGTCTTCCCCACCAGAATCAATATTGTCTTCATATCATCTGTAAACTGTAAACTATATATTCAGTCCATACGACTGTTTCACCTCGCTCATCACGAAGGTGCTCTCGATGGAAGCGAGGCTCTCGATCTCACCCAACTTGTTGAGCACGAACTCCTGATACTGTTTCATATCGCGGGCGCGTACCTTTAATAAATAGTCATAGGCGCCGGAGGTGTTGTAGCACTCTGTGACCTCCGGGATGCGCTGGATGCGACGCACGAACGCATCGGCAATCTCGTGGTTGATCTGCTTGAGCTTCACTTTACAGAAGACTTGCAGACCCAGATTCAGTTTCTCTGGATTGATGATGGCCACATACTTGCGGATGTAACCATGACGTTCGAGCCGTTTTTGGCGCTCAAAGACGGGAGTTGGAGTCAGATGGACGGCATCAGCCAGCTCTTTGGTGGTCAATTTCGCGTTTTTTTGCAGTGTTCTGAGGATCTGCAAGTCGGTTTCATCCAAGATTTCTGCCATAATTTAGAGTTTTATTCTGTTTGAGGGGCTTTCAGGAGCCCTTAAAGGAAAGATTTTCTTTCTCGGCTGCAAAATTAGGGATATTTTCTGAATTATGCAAGAAATTTGGTGGATATTTCTAAACTTCGTACCTTTGCACCCAGAAAAATATGTTAGTATGTTATTATGTCTTTAAAAAGTGATAATATGTCAAATTAAAATAAAAGAAAGGAAAAGATTATGAGTAAGAAGAATTATCGTTTTGAGACTTTACAGCTTCACGTAGGCCAGGAACAGGCAGACCCCGCAACCGACGCACGTGCCGTGCCCATCTACCAGACCACCAGCTATGTGTTCCACAACTCGCAGCATGCCGCCGACCGCTTCGGACTTCGTGATGCCGGTAATATCTACGGTCGTCTGACGAACTCGACGCAGGGGGTGTTCGAGGATCGTGTCGCAGCCCTCGAGGGTGGTGTCGCAGGTCTTGCCGTCGCCTCTGGTGCCGCTGCCATCACGTATGCCCTGCAGAACATCGTGCAGAATGGCGACCATATCGTAGCTGCCGACAACCTCTATGGCGGCTCTTACAACCTGATTACCCACACGCTGGCCACACAGGGCATCAGTAATACGATTATCAACGTGAATGACCTCGAGGCTCTCGAGGCAGCCATCCAACCCAACACAAAAGTAGTATATGCCGAAACCTTCGGTAACCCTAACTCCGACGTGCTCAATCTCGAAGGAGTGGCAGCTGTCGCACATAAGCACGGGATTCCGTTTATCGTCGACAACACCTTCGGCACACCGTATCTCATCCGTCCGCTGGAGCACGGCGCAGATATCGTCGTACACTCGGCCACGAAGTTCCTCGGTGGTCACGGTAGCTCACTCGGTGGCGTCATCGTCGACGGTGGCAAGTTCGACTGGAAGGCCAACGACAAGTTCCCCACCCTCTCGAAGCCCGATCCTTCGTATCACGGCATCGTGTTTGCCGACGCCGTAGGTGCTGCCGCTTACGTCACCCGCATCCGTGCCGTCATCCTGCGTGATACCGGCGCTGCCATCTCACCCTTCAATGCCTTCATCCTGCTGCAGGGCGTCGAGACGCTGAGTCTGCGTGTGGAGCGTCATGTGGAGAACACGCTGAAGGTGGTGGATTTCCTCGCCAGGCACCCGAAGGTGGCCAAGGTGAACCATCCGGCTCTGGAGAGTCATCCCGACCACGAACTCTACAAGAAGTACTTCCCCAATGGCGGCGGCAGCATCTTCACCTTCGAGATCAAGGGCGGACAGGAAGAGGCGTGGAAGTTCATCGATGCCCTGCAGATCTTCTCGCTGCTGGCAAATGTGGCCGACGTGAAGAGTCTGGTGATCCATCCCTACACCACCACACACTCACAGCTCTCACCCGAGGAACTGGCCGAGCAGCACATCACGCCGTCGACCATCCGTCTCTCCATCGGTACAGAGCATATCGATGACATTATTGAAGATTTGTCGCAGGCATTCGACCAAATTTAAAAAATTATTATTACTTTTGTGCCCGATATGATATTCTATTTCTCAGGCACAGGTAATACGAAATGGGCGGCGAGCCAGATAGCCGACGCCATCGGTGAAGAATTGCTTTACATACCCGACCTCATCAGGAAGGGACAGTACGAATACGAATGGCATGTGGGGGAGCGGATAGGATTCTGCTTCCCCACTCATGGTTGGCAGCCGCCTGGGATAGTCAGGGAGTTCATCCGAAAGCTGAGGTTGATCAGACCACCCCACCCTGACGGGCACAGAAGATTGCTCCATGAAGACGCAATCGCCTCCTCAGGAGGGGAAATGGATACCGATGTGTTCTGCTGGGCGCTGACGACGTGTGGAGATAATATGGGTGAGGCGATGACCATATTGAATAAGGATCTGGCGAAGAATCCTCAGTTAAATACTGCCGACGGTCAGCCGCTGCAGGCTGAGACACAGTTTGCCGTGATTATGCCTGAGAGTTACGTCTGCCTACCCTTTATGAAGACCGACACTGAGGAGAAGGAAGCCATGAAGATAGAGTTGGCGACGCAACAGCTGCCACATATCATCCAGATGATTGAGGAACGTCGCCGAGGCATCGAGGAACTGGAAAAGGGAGCCACTCCCCGACTCTACTCCTACGTCATCGGCGGTTACTTCAACAAACGGATGATCACGGATAAGAAGTTTACTGTAGACGAGGATGTGTGTATCAAGTGCGGCAAGTGCGCCAAGGTCTGTCCCGTGGATAATATCAAAGGAACACCGCCCGCGTGGATTCACAACGGACGGTGTACCTGTTGTCTGGCCTGCTATCATCATTGTCCCGTGCATGCCATCAATTATTGGAGCATTACCAGGCGGCGGGGGCAATACTATTTCAAAAAGCGTTGATCAGACCACCCCAACTCCTCCTACTCAGGAGGGGAAATTAATACACCCTCGGGCCGAAGATAGCCGTACCCACACGGACCATCGTCGAACGTGTCTCAAGGGCGATGGGATAGTCGTCGCTCATGCCCCACGACCGTTCGCAGAAGGCATCATCGTCAGCGAAATACTGAGCCTTCACCTCGTCGAAGAAGTCTGCGGCCGTCTGCATCTCACGACGGATCTGTTCGCGGTCATCGACAAACGAAGCCATCATCATCAGACCGCAGATGCGGACATTCTGCATCTCGCGCCATTCACCCTCGGCAAGGAGTTCACGACAGGCATCGAGCGTCAGCCCGTACTTCGTTGCCTCCTCTGCGATATGCAGTTCGAGAAGCACCTTGATCACCCTTCCGCACTTCTCTGCCTGACGGTTAATCTCCCGCAAGAGCTTCATGGAGTCAACAGCCTCAATCATAGACACATACGGTGCAATGTATTTCACCTTATTGGTCTGCAAATGGCCGATGAAATGCCACTCGATATCCTTGGGCAGCGACTCGTGTTTCTGACGCAGTTCCTGTTCGTGGCTCTCGCCGAAGATACGCTGTCCCTCCTCGTAGGCGGCAAGGATATATTCATTGGGGTGATACTTGGAAATTGCCACAAGGCGTACACCCTGTGGCAATGTGTCCAATACACTATGTAATTTTCCTTTGACGTCAAACATAAGTATGATTTACTGCTCGTATTCTGGTTTGTCGTCAGCCTTCGTTGTCTTATTGTATTCAAAGACGTCCATCAGCGTGGTCTCGGCAACGGAGGCGATGACATAGTCGATCATCGTGCCGCCCATCACCTCTTCGATATTCTTCACAGCACCGTTGAAAGAACCTGCCTGCACGAGATAGGTCACCGTGCTGCGTTTCTCCTTATCCGTCTTCTCGTCGATGGTGATGAACTGGAGCTTGGCCTTATACCACTTGTCGGCCATATCGTCGTCGGAGAAGAATATCTCCTTGTAGGTTGCCTTCTTGATGTCTGCCACGTCGAACTCGCCGCTGATATAGCTGGACATCTCTTCGATGATGCGCTCTTCGGCCTCGCTGAAACTCAGGGCGTCGACGACATAGTTCTCATTCACTTTCTTCTGCAAGCCGTCTTCCATCACTTTCTCATAACGGATCTTGCACTCAAACCAAATAGCTGTTCTTGATCTCATTTTCAATTTATTGTTTTATTTTTTGTTCGGTCTGTATTTATCCGGCTCGATAGGGTCAAGCGGGTCTTGGCCGTACTTGTCCCTGTAACGGTCGTATATGCTCGTCTTACTGCTCTCCGACTGCGAAGAGGTGGATGTCGAAGGTGTCGACGTAGTAGTTGTCGGAAGAGTAGTCGTCGGCGAACTGCTTTGATCAGACTTGGGAGTCGTCGTCTTCTTCTCCTCGGGAGCAGGTCTCAGACCGAGATAGTCTTTGTCCATCGCCGCCATCTTCTTATTGGTGATTTTCTCGATGATCTCCGCCGCAATGGCCTGTGTACGGTCTGAACTGAGATTCGTCAGTGTGGCCAGTTCCTGCTGTTTCTTCGCCAGGTCCTCGGTCATCTGTTGCGTTTTGGCAGCGAACACCTTCTGTTCCCCGTTCATCGACTCCGTGTTGTAGACACGTGAGATGATAATGTCTGCCGCCTTCGCGAACTGCTTGCGGAAGATCGCCTCTGCCTTCGCATTATACAGACGCATCTTCTTCCCGTCGGCAGAGATCGTGTCATTTGACTTCTCTTGGCCCACAATGGCGGCGATGGTCGCAGAATCGAGATCTTCACCGAGACCGATGTAATCGTCCATGTTTTCCTCGAGCAGGTCGGCAGGGATGGGATCATCCACAGGCGCGACATACTCCACAGGTTCTGGACTGGGCATCAGATAGAAGTAGAATCCCACGATGCAGAGGGCGATGGCAAGAGCTGCGACGGCAATGGTTCCCGTCTTACGGACTGAACGTATCTTGTTGATGGCCTGGCGCATGTCCTCTGCCGTCTGGTAACGGTCGTCAGGACTCTCGGCGGTAGCTTTCTCCACGATATGCTTCAGCTCGAAGGGCAGTCCCGACGACTGATAGATCCATGCGATGAAGCGTCCGATGGAGAACACGTCGCTGCGGGCATCGGCACAGCCCCCGGCCATCACCTCTGGTGCAATGAAATCCTCCAGACCATCATAGAGGATGTCGGCACCAATCTTCTCGTAGAACGAACCGTGACAGAGCAGGCGGATAGAACTGTCGCTCTTGCGTGCCAGGATGTTTGAAGGTGCATAGCAGACGTGGAAGATGTTATGGGCATGCAGCTCTTCGGTGATGTTGAAGAGGTCGCGCAGGGTCGATGTGACAAAGTCGCCCTTCGCCACCATCGACGGGTTCTCGTTGAGCACCTGTTCAATGGTGACGTAGTTCCCCACCTCGACGGCGATGGCATAGATGCCGTCGTCACCCTCGTTGGGCGTATAGTGCAGCTGCAGCTTCGAATGGATCTCAGCCAGGGCCTCATGCTCTGCCGTCACACTCTTGCTAAAAGTGATGGCATCAGCCACCTCGTCGTGGAACTCCACGAAGTTGGAGTATTTCCCGTCGATCAGACGCTTATAGAAATAGCCATACGGCAGTCTGACCTTCGTGGTCTTACGGACGTCACGCGTCTCAAGCATTTCCTCGTAATTCATCTTTATTTATTTACGATTTACTGATTTACGATTTACGATTTATTGAATTTCGCTGCAAAAGTACGATAAAAAAGTGAAAAGTGAATAGTGAAAAGTAAAAAATTTGCTGCCGTCACACAAAATTATCCATTATCCATTGTCCATTATCCATTTTTTTTATACCTTTGCACCCAAAAATTTACACAAGATGCCAGAAATATCCGTCCGCGGCGTTGAGATGCCGGAGTCACCGATCAGAAAGCTTGCCCCCTTGGCTGCCGCTGCCAAGAAACGGGGCACGAAGGTATATCACCTGAATATTGGTCAGCCAGACCTGCCCACGCCGCAGGTGGCTCTCGACGCACTGAAAGAGATCGACCGCGAGATCCTCGAGTATTCACCCTCCCAGGGCTACCTGAGCTACAGGGAGAAGCTGGTGAACTACTATGCGAAATACAACATCAGCGTGACTGCCGAGGACATCATCATCACATCTGGTGGTTCCGAGGCGGTACTCTTCGCCTTCCTCAGCTGTCTGAATCCCGGCGACGAGATCATCGTGCCCGAGCCTGCCTACGCCAACTACATGGCTTTCGCCATCTCTGCCGGAGCGAAGATCCGCACCATCGCCACCACCATCGAGGAGGGCTTCTCGCTGCCGAAGGTGGAGAAGTTCGAGGAGCTCATCAACGAGCGCACCCGGGCCATCATGATCTGCAACCCCAACAACCCGACGGGCTACCTCTATACCCGCCGTGAGATGAACCAGATACGCGACCTCGTGAAGAAATACGACCTGTATCTTTTCTCCGACGAGGTGTACCGTGAATATATCTACACAGGCTCACCCTATATCTCTGCCTGTCATCTGGAAGGCATCGAGCAGAATGTCATCCTCATCGACTCTGTTTCGAAACGCTACTCTGAGTGCGGCATCCGTATCGGCGCCCTCATCACGAAGAACGCCAAGGTACGTGCTGCCGTGATGAAGTTCTGTCAGGCACGCCTCTCCCCACCCCTCATCGGACAGATCGTGGCAGAGGCATCCTTGGACACGCCCGAGGAATACTTGCGTGATGTCTACGACGAATATGTCGAGCGCCGTAAGTGTCTCATCGACGGTCTGAACCGCATCCCCGGCGTCTACTCTCCCATACCCATGGGCGCTTTCTACACCGTAGCCAAGCTGCCTGTCGACGATGCGGAGAAATTCTGCCGCTGGTGTCTCGCCGAGTTCAACTATGAGGGTGAGACGGTGATGATGGCGCCTGCCGCAGGCTTCTACACCACTCCTGGTGCCGGCATCAACCAGGTGCGTATCGCCTACGTCCTCAAGAAAGCAGACCTGGAGCGCGCTTTATTCGTCTTGAGAAAAGCCCTTGAAGCCTATCCCGGCCGTGTCGACGAATGAATCTCCCTCTATTCATAGCCAAACGGATCTATAGTGACCAGGGCGACAAGCGCAAGGTGAGTCGTCCGGCCATCCGTATTGCCATCGTGGGCGTCGCCATCGGACTGATGGTGATGATCGTCACTGTCTGCGTGGTGCTGGGCTTCAAGCACACCATCCGCGACAAGGTGGCCGGCTTTGGCGGACATATCCAGGTGAGCAACCTGATGAAATACAACGACATCGATCCATACACCATCTGTGCCGACGACAGCATGATGCAGGTGTTCCGTGCGCAGCCTGGTGTCCGTCACGTGCAGCGCTATACCATCACCCAGGGCCTGCTCAAGACCGACGACGACTTCCTCGGCGTGATGTTCAAGGGCGTGGGACCAGAGTTCGACAGCACCTTCCTCCAGCAGAACATCGTGGCCGGCGAGATTCCTGCCTTCAGCGACTCCACCAGCCGTTACCAGCTCCTGATGTCGAAGATGATTGCCGACAAGCTCCACCTCTCCGTAGGCGATAAGGTGTTTGCCTACTTCATCGGCGACGAGAACGTGAAGACGCGCAAATACACCGTTGCCGGCATCTACCAGACCAATATGACGCGCTTCGACGAGAACCTCTGCTTTACCGACCTCTATGCCGCCAACCGTCTGAACGGCTGGGACGGAGACCGATGTACTGGCGTCGAGGTAACCGTCGAGAACCTGGACAGACTCTCTGTCACCGCAGATGCCTTCATCGACAACGTAAACCGTACGGACGACGGTCACGGCAACCAGATGGTCACCCAGACCATCTACGAGACCTATCCCACCATCTTCACCTGGCTCGAACTGCTCGACATCAACGTGTGGATCATCCTCGTGCTGATGGTCTGTGTGGCAGGCTTCACGATGATCAGCGGACTGCTCATCATCATCCTCGAGCGTACCCAGATGATCGGCATCCTCAAGGCCCTCGGCACCCGCAACAAGACCATCCGCCACACCTTCCTCTGGTTCTCCGTCTTCATCATCGGACAGGGCATGCTCTGGGGCAACATCCTGGGCATCGGCATCGTGCTGCTGCAACAGTACACGGGATTCGTCTCGCTCGACCCGCAGGTGTACTACGTCAGCAAGGCTCCCATGGAGCTGAACCTCCCCCTGATTGCCCTCCTCGACCTCGTCACATTGCTCGTCTGCGTATTCGTCCTGATAGCACCCAGTTACCTCGTTTCACACATCCATCCTGCCAAATCCATGCGATATGAATAAAATTTGTTAATTATTGCACATTTTTTTTGCGAATGTGCAATATTAGCACTACCTTTGCACAATATTAAAACAAATGTGCAATTTTCATGGAGCAATTTAGCAGTTTCAATGCTTACATCCAAAGAGCCGTCACCGAAAACTGGGATCAGGATGCGCTGACCGACTATCAGGGGATCACCCTCCAGTTTCATGATGTCGCCCGTAAGATAGAGAAACTCCATATACTTTTAGAAAACAGCGGAATCAAGAAGGGCGACAAGATAGCCATCTGCGGCCGCAACTCTGCACACTGGGCCGTCAGCTTCCTCGCTACCCTTACCTACGGCGCCGTGGCTGTGCCCATCCTGCATGAGTTCAACGGCGAGCAGATACAGAACATCGTCAACCACTCCGGCGCCAAGATCCTCTTCATCGGCGACTATGCCGTGAAGACCATCGACCCGGAGGCGATGCCCGGTCTTGAGGCCATCATCAACATCCCCGACTTCTCGCTGATGATCAGCCGCTCAGAGTCTGTCACCTACGCACGCGAACATTTGAATATGATGTTCGGCAGCAAATACCCCAAGGCTTTCCGCAAGGAGCATGTACACTACCACGAGGACACCGCCGAGGAACTGGCACTCATCAACTACACCAGCGGCACGACGGGCTTCTCCAAGGGTGTGATGCTGCCCTACCGTGCCATTTGGGGTAACGTCGAGTTCATCATCAGCTGCCTGGGCAGGAAGGTGCGTCCTGGCGACAACCTGCTGAGCATCCTGCCGATGGCCCACATGTACGGTATGGCCGTCGAGTTCCTCTTCGGCTTCTGTCACGGCTGCCACCTCTTCTTCCTCACCCGTCTGCCGTCACCTGCCATCATCGCGCAGGCCTTCGCAGAGGTGAAACCCACGCTCATCGTCACCGTCCCCCTCATCATCGAGAAGATCATCCGCAAGAAGGTGTTCCCGAAGATCCAGAACAACCGCATGCGCCTGCTGCTGCAGATGCCCGTGGTGTCGAAGAAGGTGAAGGAGCGCATCTATCAGGAGGTGTACAAGGCCTTTGGCGGACAGGCCTACGAGGTCATCGTCGGAGGTGCCGCCCTGTCGAAGGAGGTCGAAGAGTTCCTGCTCTCCATCAATTTCCCCGTCACCGTCGGCTACGGCACCACGGAGTGCGCCCCGCTCATCTCCTACTGCGACCACAAGGAGTTCGTCGCTGGCTGCTGCGGCACGCCCGTAGACCGTATGGAAGTGAAAATTGTATCTTCCGATCCCGAGCATATCCCTGGCGAGATCGTCACCCGAGGCACGAACCTCATGCTCGGCTACTATATGAACGACGAGGCCACCCGCCAGGTCGTCGACAATGAAGGCTGGTACCACACCGGCGACCTCGCCACGATGGCACCAACCGGCCATATCTTCATCCGCGGACGCATCAAGAACATGCTCCTCGGCTCCAACGGACAGAACATCTATCCCGAGGAGATTGAAGACAAGCTTAACTCGATGGCGATGGTCGCTGAGAGCGTCGTCATCCAGCGGGGCGACAAGCTCGTCGCACTCGTACATCCCGACAAGGACGAAATCGTGAACTTCAGTCAGGAAGAACTCGAAGACATCATGGAGCAGAACCGTCAGACGCTCAACGAGCAGCTGCCCGTCTACAGCCGCATCGCGGCCATCCAGCTCCACGAGGAGGAGTTCGCCAAGACACCCAAGAAGAGTATCAAACGCTACTTATATCAGAATATCTAATTGCTTATGGAACAGATACCTTGTTTTAACTCATTGATCCAAAAGAGCATCGTCGACAACTGGGACCGCGACGCGCTGACTGACTATAAGGGCCAGACGCTGCAGTTTCATGATGTGGCACGAAAGATCGAGAAACTCCACATTCTC
Organism: Prevotella sp.; assembly: GCA_017474845.1. GTDB lineage: Bacteria > Bacteroidota > Bacteroidia > Bacteroidales > Bacteroidaceae > Prevotella. The sequence goes on from JAFVGS010000053.1 coordinate 16,912, forward strand.
TTCGAGAACAGCGGCATCGTGAAGGGCGACAAGATCGCCCTCGCAGGGCGCAACTCCAGCCAGTGGGCCGTTGCCTTCCTCGCCACACTCACCTACGGTGCCATCGCCGTACCCATCCTGCATGAGTTCAATGCGGAGCAGATCCACAATATCGTCAACCACTCCGAGGCCCGCCTGCTCTTCGTGGGCGACCACGTGGCCACGATCATCGACCCCATGCAGATGCCGCGACTCGAAGGCATCATCAACAATCCCGACTACTCGCTGATGATCTCGCGCACAGACAAGCTCACCTATGCCCGCGAACACCTGAACGAGCTCTACGGCAAGAAGTTCCCCAAGTACTTCCGCAAGGAGCACGTCAGCTACTACCACGAGCAGTCGCCCGACGAGCTGGCGCTCATCAACTACACCAGCGGCACCACGGGCTTCTCCAAGGGCGTGATGCTCCCCTACCGCGCCCTCTGGTCGAACTACGACTTCGCCGAGCACGTGCTGGGTAAGATCATCAAGTGTGGCGACCGTGTCATCTCCATGCTACCCATGGCCCACATGTACGGCATGGCCTTCGAGTTCATCTTTGAGTTCCTCCACGGCTGTCACGTCTACTACCTCAACCGTGTGCCCTCGCCCGCCATCATCGCCCAGGCCCTGGCCGAGGTGAAGCCCGTCATCGTCATCGCCGTACCCCTCATCATCGAGAAGATCATCCGCAAGAAGGTGTTCCCGAAGATCCAGAACAACCGCATGCGCCTGCTGCTTCAGATGCCCGTCATCTCTAAGAAGGTGCGCGAGATGATCTGCAAGGAGGTGCTCAAGGCCTTCGGCGGACAGATGTACGAGGTCATCATCGGCGGTGCCGCCCTCAACCAGGAGGTGGAGCAGTTCCTCAAGCGCATCGACTTCCCCTACACCGTCGGCTACGGCGCCACCGAGTGCGCACCCATCATCTGCTACGAGGACTGGCACTACTTCGCTCCCGGCTCCTGCGGCAAGGCGGCCTACCACATGGAGGTGAAGATCGGCTCCCCCGACCCGCAGAACGTGCCTGGCGAGATCCTCACCCGAGGACTGAACACGATGCTCGGCTACTACAAGAACGAGGAGGCCACCCGTGAGACCCTCGACCGCGAAGGATGGTACCACACCGGCGACCTCGGCACGATGGACTATGCCGGCAACGTCTTCATCAACGGCCGTATCAAGAATATGCTCCTTGGCCCCAACGGACAGAACATCTATCCTGAAGAGATAGAAGACAAGCTCAACTCCATGACGCTCGTCGTAGAGAGTGTCGTCGTACAGCGCGACAACAAGCTCGTCGCCCTCGTCTATCCCGACTACGACGAAGCTAAGAACCTGAAGTTCACCGCCGACGACATCCGCAACGTCATGGACCAGAACCTCAACGGACTCAACGAGATGATTCCCGCCTACGAGAAAGTTTCCGAAATCGAGATCCGCGAGGAGGAGTTCGAGAAGACCCCTAAGCGCTCCATCAAGCGCTACCTCTACACGTAATTCCATAACATCATATTTAGTATGTATCGAGAGGGTGTGTCAAAATAGGCACATCCTCCTTTTTTATCGCAAAGCCCCGACTTTCTCAAGCCAGGGCTTTGTTATGTCCAAGATTTTTTGTACCTTTGGACCAAATTTCTTAATGCATGGCAAAGATACACTTTCGTCCTTACACTACCAAGCAAATTCTGCTTTTTCCGCAAAGAATCGATGAAAATATTGCGGAAGATGACCCAGTACGTCTCGTAAACGGCCTGATTGACCAGTTGGACTTGACAAGTTTCCGTAAATTATATAAGGAGTATGGCCGCAGTCCTTTCCATCCGCGCATGATGCTTAAGGCTGTCATCTACGGCTATATGAATAATGTGTATTCGTGCCGCAAGATAGAGGAGCGGCTCGTTCGCGACGTGCACTTCATCTGGCTGGCAGGCTACGAGCATCCCGACTACATCACCATCAACCGCTTCCGCAACCGTGTGAAGAAGGAGATCAATGCCGTGTTCACCCAGGTGGTGCTGCTTCTTGCCGAACGCGGGTTCGTGAGTTTGGACGTGGAATACATTGACGGTACGAAGATAGAATCGAAGGCCAACAAGTACACGTTCGTCTGGCGCAGGACGGTTGAGAAGAACCGTGCGAAGCTGCTGGAGAAGATCAGGGTGCTGCTCTTGCAGATAGACGACGTGATAGCGCAGGACAATGCCTCCGGGCAGGAGAAGGTGGAGTTTACGCCAGACATGCTGCACTCGATGGCACGCGAACTGAACGCAGCACTGGCAGAGGAGCCGGAGCCTGCAACTAAGGAGGAGAAGAAGGAGCGTAAGGCCAGGCAGAGGCAGGTAAGGGGGAGGAGAAGGCAGAGAAGCTCGCAGAGTATGACCGGTACCTGGATACACTGGGCGAGCGCAACTCATACAGCAAGACCGATCCCGATGCCACCTTCATGCGCAGGAAGGAGGATGCGATGAACAATGGCCAGACCGTCCCGTGCTACAACCTGCAGATAGGCACCGAGAACCAGTTCATCACCGACTTCGGACTCTTCCACAATCCTAACGATACGGGTACCATGATCCCCTTTCTCTCATCTTTCTCCGACAGGTACGGACACATGCCGAAGGAATGCTGTGCCGACTCCGGCTACGGCAGTGAGGAGAACTACTCTTTCATGGAGGCCTGTGACACGGAGGCATTCGTCAAGTACAACTTCTTCCATAAGGAGCAGAAGCGGGCCTTCAAGTGACTGCATTCGGTGGTGTGTCGCTACTATACAAAATGCTTGACAATTGTCATTTCAAGGAGGCATTGTCTACTGTGGGTCTGCCCCAACAGGGCTCTAATCGTGGCAAGAGTCCCGAACAGTTGATATACGGTTTGTTCACAGGTGTCTGGTGTGGTGCAAGCTGTTACAACCACTTGGATATTGTGCGCTTCGATCCGACACTTTGCCGCCTGATGGGTTACGAGCAGAGTCCTGACCACCGTGCCTACCAGCGTTACTTCGGTAAGTTCACGCAGGCCATCAACCAGCGCGTGTTCGACTCCCTGTATGGC
>JAFVGS010000054.1 GCA_017474845.1 Prevotella sp.
CATCAAGACTATCATGGAAAGAAGGACGGTCAAGGAGGTGAAAATCTGGAAGAAGGAATCTCTCAAACCAAATCCGATGACGAAACGCCTGAACCTACTTACTGCATAAAAACGGGTACATCAAATTGGACAACCTATTTTCGAAGTCTGTTTTCCTGTCGGCACATGCTGTTCCAGCCACTCCATCGAGAGCATACCAATGGCCTGGATCTTCAGTTTGGGCAGCGACAACTCGGCTATCTCCCAAACCTCATTTACCACAGGCTCCACCTGATGACCGTAGATCTCCCAGAATTCAAAGGTCTCGCCCTTGCCGATCCTCCTGATGGCATCCTCACGATGAATGCTGACATCTTTAGCCGGCGAGGCCAATAGCCGTTGCTGCTGACTGAGCCAGGCTTCATCCTGCCGTAAAACCGACAGCCAATCTGCTGCCGAACGGTAGTCACCGCGATTGCAGCTCATCATAAGGCTTCGTCCTCCTCGCGCCACCAACCATACCCACACCGTTGACCATGTGCCATCAGATAGCTGAACGACAATGAGTCATCCGTTACCCAGCCTTCTGCCAGATACAGATCTCGCACCTCGCGGATTTTATCGGCAAACTGTTTCAATACTTCTGCCGTAATGCGCCTTACAGATTCGGGCTGGTCGTTCCACGAAGATGCATTATAATTATACTCTTTCAGCACCAGCCGACCGCAGAGTTCCTTGTCCATGTAGTCGTAAAGAGCCTGAGCAGCCGCCAGCACTCCCTTATCAAACTGATTGGGCACAACACCATAGATTTCATCGTGCAGCATCACCAAGTCGGGTTTCAGTTTCAGCCTGCGTCCCCGCTGCCAATGCCGATCTATCCGAAGCAATTCGTCGGTGATGATCTTCACGTAGGCGTGAGGTGGTATATTCGTTCTTACCGGCTCGCGTACCAATTCGTCGTACTCTATCGAGAAAAATTCGGCTAACTCGTCTTGTGCCGGTTCGTAATGGCCGTATCCATACACGCCTATAGCGTGTTTTTTCAAGATGTAGGCCGTGTGCATAGCTATGTGTTCATATTCAGTCGCTGAGAGCCATTCCACCAATTGCTTGTTCGATACCCAAAATACATTCTTGATACCAAAGGCCTCATTCAGGTCGAACGTAAAATGCAGGCTCAGGTCGTGGCAGAGTCCTGCCACTTCCAGTATCAGCCGCAGACGGGCCATTTCCCTATCCGTCAGCGTCTGCTGTTCCTTCAGTGACAACAAAGGTTGGTCCTTGAATTCCTTCCTGCCTTCGTCAGCCGTCCAGAACTGGTCTGATAGCCACATAGCCAACAGTGAAGATCCATGCTTCTGCGTCAACAACCGCTCTACCTGCGAGAGCACATAAGCTCTGCGCTCGTCGCCCTCCAGTTTGCTGGCCTTTGCGAGCCCAGCACCCTTGAAGAAATTTTTCTCAATCCATGCCAACATCTCCTTGGCCGTCTTTATCTGATTTTCCATATCATCTAATTCCTTCGATTATAGCTTGTCTCATATCAATTTGCAAAGGTACGATAATTCCAGAATATATTAGCAAGTATTTCAAAAAAGATACAATTATTTTTCCATGTAACAGAGGGACGGTTCTTTTGTTACATCCCATTTTGTGAGTTTTTATTTTGAAAATTTGGCGGTTTAGTTTTTTCTTTGTACTTTTGCAGCAGTTAATTCATAAATTTAATACATATGCCAAGAAAATCAAGAGAAAACAGCGGAACGGGCATCTATCACGTGATGCTCAGAGGTATCAATCGTCAGAACATTTTCTACGACATCTATGACTATGAATGCTTTCTGGATCTGCTCAGACGACAGATCAACCCTACCGATGACAACAACAAATATCTGCCTTCACGATGTACCGTCTATGCCTATTGCCTGATGCCAAATCACGTCCATCTTCTGATCAGGGAGAAAGATGACTCGCTGGCTACGGTCATGAAGAGTATCGGTGTGGGCTATGCCTGGCATTACAACAATAAATACCAGCATCTTGGTCCAGTGTTTCAGGACAGATTCCGAAGCGAACCTGTAAACGATGAAAACTACTTCGTGCTGCTTCTGAGGTATATTCATCAGAATCCGGTTAAGGCCGGGCTAGTGTCGGAAGTGGATGAATATATCTGGAGCAGCTGGCGGGAATACGAAGGCTTTCTTGGTATATGTAGCACGCAGCCCGTAATCAGCCGGATGCCGTTTGAGGATCTGAAGGCCCTGGTGTTTGAACCGCTTCCAAAGACGGCTGTTGTGCTGGATATCGACAATGAAAGAAGGAGAAAAACAGATGAAGAGGTCAGCGAGTATATCATATCTAGCTTTGGGTTAAGACATGTTCAAGACGTGCTGCTGTTAACGAAAGAACGACAAAAGGATGTTATCAGACTAGCGCGAGACTTCGGAGCAAGCATCCGACAGATAGAGCGATTGACAGGAATCAGTTTTTCTATTATCTGCAGGAACTAGGATGTAACAAAAGAACCGTCCCTCTGTTATATGTTCTCGTCGGTCAGTTCGTCGAGTTCTGCGCTAGACTTGACCTCTGCCATTGCAGCTAAAGTTGTGGCATTAGGTTCGCGGTAGAGCGATTCGAGCAAAAAGACCTCTACCAGGTTATTTACACTCCGATGCTGCTTTTGTGCCTCGGCTCTCAGTCCTTCTAAAAGGTCTGTTGGCAGTCTGAATGACGTTGCCTTGCGTTTTACTGTTGTTGCCATAATCTTTTAGTTGTATTGCACTTGTATTACTTTTGCGGTACAAAGGTAATACAATTCTATTAAACTTCCAAATAATTTCTGGACTTTAACATTGTTGAATCATCCATCCTATTGCTTCATTCAAAGTCAATGTAACAAAAGAACCGTCCCTCTGTTATACTCTGTTATATATGGTATTTGGGTTGTTACTGCGGGGCTTTACTGACTGTCAGGGCTTGAATCAAAGCGTCAAGTTGCTGTTGGCTCATGCCGTGAGAGAGCAGATAGCTGGCGAACGCTTTTGCATAGTCCACGTTCGGCAGTTGTGCTTCGTCGCTGACGCTGGCATAATGCATCAGGCATGGATTGAGTCTCAGCCATACCAAAGCTTTGCATACATCACTGTCTTTTTGGGGGTTGACGCCATAATAGTTGTTATAAGTGATCAGATAGTCGGCTACCATTTCCTCATACGTTGCGCCGCATAATCCCTCAAGCAGTGCACACACATACCCAGTGCGGTCTTTTCCCTCCTTGCAATGCACGACATAGGGTGCCGGGCGTAACGAGAGTTCCTTCAGTGCCGCAATCAGTCGGTTGTTATAATCTTCTGCTGTAGGGTCAACCTTCAGCGGGCACAGTATTACTTTACCTCCATCCCAAAGTGTGCGGCTGAAGGGGGGCATATCGTAGCTCTTCATATCCTCCTCCGTGTCGGTGAGGTTGAGCACGGTCATGTCCTTTATGTTTTCCAGATAATCCGAAACATAGAAGGCTCGTTTGGTTACGTCGGTGAACGGCGTAGAACAGCGGTGGAGTACTCCGCTTGCTATCTTTCCGACACTCACGGCGCGAGCATTGGCAAACTCCGCGTCAGTAAGAGTCGGATAGTCGCTGCGTTCGTTGGAGTATTTCAGGCTCATGGCATTCTGCACGTCGAGGCAGCCGCCTTTTTCCTTCATCTTGACGATGACGGCATGCCCCTCCAGCCCTCTGAGCTCCTCGGGTAGTCCGGTGTTGCTGGCCGTAAAGCAGAGGGTTGCATAGCTGGGATAAGCCACCAACAGTAAATCTCCGCTACGGGCGTAGTAGCCGTCGTAGTAAGGTATGTCGAATGTTTTATTGTCAAGGGTGATGCTGATGATGTCGCCAAGTGCGAATCCTGCATTCTCCATGTCTACTTTCGTTAAATCCAACATGGCTCCGTCGTAATGGTTATACGATGAGATGGTGCCTTTCAGCATCGGAAGGTCAATTGGCTTGTCGTCTTTAGAGCAAGAGGTTGCTAATGTTAATAGACTTACAAGAACTATGAAGAAGGCCGACTTCCAATAGGTCTGCAATGATGCAGAGTGGTTTAAACTTCTAGTTTGAAACGATGTCATATTTTAAGAGTTTTTTCTATTGATGCTGGCAAAGGTACAAAAATTCTTTGAGATTATTTACAATCAACCACCATTTTACACATTATTTAATAACAGAGGTCACGGTTCTTTCGTTATGTAACACATTACACTGTGACTTCGTGACTTTGTGACTTTGTGACAATAAGGAGCTTCTGTTATCTGCGGGAGTATTTTGGGAAGGGTGAGTATATAGTAATATAATAAATTATATATATTTTAATATATATAATTTTAATAAGGAGCTTTTGCACATCTTCACCTGCTTAATGTCACAATGTCACGAAGTCACATTGTCACGGCAGGTTGTCTTTTTCAGTACGAGCTAGCTCGCTGGCAGCGGGAAGTAATCTTCGAGGCTCGAAAATTACGGATTTGTGGGTCGAAGATTACTGCTCGTAAAAAACGGCTGAATTCGTGCTGAAAATCGCCCCAAATCAATGGCAAAAATTTGGAAAAGCAAGAAAAATGTTGTACCTTTGCATTGTCAAAAGGAACGAACAGCGCGCGTCGTAAATTGAGACAATAAGCGGGAATCGGCCACCCGATGTAGTTGGCCGAATTAAGTCTAATACCATGAAAAACATTTAAAAGTATGGCAAAGATTATCTATGAAGTGTACCAGAATCAGAACTCGTACTCACAGGCCTACGGCAAGTGGTACGCACGAGTGAAAAACCTGGAGAGTCTGAACACCCGTAAGCTGTCGAACCACATAGCCGAGCACGGGTCGATCTACACGCCCGACGTGGTTTACGGCGTGATGGAGAAGTTCCGCAGTTGTCTGCTGGAGATGCTGCTCAACTCGAAGAAGGTGAAGATCGAGGGCCTCGGCACGTTCTACACCACGCTGGAGTGTCAGAAGGGCGGCGCTGTAAGCAAGGACAAGTTCAACATCCTGAAGGACGTGAAGGGACTGCACATCCGATTCCTCCCCGAGCAGGAGCAGGAGAACAACATCTCCAGCCGTCAGTTCCTGAAGCAGGCCGAATTCATCAACGTGGAGAGCCTCCTGAAGAGCGAAGAGTCCGAAAGCGGCAACACCGGCAACGGTGGAACCCAACAGGGCGGCGACAATGGCGGTACCTCTGGCGGTACCTCTGGCGGTGACAACGGCGGTGGTGACAATGGCGGCGGCAGCAACGGCGGCGGCAACGACGTGAACTAAATAGATGCGCCTACGGGCGCACTCTTTTAGAAACAAGAATGTTTAACCATTTAATTTGAATTACCATGAAAAAGGGAACTTGGAAGACCATCATTCAGTTCATCGTGTCAATCCTCACGGCAGCCCTGACTGCCCTTGGAACTACGAGTTGCATGGGTCAAGGCCCCATTGCATTCTGAACAGAAAACACACATCTCTCATCGTCCGCAATCTCCACACAAGAGGTTGCGGATTTTCATTTCGTGACAACGTGACATCGTGACTTCGTGACATTAAGCACTTTTAAAAGGGACAAAAAAAGAAGGGAGCCATCACGGTTCCCTTTCTTCTTGCGGAAGGTGAGGGATTCAAACCCCCGATACCCGAAAGGGGTATACCGGATTTCGAGTCCAGCGCGATCGATCACTCTGCCAACCTTCCTAATTTGAATGAAACAAAAATTACTATACAACCCTCTCTTGGATTGCGGATGCAAAGGTAATACAATTTCCTGATTCCACCAAAGGAATTGCGGGAAAGTTGCAAAAATTATTCGAAAGATAGCTTCTGGAGACGGTTACGAAGCTGTTCGGCCTCGGATTTTCGGATACTGAGGCGGATTTCGCAGGTGTTGTCGTAGGTTTGTGAGACGATGCGTGGCTGCATATCCTTCACGATGCGCATCACGTCGTTCATCATGGGGTAGGGGAAGTTGTAGGTGATGATTTCCTCCACTTGACGGGTCTCGATTTCTGAGTGTGCGATGGCATCGGCAGCAGCCTCGCGATAGGCTACGATGAGTCCGGATGTGCCGAGATTCACACCACCGTAGTAGCGCACGACGACGATGAGGATGTCTGTGAGTTCGTTGGAGTTGATTTGCCCGAGGATGGGTTTGCCGGCTGTGGATGAAGGCTCGCCGTCGTCGTTGGCACGGAACTCCGTGCGCTCAGGGCCGAGCATGTAGGCGTAGCAGACGTGACGGGCATCAAAGTATTTCTTGCGGTAACGGGCAAGGATGTCTTTGATTTCCTCGACGGTAGACACATGATGAGCGAAGGCGAGGAACTTGCTACGCTTGTCGGTGTAGTAGCCCTCGCCTCCGGTCTTGAGTGTGCGGTATTCGTCGATCATTAATTATTATACTCCTGCCAGGACTTGATCTTCACATCCTCGAGGTTCATGGCGGTGAAGGCCTCGATGAAAGCCTTGGCCAGACGGACGTTGGTCATCAGGGGGATGTTGTGATCGATGGCACCACGACGGATCTTGTAACCGTTGGTCAACTCACGTGAAGAATGGTTCTTGGGCACGTTGATCACCAAGCCGACCTTGTGCTGCGAGATGAGATCCATCACGTTGTTCTCGCCGTTCTCGTCAGGCCATGCCACAGCCGTTGCCTTCACGCCGTTGTCGTTGAAGAACTTGGCTGTGCCTGCGGTGGCGTAGATGGTGTAGCCCTTCTTAGCCAGCTGCTGAGCAGGCTCGAGCAGAGAGACCTTACCCTTGGCACCACCAGAGGAGATCAGCACGGCATCCTTGGGAATCGAATAACCCGTGGCGATCAGCGAGTTGAGCATTGCCTCGTTGAGGTCGTCGCCCAGACAGCCTACCTCACCCGTAGAACTCATGTCGACACCCAGCACAGGATCGGCATTCTGCAGACGTGCGAACGAGAACTGCGAGGCCTTCACACCGATGCGGTCGATGTCAAACTCGCTGCGCTCTGGCTTCTGATAAGGAGCGTCGAGCATGATCTTCGTAGCCGTCTCGATGAAGTTGCGCTTCAGGATCTTCGACACGAAGGGGAACGAACGCGATGCACGCAGGTTACACTCGATGACCTTCACCTCGCGGTTCTTGGCGAGGAACTGGATATTGAACGGACCGCTGATGTTCAGCTCGGCAGCGATCTTGCGGGAAATCTTCTTAATCTGACGGATGGTCGAGAAGTAGATGTGCTGTGCGGGGAACACCATCGTAGCGTCGCCTGAGTGCACACCGGCATACTCGACGTGCTCGGAGATGGCATACTCAATCACCTCACCCTTGTCGGCCACGGCGTCGAACTCAATCTCCTTCGTCTCTGTCATGAACTTAGATACCACCACGGGGAACTCCTTCGATACCTCCGTAGCCATATTGAGGAAGCGATGCAGCTCTTCTTCGTCGTAGCAGACGTTCATCGCAGCACCTGAGAGCACATACGAAGGACGCACGAGGACGGGATAGCCCACCTTGGCCACAAACTCCTTCACATCATCGAAGCTCGTGAGAGCCTGCCATGAAGGCTGGTCGATGCCCAGCTTGTCGAGCATGGCAGAGAACTTGTCGCGGTTCTCAGCGCGGTCGATATCCACAGGCGAGGTTCCCAATACGGGCACACCCTGACGATAGAGCTTCATAGCGAGGTTGTTAGGAATCTGACCACCCACGGAGACAATCACGCCACGGGGCTGTTCGAGGTCGATCACATCGAGCACGCGCTCCAGAGAGAGCTCATCGAAGTAGAGACGGTCGCACATGTCGTAGTCCGTAGAGACGGTCTCAGGGTTGTAGTTGATCATGATCGACTTGTAACCCAGTTTGCGGGCGGTGTTGATGGCATTCACAGAGCACCAGTCGAACTCCACAGAAGAACCGATACGATAGGCACCTGAACCGAGCACCACCACAGACTTCTCGTGAGCGTAGTAGTTGATGTCGTGTGCAGGCACATATTGCTCACCCTTGGGATTGCCAAACGCGGGCGTGTGCGTGTATGTGAAATAGAGGTAGTTGGTCAGTTCGGGATGCTCTGAGGCCACCGTGGGGATGCGCTTCACAGAGGGCAGAATGCCGCGCTGCTTACGATATTTGCGCACTTCCAGGTTCTCCTTCTCCATATTGCCACCCTGGGGCTTCAGCACGAAGCGGGCAATCTGGAAGTCTGAGAATCCGCAGCGTTTCACCTCAAGCAGCAGCTCGTCGGGAAGCTCCTCAAGAGCGTTGTATTTCATCAGCTCGTGCTTCAGGTCAACGATATGCTTCAGACGCTCCAAGAACCACACGTCGATCTTCGTCAGCTCCTCGATGCGCTCGATGGTGTAACCCTCTTCAAGCGCCTGTGCGATGGCAAAGATACGGAGGTCGGTAGGATTAGCCAGCTCCTCGTCGAGGTTGTCGAACTTCGTGTGGTCGTTGCCCACGAAGCCGTGCATGCCCTGTCCGATCATACGCAGACCCTTCTGCATCATCTCCTCGAAAGAACGGCCGATACTCATAATCTCACCCACGGACTTCATCGAAGAACCGATCTGGCGCGAGACACCCACGAACTTCGTCAGGTCCCAACGGGGAATCTTACAGATCATATAGTCGAGGCTCGGAGCGACGTAGGCACTCGATGTCGTGCCCATCTCACCGATCTGATCCAGTGTATAACCGAGGGCGATCTTGGCGGCGACGAAGGCGAGGGGATAGCCAGTGGCCTTCGATGCCAGGGCCGACGAGCGACTGAGGCGGGCGTTGATCTCGATGATACGGTAGTCGTTGGTCTCGGCGTTGAATGCGAACTGAATATTACACTCACCGACGATACCCAGATGCTTCACGCACTTGATGGTCAGCTCCTGCAGCATCTTCACCTGATCCTCACGCAGCGAACAGGTCGGAGCCACCACGATCGACTCTCCGGTGTGGATGCCGAGCGGGTCGAAGTTTTCCATGGATGCCACGGTGAAGCAGCGGTCGTTGGCGTCACGGATGCACTCGAACTCAATCTCCTTCCAGCCCTTAAGGCTCTCTTCAACAAGGATCTGCGGGGCGAAGGTGAAGGCAGACTCTGCTATCTCAATGAACTTCTTCTCGTCGGGGCAGATGCCTGATCCGAGACCGCCGAGGGCGTAGGCTGAACGGATCATGATGGGGAAGCCGATCTCGTGGGCGGCCTTCAGCGCATCTTCCATCGACTCTACGGCGTGAGAGACAGGCACCTTCAAATCGACCTCGGCCAGCTTCTTCACAAAGAGGTCGCGATCCTCAGTGTTCATGATGGCTTCCACGCTCGTACCTAATACTTCTACGCCGTATTCCTTCAGCGTACCGTTCTGATAGAGTTCCGTGCCGCAGTTCAGGGCCGTCTGGCCACCGAATGCCAGCAGAATGCCGTCGGGGCGCTCTTTCTTGATGATTTCCGTCACGAAGTGTGCATTCACCGGCTGGAAATACACCTTGTCTGCAATACCTTCACTGGTCTGGATAGTGGCGATGTTTGGGTTAACGAGAACGCTCTTGATTCCCTCCTCGCGGAGTGCTTTCAATGCTTGTGAACCAGAGTAGTCAAACTCTCCTGCTTGTCCGATTTTCAAGGCACCCGATCCGAGTACCAACACCTTTTTCAGTTCTTTTTTCATTTTGTTTGGGTTGATTTTGTATCCTTGTTCTTAAATCGCGTGCAAAGTTACGATGTTTTTCGGAAACCACCAAATTTTCCTGCTGCAGTAATGTTAAAATATGCACGTTTTTTGATTCCAGCCCCCGTTAATTTATGCAAAAAGCATATTTATACAGTTTCTTGCATACACACGGGAACGCTATATAAAATTTGGTGGTTTCAGAATTATTTTGTAACTTTGCAGCATGAATACGGAGATATTAGAACAACTGAATGAGAGTCAGCGCGTTGCGGTGGAGTACTGCGACGGGGCGAGTCTGGTGATTGCGGGTGCAGGATCGGGCAAGACGAGGGTGCTGACGTATAAGATCGCGTGGCTGTTGGAGAAAGGAAAAGAACCGGGTAGTGAGCCGATCAGGCCGTGGAATATATTGGCGCTGACGTTTACGAACAAGGCGGCACGGGAGATGAAAGAGAGGATAGGCCGACTGGTGGGCGAGGAAGAGGCGAGATACTTGCAGATGGGAACGTTCCACAGTGTGTTTGCGAGGATCCTGAGGGCAGAGGCTGAGAAAATAGGCTTCAATTCGAACTTCACCATCTATGATCAGAGTGATGCCCGTTCGCTGGTGAAGACAATCATCAAGGAGATGCAGCTCGACGATAAGGTGTACAAGCCGGCATCGGTGGCAGACAGGATTTCGATGGCCAAGAACCACTTGCTGCTTCCGCAGGCCTACGCACAGAGCTCATGGGCCAAGGACGATGCACAGCAAAAGCGGCCGCAAGTATATAATATATATAATAGGTACGCGGAAAGGTGCAGACAGGCCAACGCGATGGACTTCGATGATCTGCTGGTTCAGACGTGGGTGTTGTTCCAGAACCATGAGGACGTCCGACGGAAATACGTGGAAAAGTTCCATTTTGTGCTCGTCGATGAGTATCAGGATACGAACTATGCCCAGCAGGCTATCGTCTATCAGCTCACAAAGGAACGCCAGAAGGTGTGCGTCGTGGGCGACGATGCCCAGAGTATCTATTCTTTCCGGGGCGCGAACATCGACAATATCCTCAACTTCCAAAGCCAATATACCAACGCGCGTCTCTTCAAACTTGAACAGAACTATCGCAGCACGCAGCTCATTGTGCAGGCGGCAAACTCGCTGATACGTCGGAACGAGCGGCAGATTCCGAAGAATGTCTTTTCGAAGAACGAGCACGGCGAACGGCTGCAACTGAAGCCTGCCTATTCGGACAAGGAGGAGGCGATGATCGTGTGTCAGGACATCAAGCGGCTGCGGAGGGAGGAGCATGGCAACTGGAGCGACTTTGCCATCCTGTATCGTACGAACTCACAGAGTCGATCGTTTGAGGAGCAGATGCGCAAGGACAATATCCCGTATCGCATCTACGGCGGCCTGAGCTTTTATCAGCGCAAGGAGATCAAAGACGTGATTGCCTACTTCCGGCTGATTGCCAACCCCAACGACGAAGAGGCCTTTAAGCGCATCATCAACTATCCCTCGCGAGGGATCGGCGATACGACTGTCAGCAAGATTATCCAGACGGCACAGACGTATGGTGTCAGTCTTTGGCAGGTGATCAAGGAGCCTGTGCTCTTTCCGATGGACGTCAGCAAGGGCACGATGACGAAGATTCAGGTGTTCTGTGAACTCATAGAAGCCTGGATAGGTCGCATCAATACGGAGGATGCCTACACGCTGGGACACGATATCATCATGACATCCGGCATCAGCAAGGAGATCTATTCTGGCCGCAATCCGGAAGATATTTCAAGGCAAGAGAATCTCGAAGAGTTTCTGAGTGGTATGCAGGACTTCGTGGAAAGCCGCAAAGAGGAGGATATGGGTGATGAACTCTATCTGCCTGACTTCTTACAAGAGGTGGCGTTGTTGACGGATCTCGATAGCGATGAGGGCGATTCGAACGATAAGGTGGTGCTGATGACGATACACTCGGCGAAGGGCTTGGAGTTTCCGACGGTGTTCGTCGTGGGCCTCGAAGAGAATATATTCCCGAGCCCGATGTGTACCAATTCGATGCGGGAACTCGAAGAAGAGCGCCGCTTGCTGTATGTCGCCATTACGCGAGCCGAGAAACATTGTATATTGACTTGCGCCCAGAACCGTTTCCGATACGGAAGGATGGAGTATGACACGCCATCGAGATTCATACGAGACATTGACCAGGAACTGCTGGATGTCTATTCCTCCACACAATGGATGCAGAATCCGAGGCCTGTGGCTACGCAGTTCAAGGCCGATCCCAAGCCTCGTCAGGTTGCGCCTCGTCAGCCTGAGAAGCCTGTGGATCCGTTTGGTAATGGGTTTAAAAGACTTTACCAGCAACAGACGGGTAGACAGTTGAAGCCGATTGGAGCGGCGGTTCAGAGTAGTCAGCAGACAAGAGCGGCTGTTCAGACCACCCCAACCCCTCCTCGCTCGGCTTTGCCGCTTGGCTCTGCCAAGAACTTAGGAGGGGAAGGGCTGCGCGAGGGGTGCAAGATTGAGCATCAGCGCTTTGGTATTGGCACGGTGATAAAGATTGAGGGCACGGGCGAGAATACCAAGGCCACCGTTGAGTTCCGCAATACGGGCACCAAACAGCTGCTGCTGAAATTCGCAAAGTTCAAGATTATAGCAACAGACTAAACGGACTTAGTCCGAGATAGTCCGTGTTTGTCCGATGCAAAAGATTAGAGCGACTCATCGTCGGGTCGCTCTATATTTCTGGTTTTTGCCTTGGGCAGATGGCGCTTCTTGCGTAGCCAGGCTGCCTTGCGGGCCTCGTAATCGTCGTGATGCTTCTCCAGATAACCGTCTGCCATAGCTACTGATTATTGAATCTGCCGTAGATCACCTTCACGTCAATGGGTGTGTCGGAGCCTCCCATCAGTTTCGTGCTTACAAGTCCCATTTGGTTCTCTATGATGGATTCCGTGCCTGAAGAGTTCAGGTACGTCTCGGTGACAGGTATCAGCATGACCTTATTCCAATTGGGGTGATTGCTCACCCAGTCAGGATCGGATACCAGACCCTGCTTCTTCATGTTGCTCATCTTTGTGATGAGGTTGCCGATGTTTGAGAATGTGTAACTGTTGGTGACAGCAAGACTGGACATGAAGGTAGTCTTGTAGTCGTAGTTCTTCTCTTGTTCAAAGAACGACTTGACGCTGTCGGTAGGCGTCATAACTATCTTTGAGGGCGCACTCAGCAGATAGCGGGCTTTTACGCCGCTGTTCTGACGCTGGAACGTCATGCTCACTGAGAGCAGAGAGTCGCCCAGGTGGTTCTGCAGAATTTCGTCCACAGGCAGGGTCACCTCGGTGAAGATGCCTGCAGGGGCTTTCAGATAGGTGCAACTCTCGTCGGCAGCCAGAATGGCTAATTTCTTCTTGTCGTTGGTCACCTGAGTGGTCTGTAGCACCTCGGCTGTTGACGAGACGGCCAGATAAGAGTTTACTGTCTTGTCGCTGCTGTTCTTGTAATGGTAGAAGACGCGCATTTCAATCATACTGAACTTGGCCATCAGCCCTAAGCCGTCAGCCAGTTCGAAGAAGAAGCCGGGACACACGTTATTGGTGAACGAATAGGCGTTCTTGTAGTATTCCGGGTGATTGTAATATGTACGGAGAAGATAGGTACCGTAGTTGTCGTATTTGTTGCCGTTTTTGTCTTTGTACTCTTCAGAAAGGGAAATGCGTGCAATGTCTGAATAGCCGCTGGTATTTCTGATGCTGTCCGGATAGGTGAGGTTGTTCAGGCTGAAAATGACAGTCTCCTTCATGCCGTCTTCGCGGATGTAACCTTCCTTCCGGGGGTCGAAGTTGGTATAATATGTCTCCGTCTCGCTCATGGGCTTGATAAGTTCGAGGATGTTCATTTTTATGGCTGCAAGGGAGTCGCCGAAGCAGGAAGACCTGTCGAAGAGAAGCCAGATCTCACACGAGTCGGCCACGACGTTGCCATCTGCATCCTTCGACAGCATATTGTCGATGGTAGGCAACTTGATATTCTCTTGAAGGTTGAACTGAGCCATGAACTCTGTCTTGACATAGTCGCCCGTTTCAGGGTCTTTTACACGACCGAAGTATGTTTCGTTGGTACGGGCGTAGACAGAGTCGACGAGTAGGGAATGGGTATAAGCATAGTAAGTCTCGGTACTTGCCATCAACTTATCTGAGCTGTTCGTCAGTGATCCGCCAAGCGTGTCCGTGTCTGTACTGCAAGAAATTATCGCCATTGCGGAAACTGCAATCGCTGTAAAGAATTTGTATTTCATGATTTGTATTCTGTCTGTTATGTTGCCCTCAGCCTATTCTTCAGCAGGGTAGAGCGATTCGTAGAAGTCTTCGCAGGCTTCGGCGACGTTCTCAGAATAGCCGAGGAAGGGAATGTTCTTTTCTTTGGTATATGCCAGCAGCTCATTGTTGACGAGCGCCTCTGATTGTACAATGCCGTCACTATAGTCGATGGCCAGCTTGCCGAGCTCGACGTAATCGAAGTTGTCCTTGTAGCCTTTCAGCAGCTCTTGGGTGGTCTCACGGAATTCAAGGCATTGTTTGAAGTCGTCGCCCAGATCCTTTTCGAGTTTCTGCGAGAAGAGGGACGTAACCACCTTTGCATCAGCAAACGATGGCTCGTCGTGATAGGCCGTCTTCACATAGAGGGGAACGACAGCACTCATCCACCCCTGGCAGTGGATGACGTCAGGCACCCAACGGAGTTTCTTCACCGTTTCTAAAACTCCACGCGCGAAAAAGATAGCCCGTTCACCATTGTCGGTATAGTCTTCGCCCTGCTCATCTTTCTCCATCAGACGCTTGCCGAAGTAATCGTCGTTGTCGATGAAATACACCTGAACCTTCGCAGACTGTATCGAGGCGACCTTGATGATCAGCGGGTGGTCGGTGTCGTTGATGATCAGATTCATGCCCGACAGGCGAATCACTTCATGCAGCTGCCCGCGGCGCTCGTTGATGATGCCCCATTTGGGCATGAACGTGCGGATCTCGTGGCTGCACTCTTGAATGGTCTTAGGCAGTTCCCTGCCCATGATCGACAATGCGTTGTCGGGTACATACGGAGATATCTCCTGATTGATGAATAATATCTTCTTTTTTGCCATCTTGGATGATTTTACCTTGCAAAGGTACGAAAAAAAACTCGCATTTGCGCGAATATGTATCTTATTTTAGCAAAAAAGTGGCATTTTTAGGGATTTTTTGGTATTATTCTTGACTTTGGGCACTATTTTGGCGGAAAAAATAGAATACTTAAAAAGTCTAAAAAGTATTCTTCTTTGTACAAAAATCTTGAAAATAGGAAGCAAATTGTTGCGCATATCAAAAATTATTTATATATTTGCACATTAATCAACAAATCCGTATAGTAATTATGGCTAAGTACAACATTATTGAGAAAAAGGAAAAAGAGGCCGCTTACAGGAGTCTGGTAAGCCCAAAGATGATGGACGAGATGCAGGAAAAGATACTGAACATTATCGTCATGCAGAAAAAGTTCCGCGACAAGGATTATTCTGCTAAGAAATTGGCTGAAGAATTAGGAACAAACACCCGCTACATTTCTGCTGTTGTCAATGTCCGTTTTCACATGAATTACACGTCATTCGTCAACAAGTATCGTATCGAAGATGCCATGACCATTCTTGTAGACAAGCGCTATCAGAATCTCCGTATGGAAGAGGTCAGCGACATGGTGGGCTTCTCTAACCGTCAGTCTTTCTACGCATCATTCTTTAGAATGGTGGGCATCACACCGAGGGAGTATCGTATGCAGCACCTGAAACAGCATCCTTCCATGGTAGTGCCCAAGCAGCGCAAACCGAGGGCGAAGAGGACGAAGACAAAGGATAAGGAAACGGAATGAAGCAAGTATTGGTAGCCCCTGATTTCAATTTCAATTATCGGGATGAGCGGTTTGCCGACCTGCAGCTGCTTAGGTATCAATTGACGGGCTTTGAAAAACTTGCCCCCAACCAGAAAGAACTGATTTATTATCTTTCGAGAGCTACACTATACGGCAGGGATATCACATTCGATCAGTTCGGAAAGTACAACCTCAGGATTCGCAAGATGATGGAGGTTGTTTTTACGGATGCCAATATCAACTACGACACAGACGAGTTTCGTGCGTTGGAGGTCTATCTGAAACGTATCTGGTTCTCCAATGGCATCTATCATCACTATGGCTGTGAGAAGATGATGCCTGGTTTCTCGTCAGACTATCTTTGTGAACAGCTTCAGAAGGTCGATGCATGCCGGTTGCCGTTGAGGGAAGGGGAGACACTGGATGAAATGTGCGATGAACTCTTCCCGGTGATGTTCGATCCACAAGTGCTTCCCAAACGTGTGAACAAGGCTGATGGCGAAGATTTGATACAGACATCGGCCTGTCATTTCTATGAGGGCGTCACCCAGGCAGAGGCCGAGGCTTTCTACGATGACATGAAGAAAAACGAACCGGCTAAGGATACTCCGCCATCTTTTGGACTGAACTCAACGCTGGTGAAGGAGAATGGTGAAGTAAAGGAACTGGTATGGTCTGCCAACGGCCGTTATGCCAATGCCATCCGGCATATTGTCTATTGGCTTAGGAAAGCTGCAGAGGTGGCAGAAAACGAACAGCAGAGAAAGGTATTGGTCTTGTTGATAAGTTATTATGAATCAGGTGATTTACAGACTTTCAATCAATATTGTATTGAATGGTTGAAGGAGCATGATTCTGCCATCGATTTTATTAATGGATTTATTGAAGTCTATGGTGATCCGTTGGGATTAAAAGGCTCTTGGGAGGGATTAGTGGAGTATATCGATGAAACTGCTACCGAACGTACCCGAACCATCAGCGGCAATGCCCAGTGGTTTGAGGATCACTCTCCCGTTGACCCGCGTTTCCGTAAGCCGGTGGTCAAGGGTGTCTCTGCGAATGTCATTTGTGCAGCGATGTTGGGCGGCGATGAGTATCCTTCCACGGCCATCGGTATCAATCTCCCCAATGCTGACTGGATTCGGGCGGAATACGGTTCGAAGAGCATCACCATCAGCAATATCACTGATGCCTATAATAAGGCGGCTCACGGCAATGGTTTCCGTGAGGAGTTTGTGATTGACCAGAAAACATTAGATTTAATAGGGAAGTACGGCGATGTCTGCGATGACCTGCATACCGATTTGCATGAATGTCTGGGGCATGGCAGCGGCAGACTGTTGCCAGGTGTGGATCCTGATGCATTGAAAGCCTACGGCAATACGATAGAGGAGGCGAGAGCTGATCTCTTCGGACTCTATTATATTGCAGATCTTAAACTGGTGGAGTTGGGTTTGACGCCCGATATGGAGGCGTTTAAGTCGCAATACTATACATATATGATGAATGGTCTGATGACCCAGCTTATCCGCATCACACCCGGTAACCAGATTGAAGAGGCTCACATGCGGAACAGGGCTTTGATAGCCCATTGGTGTCTGGAGAATGGCGATGCCGTGCGACTTTTTAAGCGCAACGGAAAGACATATGTGGAAGTGGTTGATTACTATGGCCTCCGCCAGCTCTTTGCCCGTCTGCTGGCTGAAATACAGCGCATTAAGAGCGAGGGAGACTTCGAGGCTGCCCGTCAATTAGTGGAACGTTATGCCGTCCAAGTGGATGCCGAACTCCATCAGGAGGTTTTGGAACGTTATCGTCGTCTGGATCTGGCGCCCTATAAAGGTTTCATCAATCCGATGATGCTGCCCGTCTATGATCAAAATGGTCAGATGGTTGACGTTCAGTTGTATTATGGTGAGAGCTATGCGCATCAGATGCTCAGATATAGCACAGAATACGGTACATTGATTTGAAGAAGCATGGATCAGGGGATTAATGATCAGGTGAAGGCCATTAAACAGTCTTTCCGTCAGATGATGGATGGTGCGGTGGCTCAGTCGATGCGTGAGAAAGGGCTCGACTATCATCTGAACTGGGGTGCTACCTTGCCTCGACTGCGCCAAAAAGCCGATGAACTTGGCAAGAACTATGATCTTGCCATCGCCCTTTGGAAGGAGAACGTGCGGGAGTGTAAGATCCTGGCCACGATGATAATGCCTGCCGATAAGGTGTTGCCTGAAGTGATTGATATCTGGATGGAACAGACGCTTACGTCGGAGATAGCAGAACAGGCAGCTTTCAACCTCTATCAGTATCTGCCTTATGCCCCAGAGAAAGCCTATACATGGATTGCCTCCGACAAGGAACTCTATCAGCTTTGCGGCTTCCATATCCTCTCACGCCTTTTCATGAATGGTCAGGAGCCTAACGAGCGAGGCATCAATGAATTCATCGATCAGGCTTTGGCCGCCCTTCAAGGAGAGAGCATGGTAGTTAAGAAGGCTGCCATGTCCAGCATGCAACGCTTTGCAGAACTCGGTCTCATGTACCAACGACTGGCCAAAAGCGCAATAAAAACCATTAATTTAGATTTTTTATAAATAAACTATCGTCTGTCTGTCTGAAAATGTGTACCTTTGTGCGGTTTTCAAGGAAACGACAGTTTTTACGATGGCAGTATCGAACAAGCAAAGCGTAATCAGCGCCGTAG
Source organism: Prevotella sp. (assembly GCA_017474845.1). Classification (GTDB taxonomy): domain Bacteria; phylum Bacteroidota; class Bacteroidia; order Bacteroidales; family Bacteroidaceae; genus Prevotella. The sequence continues at coordinate 18,270 of JAFVGS010000054.1, forward strand.
AGCGAATCTTGGATAATTATCTTGAGATGAACAATCATCGCAAGACGCTGGAACGCTATACTATCTTACGAGCCATCTATAACATCAACGGGCATTTCACGATGGAGGAACTCAATGCGAGACTGCTCAAGGATATGAATTTCCATGTGAGTCGGGCCACGATGTACAATACACTCAATTTGTTTATGGAACTGCGCCTGGTGGTGCGCCATCGTTTCCAGGGAACGACAAAGTATGAAGCCTGTTACGACAACACCAGCCATTGTCATCAGATCTGTACGATGTGTGGCAAGGTGAGTGAGATCAAATCTCCGGAGATAAGTGTCGCTGTGGAGAATATGCCGACAAAGCGGTTCCGAAAGGATGGCTATACGCTGTATGTCTATGGTGTCTGCAGCACTTGTCAAGCCAGGATGACGAAAAAGAAGAAAAAGACAAATAATACAAAATCATAGATTATGAACAAAGGAAAAGTTGATGTCCTGTTGGGTTTGCAATGGGGCGACGAGGGAAAAGGTAAGGTGGTCGACGTGCTGACCCCGAAGTACGATGTGGTGGCCCGTTTCCAGGGTGGTCCTAATGCTGGTCATACGCTGGAGTTTGAAGGCCAGAAGTATGTCTTGCGCTCGATCCCATCGGGTATCTTCCAGGGTGGTAAGGTGAATATCATCGGTAATGGTGTGGTTCTCGCTCCGGATCTCTTCATGGATGAGGCCAAGGCTCTCGAGGCAAGTGGTCACGATTTGCACTCCCGTCTGCACATATCTAAGAAGGCTCATCTGATTATGCCTACCCATCGTGTGCTGGATGCTGCCTATGAGGCTCAGAAGGGAAAGGACAAGGTGGGGACGACTGGTAAGGGTATCGGTCCGACTTATACCGATAAAATTAGCCGTAATGGTCTGCGCGTGGGTGATATCCTTGAGAACTTCGAGGAGAAGTACGCCAAGGCAAAGGCTCGTCACGAGGCTATCCTGAAGTCGCTGAACTTCGAGTACGATATCACCGAGGTCGAGAAGAAGTGGCTTGAGGGTGTGGAATACCTTCGTCAGTTCCCCATCGTAGACTCTGAGCATGAGATCAACAACATCCTCAAGAGTGGCAAGAGCGTGCTTTGCGAGGGTGCCCAGGGTACAATGCTCGACATCGACTTCGGCAGCTATCCGTTCGTCACCTCTTCCAACACTATCTGTGCTGGTGCTTGCACAGGTTTGGGTATCGGCCCGAACAAAATTGGTGATGTCTATGGCATCATGAAGGCTTATTGCACCCGTGTCGGTGCGGGTCCGTTCCCTACGGAGTTGTTCGATGAAACGGGTAAGACCATTCGTGACTTAGGACATGAGTATGGTGCTGTGACAGGTCGTGAGCGTCGTTGTGGTTGGATTGACCTCGTGGCTTTGAAGTATTCTATCATGGTCAATGGTGTCACCCAGCTGATTATGATGAAGAGTGACGTGCTCGATGGCTTCGATACTATCAAGGCCTGTGTGGCTTATAAGCAGAATGGTGTTGAAATTGACTATTTCCCCTATGACATCGAGGAAGGCATCGAGCCTGTCTATCAGGAACTTCCCGGATGGAAGACGGATATGACGAAGTTTACCTCTGAGGATCAGTTCCCGAAGGAGTTCAAGGATTACATCGCCTTCTTGGAGGCTCAGCTTGAGACACCTATCAAGATTATTTCCATCGGTCCTGACCGCGACCAGACTATTGTTCGTAAATAAATATTAGGATGGCAAAACCAAGTATTCCAAAAGGTACGCGCGACTTCTCCCCATTGGAGATGGCTAAGCGTAATTATATTTTCGACACTATCAAACAGGTGTATCAGCTCTATGGCTTCCAGCAGATAGAGACACCGGCAATGGAGACCCTCGGCACGTTGATGGGCAAGTACGGCGAGGAGGGCGATAAGCTGCTTTTCAAGGTGCTGAACTCCGGTGACTGTCTGGCAAAGGTGACAGACGAGGAACTAAAAGAGCGTAATGCCCTCCATTTGGCTGCTAAGATGTGTGAAAAAGGTCTACGTTATGATCTCACAGTACCTTTTGCCCGCTTCGTGGTGATGCATCGTGATGAACTCCAGTTGCCGTTCAAGCGTTACCAGATGCAGCCCGTATGGCGTGCAGACCGTCCGCAGAAGGGCCGTTACCGTGAGTTCTGGCAGTTCGATGGTGACATCGTTGGCTCAGACTCTTTATTAAATGAGGTGGAGCTGATGCAGATTGTTGATACGGTGTTCAGCCGTTTCGGTGTCCGTGTGCAGATTAAGATCAACAACCGCAAGATCCTTACGGGAATTGCAGAAGTCATTGGTGCGGCCGATAAGATTGTTGATATCACAGTCGCCATCGATAAACTCGATAAAATTGGGCTTGAGAATGTCAACCTGGAACTTCGAGAGGACGGTCTCTCTGAAGAGCAGATCGCCAAACTCCAGCCTATCATCTCTCTCGAAGGCTCTAACGAAGAGAAACTCGATACTATCGCCGAAGTTCTTGCGTCGAGCGAGATTGGTCTGAAGGGAGTAGAGGAGAGCCGTTATATTCTTGATACTTTGAAGAATACGGGATTGAAGAACGAAATCCAACTCGATCTCACCTTGGCTCGTGGCTTGAACTACTATACAGGTGCTATCTTTGAAGTGAAGGCCCTCGATGTTCAGATCGGTTCCATCACAGGAGGCGGACGTTACGACAACCTCACAGGCATCTTCGGTATGCCTGGTATCTCAGGGGTCGGCATCTCCTTCGGTGTAGATCGTATCTTTGATGTCCTCAACGCCCTCGACTGTTATCCGAAGGATGCCGTCGTCGGTACCCAACTGCTCTTTATCAACTTCGGTGAGAAGGAGACGGCCTATTGTCTACCCGCTGTGGCAAAGGCTCGTGAGGCTGGCATCCGTACGGAGATTTTCCCAGACAGTACGAAGATGAAGAAACAGATGTCTTATGCCAATGCCAAGCAGATTCCGTTTGTCGCCCTTGCTGGTGAAAACGAGATGGCAGAGGGTAAGTTTACCTTGAAGAATATGTTGACAGGCGAACAACAACTTGTTGCAATTGAGGAACTTATAGAAAAGATTAAATAGTAAAAGAAATGAAAAGGAGTTTCAAGGTCTTCATCTGTCTTATCTGTGTTATCTGTGGCTTCATTGCTGCCACACCTGACAAGCACACAACCATCTTCGTGATTGGCGATTCTACCGCAGCCAATAAGGACACTACTGGTGGAAAGGTGGAACGTGGCTGGGGTATGATGCTCCAACAATGCTTCGATGCCGATTTCATCGTGGTAGACAATCACGCCGTTAATGGCCGTTCGTCGAAGAGTTTCTTGGATGAGGGCCGTTGGGACAAGGTTTTGGAGAAGATTCAGCCAGGCGACTACGTCATTATCCAGTTTGGCCATAATGATGAAAAGGCGCAGCCAGCCCGGCATACTGATCCCGGCTCCACCTTCGACTATAATCTTGCCCGATATGTTCGTGAGACGAGAGAGAAGGGTGGTATCCCTGTGCTGATGAATCCTGTGGTTCGTCGCAATTTCTTCATTATGCCGCCTGAAGTGGCCGACGATGAGCAGCTGCGTAGCACCATCTTCAGTGATATCGAACATCTTGTCGAAGGCGATACGCTCAACGACACTCACGGACTCTATCGAGTGGCTCCCCGTGATGTGGCCCATCGTATGAACTGCCATTTCATAGATGCTAACCGTATCACCGAAAATCTTGAGAAGAGTCTTGGCCGTGAGGGCTCTAAGAAACTCCACATGTGGTTCCGTCCTGGTGAGGAGCCCAGCCTCCCCCAAGGCAAGCAGGACAATACACATTATAATATATATGGTGCCCGCGTCGTTGCCAACCTCCTCGCCGATGCCCTTTGTGAGGAGATTCCTGTGCTTAAACCTTTCCGGCTCAAGAAATGAATCATCCAGCCCGATAATCTTCTTTTCTGATTTTAAGATGAATTAAGGAAATAAGTTTGGGAGTAAAGCAGAAAAGTCGTATATTTGCAGACGAAAGTTGAATAACTGACAAGTTACACATTATTTATAATTAATAACTAAACAAGTACAATTATGAAGAAAAAGTTCATTTGCGCCGTTTGTGGATATATCTACGAAGGCGATGCAGCACCTGAGAAGTGCCCAATCTGTAAGGCTCCCGCATCGAAATTCTCCGAGTTGAAGGACGAAGGAGAGACCACGTATGCTACTGTTCACCGTATTGGCGACGGCAAGCCCGAGGGTGTGTCAGAGGAGATGATTGACGACTTGCGTAACCATTTCAATGGTGAGTGCAGTGAGGTTGGTATGTATCTGGCAATGGCCCGTCAGGCTGATCGTGAGGGATATCCCGAAATCGCCGAGGCTTTCAAGCGATATGCCTTCGAGGAGGCTGACCATGCTTCCCGTTTCGCAGAACTGCTGGGTGAGTGCGTATGGGACACCAAGACGAACCTTGAGAAGCGCGCTGCTGCTGAGGCTGGTGCTTGCGAGGACAAGTTCCGTATCGCTAAGAACGCTAAGGCTGCCGGTTTCGACGCTATCCACGACACCGTTCATGAGATGGCAAAGGACGAGGCCCGTCATGGTGCAGGCTTTGCTGGACTGCTGAAGCGCTATTTCGGTAAGTAACTGAGAGCTTATATAGATAACGAATTACACGCATTTCACGAATTGAAGCTGCGCAATCAGTGGATTAATTCGTTTAATTCGTGTAATTCGTGTTTTATAATACAATAATCAGCGTTATTGTCCGTTTTATCAGTACGATGAAACGGATATTTAATGTTCTTGCAATCGCTTTATGCTTTGTGGCTTGTCAAGATGACGATACATTCTCGGCAAGTACGGGCTTGCGTCTGACCTTTCTAGAGGACACGTTGAAGATGGACACCGTCTTCAGTCGTACCCCTTCGTCGACCTATACTTTCTGGGTGTATAATCAGAATGATACGGGCATCCGTTTGGATCAAGTCCGTCTCAGGAGAGGCAACCAAACAGGCTATCGGGTGAATGTGGACGGCATCTATCTTGACAATGCCAACGGTTCGCAGACGTCCGACGTGGAGATACGTCGCAATGACAGTCTTCTCGTCTTTGTGGAACTGACGCCTGGTGAGACAGGACAGCAGAAACCTGTGCTCTTGGAAGACGACCTGCTGTTCATCCTCGAGAGTGGCGTTGAACAGAAAGTGTGTCTGCGAGCCTGGGTGTGGGATGCACAGAAACTTTATTCTCCTGTGATCTCCAAAGACTCGCTCATCGAGTCCTCTATACCATTGGTTATTTATGGTGATATGAAAGTGGAGGAGGGTGCTACGCTGACCATTAGGAATACGACGCTATACTTCCACGACAGTTCAGGCCTCGACGTCTATGGCTCCTTAAGGGCAGAAGACTGTGTGATGCGTGGCGATCGGCTTGACGATATGTTTGATTATCTGCCCTACGACCGAGTCAGCGGACAATGGAACGGTATCCATATTCGTGAGACTTCTAAGGACAATCACTTCCTTCGGACGGAGATTCGGAATCCTCTCTATGGCGTCGTCTGTGATTCGGCAGCGTTGGATACGGATCATTATCGGGTAGTGATGGAACAGTGTATCATCCATAACTGCGAGGGTGCAGGTCTGTCGGCAATCAATTCCTATGTCTATCTGGATCATTGCCAGTTAACGAACACCGGCGGTGACTGCTTTGCTCTATACGGTGGAATCGCCGAAATCAGCCAATGTACGTTCGGTCAGTTCTATCCGTTCTCAGCTGATCGTGGTGCGGCCTTCCGGTTCACCAATTTCTACGGTGAAACCGATATACCGCTCTATGTCTACTGTGCCGGTTCCATTATGACAGGCTATGCTGATGATGTGGTGATGGGCGATGCTCGTAGCGAAGGTGTCAGTTCCTTCGATTATGAGTTTAACAGATGTCTGCTGCGTACCCCGAAGGTGGAAGATGATCCCGAGCATTTCATCGATATCCTTTGGGAAACACCCAAAGATTCCATCGAGGGAAAGAAGCACTTCGTGAAGATCGATGAAGAGAACCTCATCTACGACTTCCACCTTGACTCCTTGTCCACCGCCAAGGGCATGGGATGCTACTAAGAGTTATTAGAATTCAAAGAAGGTCAGGGGCATCAGATTCCTGATTCCATCGATGATGTAGACGCATCGCCGTCCGTAGAGTAGGATACGGATGGGGTGCTTGGCACGGGTTTCTGATTCAATGATCACCTGTCGGCAACTACCACAAGGACCCGTCGGCTCTTCCGTCAGTTTCCCGTCGGTGCCTCTGGCTGCGATAGCAAGCACTTTGACGGCACTGTCAGGATATTGTGCTCCGGCTGCAAACAGGGCTGTGCGCTCGGCACAAAGTCCAGATGGATAGGCTGCGTTCTCCTGGTTACAGCCAATCACCACTTCGCCATTCTCCAACCATACGGCAGCGCCGACACAGAAGTGGGAATAAGGAGCATAACTGCGGCTGGTGGCTTCAATGGCCTGTTCTAACAACTCACGCTCTGAGGCAGTGAGTTCCTCCATCTGACATTCTTGAATGATCGATTTTAGTTCTACTTCCTTCATAGATCGAATATTTTTGTGCAAAAATACGAATAATTTTCAATTCATCATTCACAATTCCCAATTATTTCGTAATTTTGCAGCAAAAAGACAAGAATTCATGAAGAAATATCTACTTATACTTTTCACTTTTCACTTTTCACTCTTCACTTCCAACGCCCAGATCAGCTGGAACCAGACTTATCAGCAGTATATCAACCAATATAAGGATATCGCAATCGAACAGATGCAGCGTTACCATATTCCGGCGTCCATCACCCTGGCTCAAGGACTCTACGAGAGTGGGGCAGGCCGGAGCGAACTGGCACGTAAAGGGAATAATCACTTCGGTATCAAGTGCAACGGCTGGAGCGGTCGGAGGATCTATCATGATGATGATGAACTGAATGAGTGCTTCCGTTCTTATGACAATGCTTATGAGTCGTATGAGGACCATTCGAAGTTCCTCACAGGTAGCCAACGCTATCGTTCCTTGTTCCAGTTGAAGATAACAGACTATAAGGGTTGGGCGAAGGGTCTGAAGGCTGCAGGCTATGCCACCAACCCTCAATATGCCCAGAAACTGATAGACCTCATCCAGTTGTACAAACTCTATCGCTTCGATTCTGCCAAGGATTACGACAAGTTCATGGCAGAACACACGAAGAGCTCTGTCGATGGTGCCTCTCAGCACGTCATTAAGTTCTTCAACAAGAACTACTACGTTATTGTCCGTCGTGGTGATTCCTTTAAGTCGATAGCCGATGAAATCGACATCAGCTATCGGAAACTCGCCAAGTATAATGAACGCGACAAGCGTGATGCGCTGGAGGAGGGAGAGATTATCTGGCTGAAAAAGAAACAGACAAAGGCGCCGAAGGACTATAAGGGCCGCTTGCATTATGTCCGTAACGGGGAGTCGATGTACAGCATCGCACAGAAATATGGCATCCGCTTGAAGAACCTCTACAAGATGAACCATCTATCTCCCGACTATCAGATACGTGTCGGGGATGCTCTCAGATTAAGATAAGTGGAGAGCGGAATACGGGAATCGAACCCGCCTCCCAGGCTTGGGAAGCCCGTGCACTACCGATGTGCTAATTCCGCAAAAACAATAAATTTCCTGATTTCTTCTTGAGCCGATACCCGGACTCGAACCGGGGACCTACGCATTACGAATGCGTTGCTCTACCAACTGAGCCATATCGGCAATCCCTTGTGCTTGTACACCCGCAGGGGCTCGAACCCTGGACACCCTGATTAAGAGTCAGGTGCTCTACCAACTGAGCTACGGGTGCATCAAAATTTCAAAAAGAAAGGAGGGTCGCTTGCCTCCTTTGTACACCCGCAGGGGCTCGAACCCTGGACACCCTGATTAAGAGTCAGGTGCTCTACCAACTGAGCTACGGGTGCATCTTTTTCGTTTTGCGGGTGCAAAGGTACACACTTTTTTCCATTCCACCAAACTTTTTGGTGATTTTCTTCCAAAAAAGTTATTGTCTGGTGGTGTGGAATCCGTCAATGTTCTCATAACGGCGCTGCATCATCCGTTTATAGATGTGCCGGATCCATATCGGATGAGTGACGATGAAGGCCAGTCCTATCAGTGACATGAAGATGAAAGTATAGGTGGGTCCGACTAGCAGAAAACCGATGGTAGCGATGGCCCCAGGGGCGAACAGCGACAGCAGTTCGATCACCAGCTGCATACCATTTTCGAAGTTTCCTTTGGCGGTCACCTTCTGCTGCAGGGGCAGCGTCTGTTTGTTATACACCGCCAACTGGAAGATGACGAAGTGCAGCACACCTGCCGTCAGCAGCATATACGCCACGAGCATCAGCAACGTGAACTTTCCGGTGAACACCGCAGGCAGCATCACTAAGAAGGGGATTAGCAGCACGGCGCTGTAGAACCAGAACTTCGCCTTCAGCAGGGCGATGACATTCTCACGGTGCATCATCAACAGGTCGATGTAGTTGCCTTCTTGTCCCATGATCTTGATGAGTGCCGTCACGCTATAGATGGCAAAGCAGTAGAGACACCAGAAATTTTGCATGTACACATTATCATATATAGATGTGTATGCGATTAGCATCGAGAACATGACAATCAGCGACAGGCTCATGATACAGCGTGTACGCATTGTCTTGTTGCGGAGGTTTGACTTTACCTCAATCTTCAGGTATTCACCGACAAGTCCGAAACGGTTCAGGAATGCGAACTGTGACACATGTTTCAGCGCCCGCTCCTTCTTCTTCGAGATCTCCTCATATACATACTTGAACTGGAAGTGGCGGTTCACCATGAACAGCAACGCTATCACGATGACGATAGCCAATAGGAACCACCAGGCACGTCCGGCCTCGGCATAAGTGTCGAGCAGCCGTCCCGCCGTTTTCTTATTAGGGTTAAGGATCCAGGGGAGGTACGGGATGGCATACACTACGACACTGGCCAGGAACCACAACACATTACGGTTGATGAGCGTACGGAAGAACAAATACACCTGACTGTTCAGCATGATGATAAGCAGACAGGCCACTAACTCTAACATGACGGGCCAGAAGCCAGCACCTGCAAAGAGCAGGATGATGGAGTAGGGCACGAACATACAGAGCCAGAGGAAGTTGTAGCCGCTCAGATGCGACGATAGCAGGAAGCACTCGATGGCCGTGTATCGGGAAATAGGCAACAGGATATAGGGCTTCACCATCATACCTGGCGTGGTCTGGACCACAAAGCGGAACAGGTAGTCGATGACGAGTATCAGCGGCATGAACGAGATCATCCGTCCTGCCTCACCTTCGGCCGTCATGGCGATGATACTACCATAAAGAATCATATAGAGTGCCAGCATGGCGGCACCGAAATAGGTCATCACCTTGGCCCATTTGTTCTGTTCGAAGATCGGACTGCGCTTATAACTCAGCATCGTGTTTTTCCGCAGCAGCCTATACAATTGAAGTCTATTCATCTGTAAACAGTAAACCGTAAATTGTAAACTATCTCAAATCTATAATCTCAGCATGCGGGAAGTCCTTGGCATTGAAACGGAAATCAGCATCGCTGGCAGACTGCTTTTTCAGATTGGTGATGTCGAAAACTGTCCACTTCTTACCCTGCAACAGTTTCACCTGAGTGGGATGGTTCGTTTTCTTGTCAATTGTGATAAAAAGTTCCTTGATCTTATTGCTGGCCTTCGAGGCAGTCAAATGCACTACATGATTGTTGCCATTGCTGTTCAGCGTGGCGTCGTATCCCTTTTTGTACAGATGGAGGAAGTTATAGGGATTGATAGCCTGCAACTGTGCCTCTGTGGGGTTGACGATGTTCACCTCGTCATTGTCTTTCATATATGTCCACTGCGTCTTGCCGTCGAACCATATGCCGGCATGTGGAGTGGTGGCGTGGAATTTCTTGCCTTTGATAATGATGGTGCCGCTGGTTGAGCCCATGCTGCCCGTCATCTTGAAGTCTGCCTTCACCCCATCCTTCATCGTCACGGTGGCGGTAGCCTTGTCAAGCACGCTCTTGGCCGTTTGGGCCTGCAAAGGCGAAAGGAGCCACAGATTAAAAAGAAGTAATGCTCCTGTCATCATAGCCCTCACCCTTATGATATTACTTATTCCCATAATCAAGCTATTTGTTTTCTTGTTAATCTATTTTTACTTGTTAATCTGTGTTAATCTGTGGCTATTCCCTTTACCTCAGGCTTGCCAGCAGATTATTGAGGCTGTTCTCATCCTGGATCATCACCTCACGGGGCTTGGAACCCATAGCGGCACCTACGACACCAGCTTTCTCCAACTGGTCCATCAGACGGCCAGCACGGTTGTAACCGATAGCAAACTTACGCTGGATGAGCGACGTTGAACCACTCTGGTTGATGACAATCAGACGGGCGGCATCCTCAAACAGCGGGTCTAAGTGCTGCATGTCCACATCCTTGTCGCCACCGTCGCCCATATCTGCCTCTGGCGTATCAGGTTCTGGCAGTTCGAAGGCCATATTATAACTCTGCTGTTCAGCGATGTATTCGTTGATGCGCTCCACCTCAGGCGTGTCGACAAAGGCACATTGCACACGTATGGGTTCTGCACCACCCAGATAGAGCATGTCACCCTTACCGATCAACTGCTGGGCACCCGTGCGGTCGAGGATGGTCTTCGAGTCGATGCCAGCACTCACTTTGAAGGCAATTCGGGCGGGGAAGTTTGCCTTGATGTTACCGGTGATGATGGTGGTCGTAGGACGCTGTGTAGCAATGACCATGTGGATACCCACGGCACGGGCCAGCTGGGCGATGCGGGCGATAGGCAGTTCAATCTCCTTGCCGGCGGTCATAATCAGATCTCCAAACTCATCGATGATTACCACAATATAAGGCATATAGCCGTGACCACCGCGAGGTGGAATCTTGCGATCGATGAATTTACGGTTGTACTCCTTGATATTTCTGGCACCCACCTCTTTCAGCAGGTCGTAACGGGTATCCATCAGCTTGCAAAGTGAATTCAGCGTGCGTACTACCTTCGTCACGTCGGTGATGATGGGATCAGCATCGTCGTCGGGCACCTTCGCCAGGAAGTGGTTGATCAGCGGGTTGTAGATCGAGAACTCTACCTTCTTCGGGTCCACGAGCACAATCTTCAGCTCTGCGGGGTGCTTCTTATATAATAAAGAGGTGATGATGGCGTTCAGACCGACGGACTTACCTTGTCCCGTAGCACCGGCTACGAGCAGGTGGGGCGCCTTGGCGAGGTCGAACATGAATACCTCGTTGGTGATCGTCTTACCGACGGCACAGGGCAGTTCCATTGTTGATTCCTGGAATTTCTTTGAATTGAGGATTGATTCCATCGACACGATCGAGGGCTTTGCGTTAGGAACCTCGATACCGATGGTACCCTTGCCTGGGATAGGGGCGATGATACGTATGCCAAGGGCTGAGAGGCTCAGGGCTATATCATCCTCCAGCGAACGGACCTTCGAGATTCGGACACCGGGAGCCAGAGTGATTTCGTAGAGCGTGATGGTTGGACCCACCGTCGCCTTGATGCTTGAGATCTCTACGCCGAAGGTGCGCAACACTTCCACGATGCGGTTCTTGTTAGCCGTCTGCTCAGCCATGTCGATATACGGCTTACCGTCGTTATCGTATTTCTTCAGAAGATCGAGGGTGGGATAGTGGTAGTTCTCCAGATCACGTTTAGGATCGTAGGGTTCCATGTCTTCCAAGGCTGTAGCTACCGTTTTCTTGTCAGCAGATTCCTCATTATGCATGGCCTCTACGTCAAAGTCTACGTCTTTGTCGATTTCTCCGGTTTTACCGGATTCTCCGATGTCATAGACATTGTCAATAACCTCGGCAGAACCGTCATTTTTGAATTTAACCACCTGCTCAACAGGATTATCAAACACGGTGGGCCCATCGTCTTCATCATCGTCTTTCTCCATCAGGTTTTCGTAGGAGTCGGGCTTCTCGTCTGGATTGTTGTTTGCAACTACAAATTTAACCTTATCCAGGAACTTGCTCGGATTCAGTAATTTTCGGACTATCAGGATGGTTTCTGCACTAAGGTATGTCAGGAAGGCGATGGCCGTCAGTCCGAGGATGGCCGTCAGTCCTGGAGTACCCACGAGATTGCCGAGGAAGTGACAGACGTACAAGCCGTGGTCTCCTCCGGGACTGTAACAGGTCTCCGAGAACAATGGTGCCAGTAGCAGCGACATTGCCACCGAAGCCCACACCATGAGGATCATCAGCGAGAAGAACCACTTCCATAGGTTTACCTTGTAGGCTCTGGTCAGGTGCACACCCACTAAAAGCAAGAACAGCGGGATGAGAAATGCCGGCAGACCGAAGCACCGCTTGATGAAATACCAGGAGCACCAGGCACCGAAACTGCCGCAGGTGTTCATGAACTCATGGTTCTGGTTCAGGATTTCACCTTCTCGCGAATCCTCGATCATGCTCTGGTCGGCGGCTCCCGTCGAGAGATACGACACGAACGCCAGCGACAGGAACACTGCAACAAGTACCACTGCGATGCCAAGGGTGAAATTGATTGTCTCGTTGTGGAATATTTTGTCAAAGCTCAGCACACTCGACAGACTGCTGTTACTGCTGCTCTTTTGCGACTTTTTTTCTTTCTTTTTTGGGGCCATATCTTGTCTCTTTTCGATATTTTGATGCAAAAGTAGTCGAAAAAACTTAGATTTCATCATAAAATGCTGTTTTTTTTTGTAATTTTGCACCAAGAAATGAAAAAGTTAATATATAACAAGGTCGATAAGGCCATGATTTCGCTTCTTAAGCGTGTGGAGTTCTACGGGAAAATCTATGTCGTGACATCTTCAGCCGAAGCGGAACATGTCGTTGACTATCTGTTGTCGCAGCCCATCCTCGGATTCGATACAGAGACGCGTCCTGCCTTTGAAAAAGGTAAGCATTACTACTGTTCCTTGCTTCAGGTGTCTACACGCACCGACTGTTTCCTCTTCCGACTGAACTTCTTAGGTCTCTGTCCTGCCATTGTGCGGCTGTTGGCCGACAAGGAGGTGACTAAAGTGGGACTGGCATGGAACAATGATATGCTCTCCCTCCGACAGCTTGGCAGCTTCGAACCGGGCCGTTTCATCGATCTCCAGGACATGGTGCGCGAGTTGGGCATCGAGGACCAGAGCTTAGTGAAAATCTATGCCAACCTCTTCGGCGAGCGCATCAGCAAGGCCGAACGCCTATCCAACTGGGAGCGGCGCGAGTTGACAGAGAGACAGATGGAGTATGCAGCCATTGATGCCTGGGCTTGTGTACGTATTTATAATGAAGTGAACCGGCTGCTGACCACCCGTGAGTTCGAGTTGGAGTTCAAGCAGGAAGAAAATAAGAGTCAAAGCAATGAGACAGGTATATCTTAAACGAGGCAAGGAGGAGAGTCTGCTCCGCTTCCATCCCTGGGTGTTCTCCGGGGCTATCCAGCATGCCGATGATGGCATCGGTGAGGGCGATGTGGTGCGTGTGGTCAACAGTCAGGGCGATTTCATCGCCGTCGGACACTATCAGATGGGGTCCATCGCCGTGCGCGTGCTCTCCTTTAACGACGAATCCATCGACGAAGTGTTCTGGAGCCGTCGGCTGACATCGGCTCTGCGTGTAAGACAGTCCATCGGGCTGGCAGACAATCCTCAGAACAACACCTATCGTCTCGTTCATGGCGAGGGTGACTTGCTGCCGGGACTGGTCATAGACGTCTATGGTCAGACGGCGGTTATGCAGGCCCACAGCGTCGGCATGCACATCAGCCGCGACGCTATCGCCCGCCAGCTGGTGAAGGTGATGGACAGCCGTATAGCCCATGTCTATTATAAGAGCGAGACAACCTTGCCGGGTAAGATGCGCACTGATGAAACCGAACTTTCCGATGACGGCACGCTGAGCTACTTCATCTACGGCGGCTCTGAAGACAATACTGCGATGGAGAACGGGCTCCTGTTCTATGTCGATTGGCTTCGCGGACAGAAGACGGGCTTCTTCGTCGATCAGCGCGATAACCGCCTGCTGCTTGAGCGTTTTTCCAAAGGAAAGCGGGTACTAAACATGTTCTGTTACACCGGTGGATTCTCGTTTTATGCCATGCGGGGCGGGGCAGAGCTTGTCCATTCCGTCGATAGTAGCGCAAAGGCTATTGAACTCACCAACCGCAATGTAGAACTGAACTTCCCCGGCGACAAGCGTCATCAGGCCTTCTGTGAGGATGCTTTCCGATACCTCGAACAGGCTGGCAGCCAGTACGACCTGATTATTCTCGACCCGCCAGCCTTCGCTAAGCACCGCGGTGCGTTGCACAATGCCCTGAAAGGCTATACCCGCCTGAACCTCAAGGCATTCCAGAAAATCCAGCCCGGTGGAATCCTCTTCACGTTCAGCTGTTCACAGGTGGTCACGAAAGACCATTTCCGCAATGCGGTCTTCACGGCTGCGGCTCAGGCAGGCCGACAGGTTCGCATCCTCCATCAGCTGCATCAGCCTGCTGATCATCCGATCAACATCTACCATCCCGAAGGCGAATACCTTAAAGGCCTGGTGCTCTATGTGGAATAGGGTAGAGACGTACATCAGAAAAGAGGGGTTGCTATCCCGCGAAGGCCTGCATCTCGTAGCCCTCAGCGGTGGTGCCGACAGCGTCGCCTTGCTGCGCATTCTGCTGGATATGGGCTATCGTGTTGAGGCTGCCCACTGCAACTTCCACCTGCGTGGCGAGGAGAGCAACCGAGATGAGCAATTTGTTAAAAATCTCTGCCTAAATCACGATATTCCGATTCACTTAATCCACTTTGATACAACCGAATACGCCTCATTGCATCAAGTAAGCATTGAGATGGCGGCACGCGAACTCCGTTACCGCTATTTTGACCAGTTACGCCAGGACATTGGAGCCGAGACCGTCTGTGTGGCCCATCATAGTGATGACGCTGTGGAGACCTTTCTGATGAATCTCCTCCGAGGCTCGGGCATCCACGGCCTGACGGGCATCCGTCCACGCAACGGCTACATTATCCGTCCTCTGCTCTGTGTCAGCCGTCAGGACATCCTCCAATACCTTGATAGCATCGGACAAATCTACGTCACCGACTCTACCAACCTCGTCGATGACGTCCTCCGCAACAAGATCCGTCTCCGTCTGATCCCTATGCTTGATGAAATGAGTCCTGGGGCTTCCGATAATATCGCCCGCACCGCCACATACCTCTCCGAAGCCGAAAAGGTTTATAACGCCTTTTGTAGCACTTGGTGTCGCACACGGGGACTGTCCCCTCTGTGCGCAGTTCACGAAGCACAGGGGGACAGTCCCCTGCGTGCGACGGAAGGGAACGTATCGCCGCTTTCCTTGCCTATTTCAGATCTCAAAGACTTTCCTTCCCCTCTCTGCCTCCTTTATGAATGGCTGTTACCCTTGGGCTTCAACCGTACTCAGATTGAACAGCTGCTTGTAAGCCTCGATGGCAGTTCGGGCAGTAAGGAGTTCACTTCCCCCACGCATACCCTCGTCATCGACCGCGACCGCCTTGTCGTCGAGGCCGTTTCCGAACCCATGCACCCTGTATCCATTCCTGAGACCGGTAACTATCGTACGTCTGACGGATGTCTTCTAAAAGTAGAATCATCATCAGATGTAATCGTCTCAAAAACACCTGATTGTGCTACGGTAGATCTATCAAAGGTTCAATTCCCGTTAACCCTTCGTCCTGTCCGCGAAGGAGACGCGTTCTGTCCTTTCGGCATGACGGGGCATCGTCTTGTCAGCGATTACCTCACCGACCTTAAGCTATCCGTTCTTGAAAAGCGCCGACAACTCGTCATTACTGATGCTACAGGTACCATCCTTTGGCTCGTCGGGCACCGCACAGACAACCGTTTTCGTGTCACCAACGACACCAATAACATTCTCCGTCTGACACTTATTTAAGTTGCTTTTGTGACACTCAAGGAAAATACTTTATAGCCGTTTCTATCAAGCGGCGGTCGGCCATGAAGGATGTATAGGCTGTCTTCACGAGATCCCAGTTCCTGGTAAGGAGTGCAACGCCGATGCATTTCTTGATAGTTGGCCAGAAGGCTTTACGGTTGGTTCGCAGATAGTCACTGACGATATCCTCGTCGCTGACGCCGTAAGACTTCAGCAGGGCCATGCTTACGATGCCAGTCCTATCCTTGCCCGCCGTACAATGGAAGAGCGTGCATTTGCCCATCTCCGCGTTCTTCCTCAGTATATCGACGGCTTTATTCAGCTGACTGCGACTGTATGCCTCCGTGACTGTATCCTTATAGAGCGCGTTGAAGTCGGGCACCATCTCCTTCAGTTTCTCGGGATTTTTGCGCAGGTTACGGATAATAGTCATCGCGTCAGATCCTATCTCGTGGGTAATGCCGAGGGTAGCATCCTTGAGGATCGGGATCTGCAGGAATTCCACGCCTGGTGGGATAGGGTCGGGGTATTCGGCTGATTCGATAGGCGTACGAAGGTCTATTACGCAGGCGATGCGGTGCTTCCTGCATAGCCTCGCACACTCGTCTTTCGTGAGGATGCTGAGTTTACCGCTACGCAGATAGAGCCCTTTGGGGATGACACCTCCTGCAAAAGACTCTCCTCCAAGGTCGCGCAGGTTCAGTTCAAGTCGTTTCATGATCCAATGGTCAGTTTCTCACCGTCGATTCCTACCTTGACCTCGCCGCCCTGTTTCAGACTGCCGAAAAGTATCTCCCGCATCAGCAGGGGTTTCAGCCGCTGGGCGATGACACGATCCATCTCGCGGGCGCCGTACTCACGAGTGAAGCCCTCCTTCAGCAGCTGTGCGAAGGCCTCGTCTGTGAGGTTCATCGTCACCTGCTTGGCGGTCAGCTTCTCCTGCAGTTCTCCGAGTTTCTTGCGCAGGATCAGCGTCGCCATCTGTTCGTCCATATCGTTGAACACTACCGTGCCGCTGAGGCGGTTGATGAATTCTGGCTTGAACGTCTTCTTCACCTGTTTCAGCATCGCTTCGCCACGCGACACCTTGCCCGTGAATCCGATGTTAGCCTGTGCTGCGAACTGCGCTCCGGCGTTGGAGGTCATGATGAGGATCACGTTGCGGAAGTCGGCCTTGCGGCCCTTGTTGTCCGTCAGTCGTGCATAGTCCATCACCTGCAGAAGGATGTTGTAGATGTCCTGATGGGCCTTCTCTATCTCGTCGAGCAGTAGCACGCAATTGGGTGTCTTTCGGATAGCGTCCGTCAGCAGGCCACCGTCTTCATAGCCCACATAGCCCGCCGGCGAACCGATCAGCTTCGCTACTGTGTGCTTCTCGGTGTACTCGCTCATATCGAAGCGCTGCAGGGTGATGCCCAACTCCTTCGCCAGCACTCGTGCCACCTCCGTCTTGCCGACGCCAGTAGGCCCTACGAACAGCAGTGAGGCTAACGGTTTGTTGTCATCAAGCAGACCAGCCTTCGACAGCTGTACCGCCTCTACCACCTGTTGGATGGCATCTTCCTGACCGTAGATTTTCGCGAGCAGTCTCGGTGCCAGCGTTTCTAATTGGCTGTTGTCCTCGTCTTCCTTCATCGCCAGCGCATCCACCTTGCACGTCTTTGCCAGAACCTCGGCGATTTCTGCTTTTGAAACTATATGTACATTATGCATTGTGCATTGTGCATTGGCTGCTGCTCCGGCCTCGTCGATGAGATCTATCGCCTTGTCTGGCAGGAAACGGTCGTTCACGAACTTATAGCTTGCATCCACCGCGTAGTCGAGGGCAGGCTCTTCGTAGGTCACCCCGTGGAACTGCTCATACTGCTCCCTCAGCTGTCTCACGATATGCTTCGTCTCCTCAGGCGTCGGCTCAGGGATGTCTATCTGTTGGAAACGCCTCACTAGTCCCTTAGAGCGCGAGAAATGACGGTTGTATTCCTCATAGGTGGTCGAGCCGATGAACCGGATGTTGCCCGACTCCAGGTACGGTTTCAGCATGTTCGATGCGTCCATCGATCCCTCGCCCGTCGCTCCGGCACCCACCAGTGTGTGTATCTCGTCGATGTAGACGATGTTCTTATGGCTTTCCTCCTGTATGCCGTCCATGATCTGCTTGATGCGGTTCTCGAAGTCGCCGCGATACTGCGTGCCAGCCAGCAGCGTGCCGATGTCGAGCTGGTAGATGCGGCTGCCCTTCAGGCGCTCGGGCACTTGTCCTTCCTGAATCATCCTCGCCAGTCCCCACACGAGGGCGGTCTTGCCCACGCCGGGCTCACCCACGTGCAGCGGATTGTTCTTGTCGCGTCGGCAGAGCACCTGGATAGTTCGTTCCAGTTCCTGTTCACGGCCTATCAGCGGGTTGTGCTGCTGGTAGAGGTCGTTCATGCAGGTCACCAGCCGTCGCCAGGCTGATTCGTGCTGTCCTTCGCCCGTGTCTTCTTCAAGATGGTCGTCAAACTCATAGAAGCCGATTAACTGACTCATAAAGTCACTTTCCCTATCGCCCAAAGCCTCTTTCAGCAGATAGCATGCCCATGACTCCTTCAGGCTTAGGATGCCCATCACGAGGTGAGGCAGGTCGAGTGCCTTTGCGCTGCTGTTCACAACCTGCTGGCAAGCAAACTCGATGACTTGTCCCATCTGTACCGATGCCTCAGGTTCGTACTCTTTGTCTTCAGGTATCGTCTCGACGTCCTCCAGCTTCTCCTCGAGCCGCTCCACGAAATTATCTATCGGATAGAATATATTGAGCGCCCTGTTGAAGTTGAACTCGTCTGTCAGTACGAACAACAAGTGTTCGGGCATCACGAACACGTGTCTGTACTCCTTACAGCACGCCATCGTTTCTTGCAGCGCCTTTGCCGCCCGGTCTGTCTGTTTTATCTCAGCCATTTCTTTTCTTTTAACTCTGTGTAATCTGTGGCTCTTTTCACTCTTTTTCCGGCTCAACGGTCAGTCTCAGCGGGAATCCTGCCTCGCGGGCCATACCCGTCGCCTTCCTCACCTTTGATACTGCCACATCGTAACTGTAGATACCCACTACCGCCTTGTCCGAGTGGTGCACCTGCAGCATCAGCTTCTCAGCCTCTGCCTCGCTCTTCAGAAACACCTGTACCAGTATCTTCACCACGAACTCCATCGTCGTGAAGTCGTCGTTGTAGATGGTCACCTTATAGCGTCTCGGCTCCTTGAGGTCTGTCCATTGCCGTTCCCGCGTTGCTGATTGTTCCTTTGCCATAGTTCACCTTTTAATAATACTGATATACTCCTCGTAGGAGATGTGTCTGCCGCCCATCGTGCGCAGGTGGGGTGTTTCAAACTGACAGTCGATGAGCTTGCCGCCCAACGCTCCGAACATGCGTGCCAGATGGATCAGTGCCAGCTTCGACGCACTCGGCACAAGCGAGAACATGCTCTCGCCGAAGAAGCTCGCACCGAGGTTCACGCCGTAGAGGCCGCCCACCAGCCGGTCTTCCTGCCACACCTCCACGCTGGCGGCAAAGCCCTGCCTGTGCAGCTCGGTATATGCCTGGATGATGTCGGGTCCCAGCCAGGCGCCATCCTCCTCGATGCGGTCTTGGGCGGTGGAGCAACCATGTATCACACCTTCGAAATCCATATTGACTGTCGTTCTCAGCGAGTGCTTCTTGATCAGCTGACGCATCGAGTGGCTCACGTGGATCTCATCAGGGAAGATGACGAACCGCTGCAGCGGACAATACCACCACGGCTCATTTTGGTCTCGGAACGAGAACCAGGGGAAGAATCCGTTGGAGTAGGCGAGTAACAGCCTGTCTACGCTGAGATCACCCCCCACCGCCACCAGTCCGTCTTCCTCACCCAGATGCGGGTCAGGAAACCACAGCCGATTGTCCAACTGAAACACTGACATATTTACTTTTTCTGCTGCAAAGTTACGATATTTTGCCGAAAGTGCCGCTGCGGGCAATCTTAAATTCATTTAAATCCGCCACAAAAATGGTAATTATTCTCGGAAAAGTCATTAACTTTGTGGCGACTATTGAACATTATTTAATATGAAAAGGAACTTAACCATTGTGATGCTCCTCTTCGTGGCCCTGACTACCTGGGCGCAGGGAAGCACCGCACTCGACCAACTGAAGGCCGACCCGAAGAAATCGTACGGAACAGACTATCCGTACTTGTTTGCCACCCCCAAGCTGACGAAGGCACCGAAGGGCTATAAGCCGTTCTACATCAGCCACTACGGCCGTCACGGCTCGCGCTACTATTGGAATGCGCTGCTCTATCAGGAGATGGCCAACCTGCTGACGACGGCCCACGACCGCCATCAGCTGACTCAGGAGGGCGAGGCCTTCTACGGACGCTTCATGGCAGCGAAGGATGAGTTGCAGACGGGTGTGAGCGAACTCTCCAACCTCGGTTGGGAACAGCACCAGCGCATTGCCCGGACGATGTACAACAACTTCCCCGAGGTGTATAAGAAGGGCGGCAACGTGTTGGCCATCGCCTCGCTGTCGGGTCGCTGCGTGCTGAGTATGTCGGCTTTCTGCCAGGAACTCGTACAGTGCAATCCGGCAATCGAGATCCGTGAGCAGTCATCGCGATTCACCCTCGACGGCGTTGTGCCTACAGACCGCCAGAACCCCGTGAAACACAATTTCCCCAAGTCTACGCCGAAGTTCGAGAAGAACAGGGATAAGTTCGTCTACAACGACAACCTGCGTGACAAGGCTATCGCCCGCGTGTTCACCAGCACCGACTCGCTGCCAGGCAAAATGCACCACATCAGCAGCAACCTCATCAACCTCTACACCTCGCTGCCCAGCATCGGACACGAAGGGATGATGGGCAATATCATCACCGACGAGGATATGGTAGACCAGTGGGAACTCTCCAACCTCGGCTCGTACTCCTGGGTGTTCGGCCCGCAGAACGACATGATTCCCATCCTGCAGGACATTATCAAGAAAGCCTCCGACGTGATTGAGGGCCGTACGGACCGCGTCTCAGACCTGCGTTTCGGTCACGATACCTGCATCGGTCCGCTCACCGTGCTGATGGGCATCAACGGCGCCGACAAGGATCCTGAAGACCCCTACGAGGTGAAGAACATCTACCAGAACTGGCAGACGTGTAAGGCGTCGAACCTTCAACTGGTGTTCTACCGCAGCAAGCGTGCATCGGACGACATCCTCTTGAAGGCTCTGCTCAATGGCTCTGAGGTCTCGCTACCCGTACCCACCGACAACTATCCTTATTACAAGTGGTCGGACTTCAAACAGTATTACCTGAATAAAATCGCTGCAATACCAACGGAGAAATGAACGACGAAGGAATTAAAATGTATGAGTTGGCAGGGAGGCTGTTCCCCATCTGCCGCAGCATCACCGGCGACGGGTTCCGGCAGTCGCTGGATATCGTCCGTGAACAGGTGCCAGAGATGGTGGTGCATGAGGTGCCGTCGGGTACAGAGGTGTTCGACTGGACGGTGCCCCGCGAGTGGAACATCCGAGGTGGCTGGATCAGGAACATGAAGGATGAGACGATCATCGACTTCCGCGACAGCAACCTCCATGTGCTTGGCTATTCCGTTCCCATCCACAAGACGGTGAGCCGCGAGGATCTGCTGGAACATGTCTACACGCAGCCAGATCAGCCCGACTGGATTCCCTACGTCACCTCTTATTATAAGGAGCGCTGGGGATTTTGTATGAGCGAGCGGCAGAAGGAGCGCCTCACCGACGACGAGTATGAGGTCTGTATCGACAGCACCCTCGAGGATGGTTCGCTCACCTACGGAGAATTGATTCTGCCTGGTGAGACCAAAGACGAGATATTCTTCTCCACCTACCTCTGCCATCCCTCGATGGCGAACAACGAACTCTCGGGACCCTGCCTCATGACCGCCATCATCCGCTATGTCAAGAGCCTGCCACAGCGACGTTACACCTACCGCTTTATCATCATCCCTGAGACCATCGGATCCATCACTTATCTGAGCCGTAACCTCGCAGAGATGCAGGCACATGTGAAGGCCGGCTTCGTGCTGAGCTGCGTCGGCGACAACCGTACCTACTCGATGGTGTCGACGAAATACGAAGACACGCTGGCCGACCGCGTGCTACGCAATGTGCTCCACTACCACTATCCCGACTACATCTGCTACTCATTCATGAAGCGCGCCTCCGACGAACGCCAGTACGGCTCCGCAGGTGTCGGACTGCCTGTCTGTGCCTTCTGCCGCAGCAAGTATCATGAGTTCCCGGAATACCACACCTCTGCCGACAACATGGACTTCATCAGTCCCGAGGGCCTGCTGGGCTCCTACGACGTGATGGTGCAGGTGATTGACGCCCTCGAGCACAACCGCCACTACGTGATGACCTGTCCTTGCGAACCCCAGTTGGGCAAGCGAGGACTCTATCCCACCATCAGTCAGAAGGGTACCTACGACGCCGCCCGTGCAATGCAGCACTTCACCGCCTATGCCGACGGCCGTAACGACCTCATCGCCATCAGCGACATCATCGGTGTACCTGTTCAGAGGCTTATCCCCATCGTGCAGAAACTGTTGGAGCATCATCTCATCACCTTTGATTGATCTCTCAGACGATGAAACGTGCGATAGTCATAGGTGCCTCTTCAGGCATCGGGCGTGAGGTGGCGCGACTGCTGATTGGTGAGGGTTGGGAGGTTGGTGTGGCTGCCCGAAGGGAGGCGATGCTTAGCGACCTTGGTGCCGCCGCCACAGCTTGTATCGACGTCACTGCCGATGATGCTACCCAGCGGCTGCAACAGCTCATCGCCGACCTTGGAGGTATGGATCTTTTCTTCTATGCCTCCGGTATTGGTCATCAGAACCGCCAGCTGCGCGAGGAGATCGAACTATCCACCATGCAGACCAATGCCTTGGGTTTCACTCGCATGATTGGTGAGTCCTATCGTTACTTTGCCGCTCGTCAGGAGCAGGGTGGGGAAGAGTCTGTCGACTGGGCTCACATCGCCGCCATCACCTCCATCGCAGGCACTAAGGGTCTCGGTCCAGCACCCGCCTATTCCGCCACAAAGGCGATGCAGAACGTCTATCTGCAGGCCCTTGAGCAACAGGCCCGTCAGCGAGGTCTCCGCATACGCTTCACAGATATCCGCCCTGGATTTGTCGACACAGCCTTGCTTGCCGGTGATTTCCGTTATCCCATGATGCTCCGTCCGGAAAGTGTCGCCCGCGACATCGTCAACGCTATCAACTCCCACGCACATATCCGCGTTATCGACTGGCGTTATCGCATCCTTACCGCTTTTTGGCGCCGTATCCCCCGCTTCATCTGGCGTCGGCTCCGCCTGTAATTTGTCAGCTTCGCTTCTCCTTCAGAATGCCGTGACGATAGGCGTAGAGGAGATTCTTGAGGTCTGCTACCTGGGTACGGAGCTCTTCACCTTTGTCGGTATCGGCGACGAGCATACGGTGGGCGGACATCTCTACGATCTGGGTAGTCGACTTGATGTCGGTCTCACGGACGATGGCATCGCGGGCAGAGGTGAACGGCTCGTGCTGTACGAGCTGGAAGCCGCGTGAGTGGTATACAAGCGTATAGCCGGCGATACCTGTCTCGTTGTGATAGGCTTCAGAGAAGCCGCCGTCGATAACCATCAGCCGTCCGCCGGCCTTGATGGGGTTCTCGCCCTTGGACGCATGTACGGGCACGTGGCCGTTGATGATGTGTCGGTTCTCGCCCTTCACCTCGAAGGCGTCGAGGATGCGGTCACAGATTTCGGCAGAGTCGCGTAGTTTGAAATAATTGCCTTTCTCCTCCTTGTAGGTCTCCTTGTCTTTGAGGAAATAACGCTCAAAGGTAGCCATCTTCGACTTGTCGAACAGTGGGGAGTCCTTGCCGCACCAGAGGTAGAGGAAGTAGTCGCGGGCATAGTCGCGCGGGAACACCTGTAACTCTTTATCGGCACTCGACTCAAAGGCAGCGCGGATCATCATGCCGATATTGTGCATGAGGGCCTTACCGCTGTAACGGTGGCCGGGGAATATCTCGACTTCCTTGAGCGAACAGTCATCGTTGAGCGGGATGGAAGCGTGGAAGAGGAGATTGGAGTTGGTGACGGTGTACATGCACCCGTGAGAGAGTAGCGTGCGGATGTGCTTGTGCAGCTTCTCGGAGATGCGGAAGGAGTGGTGTAGTTTGTCGATGAGATCCTTCTCCTCAGCGGTGAGGGTGTTGGGCGAAGCGGGATTGACGGTGGGGAAGTGGTAACTCTTCATCTCATAGTTCTTACCGTCGAGACGGCAAAGTCCATGCTCATAGTCGATATGCTCCAGCAGACAGCGGTCGTCCATCTGCCATTCGGGATGCCGGCGGAAGATCTTTGCCTCCTCCTTGAACTGGATGACGGCGATGGCCTTGTGCATACGGGCTGTCAGCAGGAGTGTCTTCTCGTCGAGCTGCTGGTTGTCGTCGAGCACCTTGGGGATGAACTCCTCACAGGGGTCGTCGCCGTAGGTGTCGAGTGCGAAGGTGGCCAAGGGCACGAGGTTGATGCCGTACTCCTCGATGGTGGCGAGGTTGGCATAGCGCAGACAGAGTCGGAGCACGTTGCAGATACAGGCGTTGTTACCAGCGGAGGCTCCCATCCAGAGGATATCGTGATTGCCCCACTGGATGTCCCACGAGTGATACTGTCGCAACGTGTCCATGATCTTATGGGCACCCGGTCCTCGGTCGTAGATATCGCCCAGGATATGCAGCTGGTCGATGGCCAGGCGCTGGATAACGTTGCAGATGGCGACGATGAAGTCATCGGCGCGACCTGTGGAGATGATGGTATTGACGATGACACTGACGTAGGCGGCCTTGTCGTTATCACCCAGACTCTCGTGGAGCAGTTCCTCGATGATATAGGAGAAGTCGGGCGGGAGTGACTTGCGCACCTTCGAACGGGTGTACTTCGACGATACATCGCGACACACCTTCACCAGCTGGTGGATGGTGATGCGATACCAGTCGTCGAGGTCCTGCTCCTGCGCCTTGATGAGCTCAAGCTTCTGCTCAGGATAGTAGATGAGCGTGCAGAGTTCCTTCTTCTCCGACTCGCGGATGTCGTTGCCGAAGAGCTCGTTCACCTTACGCTTGATGTTGCCGGAGGCGTTTTTCAGCACATGCTGGAAAGCCTCGCTCTCACCATGGAGGTCGGCGAGGAAGTGCTCTGTTCCCTTGGGCAGGTTCATGATGGCCTCGAGGTTGATGATCTCAGTAGCGGCTTCTGCGATGTTGGGGAACGACTGCGAGAGCAGCTGCAGGTAGTGCATGTCAGTATTCATATCCATAATCTTCAATATTCAATGTTCAATCTTCAATGTTCAGATGGTTGTCAAGTTGTCGGCGAATCTGCCTCGTCAGACGGTTGTCGGCCGGCGACAGCGGCATATAGCCTTCGTCGAGGGCCGTCTGTTCGTCAAGCACCTGCATCAGCGAACGGGTGAAAGCGGTGAGTTTCTTTTCTTCGAGACGCTCTGCCAGCTGGTCGTCGTCGACGGTATCGCGATAGAGCTCACGCGTCAGTTCGATGAGATGAAGCAACAGCGGCTGCTGGCGGATCTGATGGATGATACGCATAAGGTAGTCGGTCTCCTTTCCCTTATATTCGCCCACCTTCTCACGGATAGGTCTGGGTGCCTCGTAATGGTCGGGGAAGTAGGCGGCGATACGTGAGGTATCGATGGCTGGTACGTTGAGTCCGAGGATGCTGATGCCGTAGTCGACGTAGTTGCGGATGTTCTCGTGCTCGGCGTAGAGTAAGAGATGTCGCCAGTTGACTTCCTCGGATGGCAGCACTACGGTCCAGCGTCGGTCGCCCATAATACCGATCTTGATGATGGCGCGGAGCATTCTGGCTGTTGGCTCGTCCATGAGCTCGAGGGTGTTGGAATCCATCACCTTCTGATAGACGGCAAAGGTGGCCGTACACATCTCCTGAAGACTGATGGTGTTGGTGGTGACAGCGTTGTGTATCTCCTCCGTGCGACGGTTCCAGCCGAGCTTCTTGAAGTTGGTGAGTTCGAGCCGTCCTAAGAGGATAACAGCGTATGCTCTGGTGATAAGCTTCTTCTGCAAATAGACGGCGGGCATCTTGTTGTTCTTTTCCTTCGCCCAGGGCTCCATCTGTCCGTGAAGGGTGAGCACAAGCCGCACGCCTTTGTTGACAGCACTGAGGATAGCGCGGGAGACAGAGACGGAGGGACATCCGTGACAGTGGATAATATCGGGATCCTGTTCCTTCACCGCCCTGTGGATGGCACTCACACTATCGGCCATACCTATCGTCACACTCTGTCGCAGTCCGTCAGCCAGCATGCTGACATGACAGCTGATGAGCGCTTCGGATTTCGGATAGACAAACAGGACTTTCATAAGCAAATCGGTAGTCAGGAGACAGGAGTCAGGAGTCAGTTGGAGAAGGGTAGAGCAGGGTGGTGGACGAACGTCGCAGGAGGTTCTTCCACAAGATGCCCAAGCGGATGCCGAAGAGATTGAGGCCAGAGATCTTCTGCTCGAAAAGTTTTAACAGTTCGAGGCTGCAGTCCTTCCTGACGATGATGAAGTCATATCGGCCCCAGACGTAATTTCCGAATTTACATTCATGCACCTTCCTCAGCTTGCGCTCCAACCTGCGGATATGTCCAGCTGCCTCAGCTATCGTGTCGAAGGGCTGCAGGCGGATGTGCTTCTTCGTCACATAGCCCAGGGTGAGCTCTGCCTGCTGGTCGAGCACTTCCCCAACAGCCTTGAAGACATCCGTATCGGCTGGTGCTTTATTGGCTTTTGCGATGATAATGAACTCATGATGAGAGGCTTTGATGCCGATGTTCAAGGCAATCTTCCGACGATACGTCTGGGCGCTGGCCTTCGGCAGGAAGGTGCTGTAGAGATGCTTGTATTCGTTTTTCAGCAGTTTCAGCACATCAGGGGTCTCGTCTGTCGACGACTCGTCGACGACGATGACCTCATAGCCCGGCTCATACTCCTGTTTGAGGAAGGCGGGCAACTGTTCTTCCAGATCATGAGCCTGGTCGTAGACAGTGATGATGACTGAAAAAGGATGCTGTCCTGTACTCATATTATGAAAAAATTACACTTCATCACTCATATAGCCCTTGGGCAGACGGCGCAGATTATACTGCGACGCCATAATCTCACCATAGGCTCCGGCCGAGCGGATGGCGAGCAGGTCGCCACGTTTGGCCCGGTTGAGGTCGATCTGCTTCGCGAACACGTCCGTTGACTCACAGATGGGGCCGACGACATCGTAGGCCTCCACAGGTTCATCGCTGCAGATGTTCTCGATCTTATGATAGGCCTGATAGAGGGCTGGACGGATGAGATCAGTGAAGCCGGCATCGACGATGGTGAACTTCTTCACAGCGCCTTCTTTAATATATAAGGTACGCGTGATGAGTGAGCCGCACTGCGCCACAACCGCACGGCCGAGCTCGAAGTGTAGCGTCTGACCGGGACGAAGCTTCAGTTTACGGGCGTATGTGTCGAAGTAGGCCTTGAAGTCAGGAACAGGCACACGGTTGGGATGGGCGTAGTCCACACCCAGTCCGCCGCCAACGTTGATATGCTCCACACGGATGCGGTGACGGTCGAGTTCGTCCTGCAGTTCGTTCACACGGTTGCAGAGGGCTTCGAAGTCGCCCATGTCAAGAATCTGTGAACCGATATGGAAGTGCAGACCCACGAACTTCACGTTCGACAGTTTCTCAGCCTCACCGATCACACTGAGCATGTCGCGCATGGCGATGCCGAACTTGTTCTCAGCCAGTCCTGTGGTGATGTTCGCATGGGTATGGGCACCCACATTGGGATTCAGACGGAAGGCCACACGGGCTGTCTTGCCTTTTGCGGCTGCCAGTTCGTTGATGACCTCCAGTTCCGGGATGCTCTCCACGTTGAAGCAGAAGATATCGCTGTCGAGGCCGAGGTTGATCTCCCAGTCGGCCTTACCCACACCTGCATAGACGATCTTCGTCGAGGGGAATCCCGCCTTGACGGAAGCCTCGATCTCTCCGCCGCTGACACAGTCGGCGCCCAGTCCTGCCTCACGGATGATGCGGAGGACACGCGGGTTGGCGTTTGCCTTGACGGCGTAGTGCACCACGAAACCCTCGTGTTTCTGTGCCTCGGCGTTGATGCTGCGCAGCGTCTCGCGCAACAGTTCCGCATCGTAGTAGTAGAAGGGCGTCTCGATCTGCTGCAGCTTCTCTACAGGGAATTGTCCTTTAGCCATTATTTCTTGTAAAATATCGTATTACTGAGATTCTGCAGGGCACGCTTCTTGTCCTCCTCACGGATGAGGAAGGAGATATTGTAGTTCGAGCCGCCGTAGCTGACCATACGCACAGGGATATCCTTCAGCGCGTCGAGGGCGAGGGTCTCGAAACCGATGTTCGACCAGTCGAGGTCGCCGACGACACAGACGATACACATGTTCGTGTCGACGGTCACTGTGCCGTACTTCTTCAGTTCATCGACGATCTCACCCAGATGGGAGGAGTTGTCGATACTCATCGACACACCCACCTCAGAGGTACAGATCATGTCGATACTCGTCTGATAGCTCTCGAAGATCTCGAACACCTTGCGCAGGAAACCCGTTGCCAGGAGCATGCGTGATGACTTGATCTTGATGGCGGTGATGTTGTCCTTGGCGGCGATGGCCTTGATCTTGCCGTATTCGGTCTTGTTCGAGATGGTCGTACCCTCAGCATCAGGATCCATCGTGTTCAGCAGACGCACGGGGATGCCGGCATACTTCGCAGGCTGGATGCAGGTGGGGTGGAGGATCTTCGCACCGAAGTAGGCCAGCTCGGCAGCCTCCTCGAAGTGCAGCTGATGCACGGGATCGGTCTTGTCCACCACACGCGGGTCGTTGTTGTGCATGCCGTCGATATCGGTCCATATCTGGATCTCCTCAGCGTTGATGGCTTCGCCGACGAGTGAGGCGGTGTAGTCGCTGCCGCCACGCTGCAGGTTGTCGATCTCGCCATAGGCATTGCGGCAGATGAATCCCTGGGTGAGATACACCTGTGCACCCTCGTTGTCTGCGAGGATGGGCTTCAGCTTCTCACGGATATACATGAGATCGGGCTCGGCGTTCTTGTCGGTACGCATGAAGTCGAGGGCGTTGAGCAGCACGGCGTTGATACCCTGCTCCTTCATGTAGTTCACGACCATGTTC
Organism: Prevotella sp.; assembly: GCA_017474845.1. Lineage (GTDB taxonomy): Bacteria > Bacteroidota > Bacteroidia > Bacteroidales > Bacteroidaceae > Prevotella. Next base: position 47,600 of record JAFVGS010000054.1, read on the forward strand.
GTCGAGATGATCTCTCCCTGGGCGACGATGCTCTTCTCCTCGAAGCTGGTGAACAGCTCCTTGGTGAACGAACGGAGGAAGTCGAACTCACTGCGCAGGAACTCACGTGTGGCAGCCTTTGTCTCCTCAGTGCTGTAGAGCTCCTCGACGTGCTTGTCGTACTTCTGTTCCAGACGGTTGATCACCTCGTTGGCGCCGTCGGGGTTCTTCTTGTACAGGTAGTCTGAGATCTCCACCAGTGAGTTGGTGGTGCCAGACATGGCTGAGAGGACAACGAACACGGGTTCGCCAGACTTCGTGACCAGCTTGGTCACCTCTTTCATTCTCTGTGGGGTGCCGACGGACGTACCGCCGAATTTCATCACTTTCATAATTATGCTGTTTTTATATTCTATTTTTTCACTTTTTACTTATTCACCTATTCACCTTTTTACCTTTTTCAGATTTCCATTCTCTGTGAATAGCGGACGGTGATCTCATCCGTATCCGGCGTATCGTCGAACATCACGAGGTTGTTGAAGTCGGAGGTGATCTCCTCCATCCGCTCGTCCTGACAGCGGTAGATGATGCTGGGGTTCTCCTTGATCATCGGCAGGTTGTGGGTCGACATCACGACAGCCGTTCCCTTGGCGGCGATGTCGAAGAGCAGCTTGATGATCGTGTCCGACGTCTCTGGGTCGAGGTTGCCTGTGGGCTCGTCGGCGAGGATGAGCTTCGGCTTGTTGAGGATGGCTCGTGCGATGGCCACACGCTGCTGCTCACCGCCGGAGAGCTCGAAGGGCATGCGGTCGCTCTTGTCAGCCATATCCACAGCCTCCAGCACCTCTGTGATGCGCTCGCTGATGCCGTCTTTCTTCTTCCAGCCTGTGGCCTTCAGCACGAACTCAAGGTTCTTGTACACCGTACGGTCGGCCAGCAGCTGGAAGTCCTGGAACACGACACCCATCTCCCTTCTCAGGGCGGGAATCTCCTTCTGACGGATGGTCAGCAGATCGTGACCGAGCACCATCGCCTCGTCGGCCTCGTCCATCTCCAGCTCACAGTAGAGCGTACGCATCAGCGTGGTCTTACCAGAACCCACACGGCCGATGAGGTAGATGAACTGTCCCTCATCCACTTGGAAGTTCACGTTCTTCAGCACACAGATCCCGTGTCGCTGGTAGATGTTTGCGTTCTTATAACTGATCAGCATGGTCGTTGTCGTTTATTTCATTTGTCCCTTGGCTTTGGCCTCGCGGCGCTGTTTGTCCCAGTTGGGATCATGACGGCGGTGCAGTTCCTCCACGAGATCCTCGATGCGCAGGCCTTTGGCGGTCAGCAGCACGATGAGGTGATAGAGCATGTCCGATGCCTCGTAGGTCAGCTGTTCGCTGGTACCCGTACAGGCCTCGATGACGGTCTCAAGGGCTTCTTCTCCCACCTTCTGGGCGATGCGCTTCACACCATCCTTGAACAGCTTCGTCGTATAACTCCCCTCCGGCATCTCCTCATGCCGCTTGTCGATAAAATCCTGCAACTCCTTCAGGAACAGCAGACTATCTTTTTCCCCTCCTAAGTTAGGAGGGGTAGGGGTGGTCTGAACAATGCTCTTATTCTCCTCCCCCCAACACGTATCCGTACCTTTATGACACGTTGGCCCGTGAGGATTGGCCCTCACCAGCAGCGTATCATTGTCGCAGTCCACCTTAATACTCACCAGGTCGAGGAAGTTCCCGCTGGTCTCGCCCTTCGTCCACAGACACTTACGACTTCGGCTCCAGAAAGTCACCTTCTTCGTGTCGAGGGTCTTCTGGTATGCCTCTTCGTTCATATAGCCAAGCATCAGCACGTTCTTCGTCTCAGCGTCCTGTACTATCGCAGGCACCAGCCCGCCGCACTTCTCAAAATCTATCTTCATTTTTTCTATTTATTTAAACAAGGATTTAAGGATTTATGGATTTTTCCCCATCCTTGATTCATCCTTCCAATTCTTTAATCCTTGTTTTTATTATTATTTACTAGATTCTCACGTTGATCCCTTCCCCGCGCAGGTACTGCTTCAGTTCCGGGATGGGAATCTCGCCGAAATGGAACACGCTGGCGGCAAGAGCGGCATCGGCGTGACCTTCAGTGAAGGCGTCGCGGAAGTGCTCCTTACAACCAGCACCGCCGCTGGCGATGATGGGTATCGACAGGGTATCTGCCAGTTCGCGCAGCGCCTCGTTGGCATAGCCCTCCTTCACGCCGTCGTGGTTCATCGACGTGAAGAGTATCTCTCCGGCTCCACGATCCTGAGCCTCACGCGCCCACTCGAAGAGTCCGCGCTCCGTGCGCTCACGACCGCCTTTCAGATAACAGTGCCAGCCGTCTTCGTCCAGTCGGGCGTCGATGGCACAGACACACACCTGGGAACCGAAGCGTGTGGTGATCTCATTGATCAGTTCCGGCCTGCGGATGGCGGCAGAGTTCACGCTCACCTTGTCGGCACCGGCATAGAGCAGCCGCTCCACGTCAGCCAGTTCGTTGATGCCTCCGCCCACGGTGAAGGGGATGTTGATTTCCTTGGCCACGCGGGTGACCATCTCCGTAAAGGTCTTGCGGCCCTCGAAGCTCGCGGTGATGTCGAGGAAGCACAGTTCGTCGGCACCCTGCTCAGAGTAGGCCTTGCCCAGCTCCACCGGGTCGCCAGCACTCCGCAGGTTCACGAAGTTCGTTCCCTTCACGGTCTCACCGTCCTTCACATCCAGACAGGGTATGATTCGTTTTGCTAATCCCATACTCGGTTTTATTTTTGCATCGGATTGACACGGACAGACTCAGATTCCCGTGTTTTTCCGTGTTCATCTGTTGCTATTAATTCATGAAGGTCGATGCGGCCTTCGTAGATGGCTTTGCCGAAGACGACAGCCGGGATGCCCGCCGCATCGAGGGCCTCGATATCCTCTTTCGACGACACACCGCCCGAGGCGATGAGGTGCAGTTGCGGATAGGCGGCCATGATATCTTTGTAGAGTCCGATGGCGGGTCCTGCGAGGGTACCGTCCTTCGAGATCTCCGTACACAGCACGTTCCTTACACCGGCGTCGATATATTTCTTCAGGAAGGGCAGCAGGTCTTCGCCCGAATCCTCCTTCCAGCCGTTGATGCTGATCTTCCCGTGGCGCACGTCGGCACCCAGGATGATCTTCTCTGCACCGTATTTCTCTAACCAACCCATAAATAGATCTGGTTGCGTGACGGCGATGCTGCCGATGGTCACCATCGAGGCACCTGCGGCGAAGGCCGTCTTGATATCCTCATCGGTCTTGATGCCGCCGCCGAAGTCGACCGTCAGCCGGGTTGCCGTCGTGATCTGACGGAGCACCTCACTGTTCACGATGTGCTTCGACTTAGCACCGTCGAGGTCTACGACGTGCAGCCGTCTGTAGCCTATGCGCTCGAACTCAAGAGCCATATCCAGAGGCTCGCCATACACCGTCTTATGGTCGTAGTCGCCCTTGGTCAGTCTCACGCACTGGCCTCCGATAATGTCTATGGCTGGAATCAGTTCTATCTTCATTGTCAATTATCCATTATCAATTGTCAATTGGAGAAAGTTCTCCAGAATTTTCTCGCCCACGCGTCCGCTCTTCTCCGGGTGGAACTGGCAGGCGTAGAAATTATCCTTGTGCATCGAGGCAGAGTAGGGCAGGATATAGTCCGCCGTCGCGATGGTCTCCTCGCACACCGGCACATAATAGCTGTGCACGAAATACACATACGGCTTTTCACCCAGACCCTCCAACAATGGATTCTTTCCATTATCCATCGTCCATTGTCCATTATCCATTATATTCAGCTCGTTCCACCCCATACACGGCACCTTGTCCTCGTGGCGCTGTGGCTGGAAGCGCTTCACCTCCGCATCAAACACGCCGATGCAGTCGGTGTCGCCCTCCTCGGAGTGACGGCACAACAGCTGCTGACCGATGCAGATGCCTAATACGGGCTGTCGCAGGTCGCGGATCAGTTCGTCCAGTCGGCGGGCCTTCAGATAGGCCATCGCCCCGCTGGCTTCGCCCTGTCCGGGGAAGAGCACCTTGTCCGCCTTCCTCAGCTGTTCGGCATCATCCGTCAGCGTCGGCTCGATACCCAGCCGCCTCAGTGCATTCACCACCGAATACACATTCCCTGCGTTATATTTCACGATTGCTACATTCATTCTCTTTCATTTTAAGTAAACAGGGAGACAAGGAGTTCAAGGAGTTCAGGACAAATGTAGGATGCTCCAAAGATGATTTAAGAAACCCAAGACGATATAAATGTATTGTCTTGAACTCCTTGTCTCCATGTCTCCTTGTCTCCATATCTCCTTAACTAAAAATTATTGTTTTATTCTTGTATGTCAGGATCTTGCGCTGGATGTGCTTCGAGACGGCGTGCGAGAGCACGATCTTCTCCAGGTCCTTGCCCTTCAGCACGAGACTCTCAGGCGTGTCCTTGTGGGTGATGCGCGTCACGTCCTGTTCGATGATCGGTCCTGCGTCGAGCTCCGCCGTCACGTAGTGCGATGTGGCACCGATGATCTTCACACCGCGCTCGTAGGCCTGATGATAGGGCTTGGCACCGATGAATGCCGGCAGGAACGAGTGGTGGATGTTGATGATGTGGTGCGGATACTCGGCGATCATCTCGTCGGAGATAATCTGCATGTAGCGCGCCAGCACGATAAACGAGATGTCCTCCTTCTTCAGCAGTTCCATCTCCGCCTTCTCCACCTCCTCCTTGTTCGAGTGGTCCTTCTTGATGCTCCACACGTAGTAGGGGATGCCGAACTGGTCGGCCACGTAGCGCAGGTCCTCATGGTTCGAGACGATGCAGGGGATGTCGCAGTTGAACTCTCCCGCCTTCCAGCGCGCCAGCAGGTCGTAGAGGCAGTGGCTCATCTTGCTCACGAAGATCGCCATCCTCGGACGCTTGTCGCTGTAGTAGAGCGAGAACTTCATCTTATATCTCTGGGCGTAGAGCGTCGTGATGTAGTCGTAGAGCTTGTCGCGCGGGATGAGGAAACCCTCCAGCTCCCATGCGATGCGCATGAAGAACATACCCTCTACCTTGTCCACATACTGGTCCAGGTACACGATGTTGCCCTTGTTGTCAGTGATAAACTTCGTCACTTCCGAGATGATACCCTGTTGGTCAGGGCAGTGCAGAAGCAGTATTGCTGTTGTGTCCATTTGGTCTTTCTTTGTTTCCATTTTCTTTTTTCAGGGTGCAAAGGTACTAAAAATTATTCTTTTCCCACACATATTAGCGCAAAATTATTAAATAGGTGGTAAAATAATGGCATGCGGAGGGAAAGTCGCTCCGCATGCCTGCCTGATTTCAGGTTCTTTGGACACTACGAAATGTCATTACATTACAAATTACATTGTACTGATTTTATGTTTGTGGATTGGAATATGGTTACATGTATAATATATATATTAGTAATATTATAATATTACTAATATATTGTGATATAATAATGAGTACTATATTCAGTTTTTATATCATGTAATGTGTAATGCGTAATGAAGTTGTAGAAAATGTTTACAAAACGAATGATGATTAATGTGTCGTAGGTAATGCAGAAAGGAAACAGGAATTTTAGCGCCTGTAAAGCAGTAGTTTCATTAGACTACAGCAACGGTTTACAGTAAGTAAAATTAAGGGCTGAAGCTGCCGGCCCTTACCTTATAATAATAAATAGGAGAAATGCTTGCATATATCAGGGAAATGTCGTAACTTTGCAATCGCAAAATAGAATAACGTTCAGAAGTAAAACCAAAAACCATTGAAGTTATGAAGAGAAATCTGAGAATCATGGTCGTATCGGCAGCCATGCTGCTGGGTATGACGACAGTACAGGCACAGGTTGCGAAGAGCACGGGCAAGAGCACGAGCAAGAGTGCCGTCACTTCGAACAGCACGCAGAAGAAGGTGCGCGAGTACAAGATTGAGAAGGGCAGCGCCCGTGGGTTCGTCGATGCGAACGGCGTGGTGTATAACTGGTCTCACAAGAAGGTGGGGAAGTTGCCCAAGGGTAATGGCGACATCACCGACGGCACGGGCCGCAAGATCGGCAGCATCTGGTCGGGCGACATCAAGGACGGTTCCGGCAAACTGCTCTGCAGCGTCACTTCGGGCGGTTCCATCGCCGTGAAGGGCTCGAATGCTACGGTGGCCGAGGTGAAGTCTGCCGGTCGTGTCGACATGTCGAAGAACTCGAAGACACTCGGCTATTGCAATTGCAATAACCACGTATGGACGGCTGCAATCATTTTCTGCAACCTGTTCAAATTCTAACTCCAAGAGAAAAGCTTGATCACTCTTCGCTGTCGGAGGCCCTCAGGATAATGCTGGTGGCCCCGATGGTGAAGAGTGTGCCATCGGTGATGACGCGACGCTCGCGGGGCGTGAGCTCGACGTTGTCGACGAAGGTGCCCGTGTTGCTGTTGTTGTCCTTCAGCGTATAGCGCAGGGCACCGTGCTTGTCGCGGCTGACGGTGACGGTGCAGTGGTTCAGGTCGACGCTGGGGTCGACGGTCTCGAAGGGCGTGTTGATGGGATTGCCCTTCTGATGGCGGCCGATGACGTTGTCGCCCATGCGGAGGGGGATGACCTGCTTGTAGTGGAACATGTTCTCGATGACGACGATGGAGCCGCAGCCCTGTTCGTCGGCCTGCTCGTCGGGGTTCTCGTCTTTCTGGCGGTCGCGCAGCTTGCTCACGCCGATGCGGATGGCGAACTGCTTGCCGCAGTCGGGACACTGGAACACGAGCGACTGGCCGTCGGCATAACGGGTCTCATCGAAGGTGATGAAGTTCTCACATTTGGGACAGCGGACACGCTTCATAGTTTAACCACAGATTACGCAGAGATTACACAGATTCTATAATGACATGACCCAGGCCTCAGAGGTCTCGGACTGGCCATGAAAGAGACGGAGATCGTCTTGGGCGGCTTCCTCAGAAGGATAATAGCCGTAGATGACGCGGCGGACGTTGTTGCGCTCGAAGATCTCCAAACGGTCGAAGCCTTTCTTCCCGAGGCGCTCGATGAAGTCGTTGGCGTTGCGCGCGGAGACGTGGCTGGCCAGAACGATGCAGTAGGTCTTGCGCACTTCACCGGCCGTCTCGACGGGTTCCGTCTCAGGGGTGGCGACGGTGTCGCGCTGGAGGGTGTCGCGCAGGGCGACAGAGTCTTTGACGACCACCTTCGCGAGGTCGGCCTTCTTGATCTCGATCTTGCTCGTGTTCGTATCTTCAGACATCATGCCGAAGAGGATGCCGTTGTTGAGGTTGCTGATGGTGCGCTGCATCATCTCGGTCTTGCCAGTGGGCAGGGCGAGGATGAAGATGGCGATGAGGATGGCGGCGATGGCGACAGCGTTGCGGATCCACGTGTATTTGATACGGACGTAGTTGCCGTCGTCTTCCTCCTGATCTTCCTCGATGTCGGTATCGTTGGTCTCCGACTCGGCGGTCTCGGTGTCGATGCCGACGATCTTGGCCGTAGGCTCAGCGGCGGGTTCTGGCTCCTGGACGACGACGGGCTGGGGCTGCTCGGCCTTCGCCTTGATGGGGAAGATCTCGAACGAGCTGAGACCGTAGAGGGAAGGGGTGAGGATGCCGGCCTCGCAGGGGGTGAAGACGTAGTTGCCGTCTTCGTTGAGCGACAGCACACCGATGTCGTTCAGCTCGTAGCTGCCCTCGTTCTCCACATGCTGACGGAGCTCGTTCACCTCGTCGTCGATGCGCTGGAGGGCTTCGGGGTAGCTGATGTCGTAGGCCTCGATGTAGGACTGCACGAGCAGCGAGTCGTTGATGTTGAGCTGGGGATTGAACCCGAGGGTGCGCAGCGGGGGCAGGAACATGCTGTCCCGCTCGTCGTAGCGCGCCTCGACATGATGCGTCATGAAGCCTCCCAGACCCGGGACAATGACGCAGTCGTTGCTCAGCAAAAGTATCTCAATATGTCGTTCAAGTTCTATCACGTGTGCAAAATTACGGCAAATTTTGGAAATAAACAAATAAAAGAAACTTAAAATGAGTATTAAATGGAAATTTTAGTGTACCTTTGCACAAAATTTGATAAACATGGAGTATAAAGAGACCAAAATCAAGGGTGTATTCATTATCGAGCCGAAGGTGTTTCAAGATGCCCGCGGCTATTTCATGGAGGCCTGGAAGCAGGCAGAGTTCGACGAGCATGTCGGCCGGACGGTGTTCATCCAGGACAACGAGTCGAAGTCGTCGTTCGGTGTGCTGCGCGGCCTGCACTACCAGAAGGGCGATGCCTCGCAGGCCAAGCTCGTGCGTGTGATCAAGGGCAAGGTGCTCGATGTGGCGGTGGACATCCGCAAGTCGAGTCCGACGTTCGGCCAGCACGTGATGGTGGAGCTGAGCGAGGAGAACAAGCGCCAGTTCTTCATCCCGCGCGGGTTCGCTCACGGCTTCCTCGTGATGAGCGACGAGGCGATCTTCACCTATAAGGTGGACAACCCCTACGCGCCCCAGTGTGATGCCGGCATCCGCTGGAACGACCCCGAACTGGGCATCGAGTGGCCCATCGACCCGGCGAAGGTGCTGACGAGTGAGAAGGACTTGAAGCAACCCTTGCTGAAAGATGCAGAAGTGTTTGAGTAAGAGGTAGTTAAAGAAGTTAAGGAAGTTAAAGAAGTTAAAGGACAAATGAATATTGCAATTGTAGGAACTGGATATGTAGGATTGGTGTCGGGAACGTGTTTCGCTGACACAGGTGCTAATGTGACGTGCGTCGATGTGGACGCAGCGAAGATTGAACGTCTGCAGAACGGCGAGATTCCCATCTATGAGCCGGGTCTCGACGAACTGGTGAAGAAGAATGTGGCTGCCGGCCGACTGAAGTTTACGACCGACCTCGCCTCTGTACTCGACGATGTGCAGATCGTGTTCTCGGCCGTAGGTACGCCTCCTGATGAGGATGGTTCGGCCGACCTGAAATATGTGCTCCAGGTGGCCCGTACCATCGGACAAAACCTGAACCACTATGTGGTGGTCGTCACCAAGTCGACGGTGCCTGTGGGTACGGCGAAGAAGGTGCGCAAGGCCATCGAGGAGGAACTGGAGAAGCGCGGTGTGGACATTGAGTTCGACGTCGCCTCGAACCCTGAGTTCCTCAAGGAGGGTAACGCCATCAAGGACTTCATGTCGCCCGACCGTGTGGTGGTCGGTGTGGAGAGCGATCATGCGAAGAAGGTGCTCACGAAGCTCTACAAGCCCTTCCTGATCAACAACTTCCGCGTGATCTTCATGGATATCCCCTCGGCCGAGATGACCAAATATGCCGCCAACTCGATGCTCGCCACGCGTATCTCATTCATGAACGACATCGCCAACCTTTGCGAGCGCGTGGGCGCGGATGTTAATATGGTACGCGCGGGAATAGGCTCCGACACCCGTATCGGCCGCAAGTTCCTCTATGCCGGCTGCGGCTATGGTGGCTCGTGCTTCCCCAAGGACGTGAAGGCACTCATCAAGACGGCCGACCAGAACGGCTACTCGATGGAGGTGTTGAAGGCGGTGGAGCGCGTGAACGAGCGCCAGAAGAGCGTGCTCTACGAGAAGCTCGTGAAGGCCTTCGGCTCTGAGGAAGCCCTGAAGGGCAAGACCTTCGCCATGTGGGGACTGTCGTTCAAGCCTGAGACCGACGATATGCGTGAGTCGACGGCCCTCGTGATGATCGACAAGCTGCTGAAGGCTGGCTGCACGCTGCGCGTGTATGACCCCATCGCGATGGATGAGTGCAAGCGCAGGATCGGTGATACGGTGACCTACTGTCGTGATATGTACGACGCCGTGCTGGATGCCGACGCCCTGCTGCTGCTCACGGAGTGGAAGGAGTTCCGTCTGCCCGGATGGGGCGTCATCAAGAAGGCGATGAAGCGGCCGTTAGTGATCGACGGACGAAACATCTTTGATATCGAGGAACTTGAAGAGAACAACTTCGAGTATCACTGCATCGGAAAATGAGAAAATATGGCGGCATAGTGGTGGCAGTTCTGTTGCTGGCAGGATGTGGAGGACAGAAGTCCGAAGTCAGCCAGCAGGACGAAGACCGTGAGGCAAAGGCACTCATGCAGGGTGTCTGGGTCGATGCGGAGACGGAAGATATGTCGTTCCGCGTGGTGGGCGACACTATCTTCTATGCCGACTCCACCAGTATGCCGGCCTACTTCAAGATCGTCGGCGACTCGCTGACACTCTCCTCAGGCACAGCCTATGCCATCGAGAAGCAGACGGCCCACGTCTTCAGCTTCCGCAACCAGAACGGTGACTTGGTCACGTATCACAAGGCGGACGATGTGGAGGCCGACTCGCTCTTCGTGCAGGAAACGAAGCCTGCGACGGTGATGACCTACACGCATCAGGTGAAGACCGACTCTGTGGTCAGCTACAACGGCGCCCGCTACCACTGGTATATCGCCATCAATCCCACGCGCTATAAGGTGGTGCGACGGACGTTCAACGATGACGGTATGGAGGTGGAGAACGTGTACTACGACAATATCATGCACATCAGCGTGTATAACGGAGCCCAGTGCATGTACTCGAGCGACTTCCGCAAACAGCAGTTTACGAATATGGTGCCGGCGTCGTTCCTCGACGAGGCCGTGCTGGCGAACATGGAGTACAGCAAGGCTGATGCGGCCGGCCTGCACTTCAACGCCACGCTCTGTATCCCCGACGGCGCCAGCTGTTACCTTGTAGAGGCGGTTATCTCGTACAAGGGAGAGATGACGATGAAGCTGCTGGAATATTAGTCCAGGAGGATGGATAAAGAACTGGAGAAAGACTTCCTTGACATGATTGACGCCCATGAGCGCGTGATCTACAAGGTGTGCTACTTCTCTGCCAAGAATCATGACGAGCTCGAGGACATGAGTTATCAGACGATGGCCGACATACTCGGAACGACGACTAACAACATAGGGGTGAAACTCAACCATATCAGGCATAAACTGAGGAAGATGTAAACTCACCCAGACACAACACAAACATGAAATTAGAAGACTTAAAGAACAAATGGAAGACTCTCGACAAACAGCTGCCTGAAGGCAAGATCGTGAACCGTCAGGCGCTGATGGACCTCATCAGAAAGACTGCTGAAGAGGACGCAGACAGTCTGTCACTCCCCGAGCCAGGCGTCGAGGAGCATACGGGCGATGGAGAGCTTCTCGGGGATGGTGGGTAGGTTGTCCTTACGGAACCAGCCACCCTTGGCGATCTCTGAGCGCTGGAGGTGGATGTCGCCGCTGACGTAGTCGGCATTGAAGCCCACCATCAGTCCGCAGGGGTAGGGCCAAGGCTGCGAGGCGAAGTAACGGATGTTGGTAATCCTGACGCCCGTCTCCTCGAAAGCCTCACGGGCGACGGCTTCCTCAAGCGTCTCACCTGTCTCGACAAAACCGGCCACGAGACCGTAGAAGTCCGTACGGAAGTTCTTTGCACGGACGAGCAGCACCTCGTCGCCCTTATGGATGAGTACGATGACGGCTGTCGCTAACTGCGGCCAGATCTCCTTGCCGCAAGAAGTACACTTCTTCGAGATGTCGGTATCCATCCGCATCGGGGCACCACAGACACCACAGTATTTCGTGTTCTGGTCCCAGTAGAGCAGTTCCTGACACTTGCCGGCCTTCAGATAGAGCGGCTTCTCCAAATGATAGAAACTCTTGCGCAGGCCGATCATCTCATAGCGTGCGTCGTCAGTGATGGGGGCGTCGATGCGATAGGTGATGACGGGTGTGCCGTCGGCCATCGGGGTGATGGTCATCTGGTGCGTCCAGGGCTTCACCTCCGTAGGCGGCTCCTCGCACAGAGGGATCGTATAACTGCCGTCAGACTTCTTCTCCAACAGCAGTTCTTCCTTGCAAAATACGAAATAATAGGTCATCTTCATTTCTTTTTATTTCCCAAACAGTAGCTTCCTGTCGCGCTCGATGGCGGGCTTTACCCATTCCTCAGGAACGAACTTCCAGTTGGCGTTCGGCTGGGGGTTGATGGAGCCCAGGCGCTTGATCTCCTCCGTCAGATAATGGCGCTGGTCGAGTTCGCTGCAGTAGATCACGCGGCTGGCAAGCGAGTCCTTGGGGATGCCGGCACCGTGAGTGAGCAGCTCGCCGCCACCGTTGGCGCGATAGCTGTTCATCGCTACCTTGTACCATTTCTTCTCATTGAAAGGCTGACCGTTTGACATACGGAGGATATGCACCTTCTCACCGTCGGGCTTGGTGACGTCCACCTCGTAGTCGATACCGGCGGCAGAGTCGAAGTTGAAGGTGTAGTACTTGAAGCCCGCGCGCTGCTGGTCGTCCTTCATCTCGTCGTTGAGCAGCAGGATATGGTCATCGGGCGACTTCATCTGGTTCGTCCAGATGTCGTAGCTCATCTCCAGATGCTTGCGGATCTCCTCGCCCGTCATGCGGAGCACGAGCAGCAGGTTCTCGAAGCGGTAGAGCTTGAACATATCAGCCTGGGTCACGTCGCCCGCATCGATCTTGGCGTTGAACGAGAGGGGAGCGGTGATGGACACGTCAGCGCCTGTGATCTCCATTTGCAGGTTGTGGATCAGGTCGGCGAAGGCGGAGTTGCCGAAGAAGCAGTCGCGTGTGTAGATTGTGTTCTCGAAGGTGCCGATCTTACGGTCTACGTATGCTTTCACGGCGTCGATGCGAGGCTGGAAGTGGGTGACCATCTCTTCGTCGACCTGCTCGTCGAGCACGCTGACGATCTCGCCCTTGATGTCCTTCTTCACCAGACGGCCGTTCTCAATGGTCAGCTCAATCTCTGCCTCTGCCACATTCCTGACATAGCAGGATGGGTCGATGATGAGCACCTGCTGACCCTCTTTGTTCGTGACCCACTCGTTGTGTACCTGATGGTCGTGTCCGAAGAAGATGACGTCGAAGCCGGGCACCTCACGGGCGACGGCCTCTGTGGCGTTCTCCTCGTAGGTGTCTGTGATGATGCCGCCGTCCTTGCCTGAATGGAAGAGTCCGAAGATCAGGTCGGGCTTCTCCACCTCCTTGATGTATTTCACCCATTTCTTCGCGCAGGCAGTCATCTCCTCGAACTCCATTCCCTTCCACACGTTCTCTGTCAGCCAGTTGGGGATGGCGGGCGTAAGCATGCCGATGATGCAGATCTTCACACCGTCGATAACGTGGACGGAGTAGGGGTGCAGGCCGTCGTAGATGTTCTTCGGATGGGCTGTGCCGTCGGAGCCGGCCTTCACGATGTTTGCACCCAGCAACGGACAGCGCACCTCGCGGATCCACTTGTCGTATACCTTATGGCCGGGCTCGATGTCGTGATTGCCGACGGTCTCAGCGTCGTAGCCCATATAGTTGATGACAGAGGCAGCGAGGTTCTCGTCCTCAGGCATCACGTAGTTGGACCAGTAGACGCAGGGCTGGCCTTGCAGGATGTCACCGTTGTCGATGAGCAGCAGGTGGTCGCCGTACTTCGCGCGTTCCTTTTTAATATAGGTGTTCGCACGGGTGAGCGTTCCCTTGAGGGGCTTGCGCTCCATGAAGTCGTAGGGGAAGAAGTGACCGTGCACGTCGCTGGTCTCGATGACTTTCATCCGGATGGTCTTCGTCTGTTGTCCTGACATCGGTAGCATGCTCATGAGCAGGAGGGCTAAAATGATGACTTTCTTCATAATTGATTAATTTTTCGGCAAAATTACGAAGAAAAAATCAAACCGCCAAGAGTTTATGGTGTTTTAGGCACACTTTTTGCAGTTTTTTTGTAGAAAACAAATAAAAGATAAGGAGGAAACGATTATGGCATTTATTGACTATTACAAGATTTTAGGCGTCGACAAGACGATTCCGCAGAAGGATGTGAAGAAAGCATACCTGAAGCGGGCGAAGCAGTTCCATCCCGACCTGCATCCCGACGATCCCAAGGCCCAGGCGAAGTTCCAGGCCCTGCAGGAGGCGTATGATGTGATCGGCGATCCTGAAAAGCGACGTAAGTACGACCAATATGGTGAACAGTGGAAGCAGGCTGAGCAGTTCCAAGGCTTTGGCGGAGGTGCTGGCGGGGGCAACCCCTTTGGCGGCTTCGACTTCTCGCAGTTCACGTCGGGCTCAGGCGGCGGATTCAGTGATTTCTTCGAGAGTCTCTTTGGCCGCAAAGGCCGGGAGGGTGGGGGCTTTGGCGGTTTCCAGGGCTTCTCGTCCGGTGGCGCAGGCTATGGCCGTCAGGCGCGTACGAACTCTGGTGAGATGAACGCCAATGTGACCATCGATCTCTATACGGCCCTGCTTGGCGGTGAGGTGATGCTCTCGCTGAGCAACGGTCAGAAGGTGAAGATGAAGATCAAGCCGGAGACGCAGCCTGGTACAAAAGTACGTCTCCGCGGCAAGGGATATGACCGCGGAGACGGAACCTTCGGTGATCTGATCATCACTTATCAGGTGAAACTGCCTACGAACCTGACAGAGCGGCAGAAGGCGCTGCTCCAGCAGATGCGTGAAGGCTGATTTAATAGAATATCATCGTGATGAGGTAAGCGACGATCGTTGAGGTGAACACGCAGATCAGACCTGGCATCATGAACGAGTGGTTCAGCAGGTATTTTCCGATGACGGTCGTTCCTGAACGGTCGAAGTTCACGGTGGCGATATCAGAGGGATAGTTGGGGATGAAGAAGTAACCGTAGACGGAAGGCAGCACACCCAGCAGCACAGGACCAGGGATGCCTAACTTGTAGGCCAGCGGCAACATGGCCACCACCACAGCACCCTGAGAGTTGATGAGCACAGAGACCAGGAAGAACACCAGAGCGATGCTCCAGGGGTACTGGGCTACGATGTCCTCGAGGCCAGCCTGCATCTCAGACATGTAATTAGAGAAATAGGTGTCGGCCAGCCAGGCGATACCGTAGATGGCGACAACGGCCACCATACCTGACTGCCAGACGGGTCCTGCGACGGCCTTCTTCGGAGCAGCCTTACAGAAGATGATCATCAGCGCTGCGGCAGAGATCATCACAATCTGGATGACGAGGTTCATCTTCAGACCAACCATACTCTTCTGCGTCATTCCTTCGGCAACAATACCTGCTTTTGCAAGTGCATCTGCAGAGATCGTTGTATTACCATCGATGATGGGGAGTGGAGCAGCACCCTTGATGGCCTTGATGGTCTCGTATGAGGGCAGCAGTTCGGGTAAGGCAGCGAACATCACGATGACAGCGAGGGCACCGAGGAAGATGAACACAGCGTTCTTGGCCGACTGCGGGATCTCCTTGTCGAGGGTGGTGGCACCAGAACCGTAGATGTAATCACGCTGAACGGGATCGGCAATCTTCTTCTGGAACTCAGGATCCTTGTCGAGGTCGAGACCACGACGGTAGGAAGCGGCAGCAGCAGCCATCAGACCACACACACAAGCCGGGATGGAGACCATCAGCACACGGGGAATGGTGATGTCGAAATGGTTGGCATTGGAGATGGTGACGAAGGCCACAACGGCGGCGGCGATGGGTGAACAGGTGATACCCACCTGAGAGGCGATAGAGGCCACACCACAAGGACGCTCAGGACGGATGCCTTTCTTTAACGCAATGTCGCAAATGATTGGCATCAAGGTGTATACGACGTGACCTGTACCAACTAAAACCGTCAGGAAGAACGTACACAGCGGGGCGAGGAAGGTGATGCGATCCGGATGTTTGCGGAGCATCTTCTCAGCAATCTGGATCAACCAGTCCATACCACCTGATGCCTGCATGATACCCGCACAGGTGACGGCTGCGATGATGATGTAGATCACATCCGTCGGAGGCGTACCGGGCTTCAAGCCAAAACCGAACACGAGAAGGGCCAGTCCGATACCGGAAATGGCACCAAGGGCGAGAGAACCATAGCGTGAACCCACCCACAAAGCTCCTAAAACGATGCAGAGCTGAAGAATCATTAATACCATAGTGTCGTTTTTTAATTAGTTATTGCATATTTGTGTGCAAAGATAAGAAAAAAATCTGAAAGAAAAAACTTTTTATGAGAAAAATCTAAAAATTATTTATTTCTTTTGTCAGGTCGGATAATTTATGTACCTTTGCACGCCAAAAGAGAAAAGTATAAAAAACGACATAAGATGGCTAAAAGATTTGCCGAACATAACGGCCTGAACCTGACAAAGGTGAATGACGACATCCTTGAGATGTGGAGAGAGAAGAACGTGTTCTGGCGCTCTGTTGACGAGCGTGAGGGCTGTCCGCAGTTTGTATTCTTTGAGGGTCCTCCCTCTGCCAACGGACATCCTGGTATCCATCATGTGCTGGCGCGTACCATTAAGGACACCTTCAACCGCTACAAGACGATGAAGGGTTTCCAGGTGAAGCGTAAGGCGGGCTGGGATACGCACGGACTGCCTGTGGAACTGGGTGTGGAGAAAGAACTCGGCATCACGAAGGCAGATATCGACAACAAGGAGAGCGACAAGTACATCTCGACGGAGGACTACAACAAGAAGTGTCGCGAGAACGTGATGATGTACACGCAGGAGTGGCGCGACCTGACGGAGAAGATGGGATACTTCGTGGATCTCGACAATCCCTATATCACTTATGACAACAAGTATATCGAGACGCTGTGGTGGCTGTTGCAGCAGTTCTACAAGAAGGGACTGCTCTATAAGGGCTATACCATCCAGCCGTATTCTCCTGCTGCAGGAACAGGTCTTTCAAGTCATGAGCTGAACCAGCCCGGCTGCTATCGTGATGTGAAGGATACGACGGTAACGGCTCTCTTCAAGGCCGTGAATCCTAAGGATGAGTGGACGAACTGGGGTACGCCTTACTTCGTTGCCTGGACAACCACACCTTGGACGCTCCCCTCAAACACAGCCCTCTGCGTAGGTCCGAAGATCGACTATGTGGCTGTGGAGACCTACAATGCCTATAACGGTGAGAAGATCACCATCATCCTGGCTGAGAGTCGTCTGAATGCCTATCTCGCTCCCGAGGGTGCGATTACCGACGGCGGCGAGATGCCTGATTACAACAAGGGCGAGAAGTTTGTGCCTTATCGCATCGTGGGCCGTTATACGGGTGAAGAGCTCGTGGGTCTGAAGTATCAGCAGCTGATGCCTTGGGTGAAACCTTCGGCCAAGCTGGATCAGAATGCTGCCGACTATGTGAAGGCTTATGCTGCCGCTCATCCGGAGAAAGTGTTTATGGGTGAGAACGGCAAGGATCAGTTCGTGGAGATGGAGAGTGAGGCTTTCCGTGTGATCCCTGGTGACTATGTGACCACAGAGGATGGTGCCGGTATCGTGCATATCGCACCTACCTTCGGTGCCGACGACGCCAAGGTGGCCAAGGATGCCCACATCCCCAGTCTCTTCCTTATAAGTAAGAAAGGTGAAACCCGTCCGATGGTTGACCTGCAGGGTAAGTACTATGTGTTGGAGGAACTCGATGACAACTTCATCGCCAAGTGCGTGAACAAGGAAGCTTACAGTCATCACGCAGGCGACTTTGTGAAGAACGCCTACGCCCCAGAATATAATAAGGACGGCAAGTATGACGAACAGGCAGCCTCGAAGGCAGAGGACCTGAACATCGTCATCTGTATGGAGATGAAGCAGGAGGGTACGGCGCTGAAGATTGAGAAGCACGTACACAACTATCCACACTGCTGGCGTACGGACAAGCCCGTGCTCTATTATCCGCTCGACTCGTGGTTCATCAGAAGCACGGCGAAGAAAGACCGTATGGTGGAACTGAACAAGACCATCAACTGGCAGCCTGAGTCCACGGGTACAGGCCGCTTCGGCAACTGGCTGGAGAACCTGAACGACTGGAACCTCTCGCGTAGCCGTTTCTGGGGAACACCGCTGCCCATCTGGCGCGATGAGGACGGCAAGGAGATCTGCATCGGCTCCGTTGAGGAACTCTACAATGAGATCGAGAAGGCTGTGAAGGCTGGCTTCATGAAGAGCAATCCGCTGAAGGACAACGGTTTTGTGCCTGGTGACATGTCGAAGGAGAACTACGATAAGATTGACCTCCATCGTCCGTATGTGGACAACATTGTGCTCGTCAGTGAGAGCGGCAAGCCCATGAAACGCGAGAGCGACTTGATCGACGTGTGGTTCGACTCTGGTTCTATGCCTTACGCACAGGTTCACTATCCGTTTGAGAATAAGGAACTCATCGACAAGGGCATCGCCTTCCCCTGTGACTTCATCAACGAGGGTGTGGACCAGACGCGTGGTTGGTTCTTCACCCTGCACGCCATCGCCACGATGATCTTCGACTCTGTGGCCTTCAAGAATGTGATCTCTTCTGGTCTGGTGCTCGACGCCAAGGGCAACAAGATGTCGAAGCACGTGGGTAACGTGGTGAATCCCTTCGATATGATCGGTAAGTTCGGCTCTGATGCCGTCCGTCTGTATATGATGACGAACTCTGAGCCTTGGGATAACCTGAAGTTCGACCCGGAGGGTGTGGATGAGGTGCGCCGTAAGTTCTTCGGTACCTTATATAATACATATAGCTTCTTTGCGCTGTATGCCAATGTCGACGGCTTTGATCCTCAGATGGCTCAGGTGGCATTCGACAAGCGTCCGGAGATCGACCGTTGGATTCTCTCTTGCCTGAATACCCTTATCAAGGGTGTGGAGGCAGAGCTCGACGGCTATGATCCCACCCGTGCCGGCCGACTGATTGATGCCTTTGTGAACGACGACCTCTCCAACTGGTATGTCCGCCTGAACCGTAAGCGTTTCTGGGGCAAGGAGATGAGCGATGACAAGCTGAGTGCCTACCAGACGCTCTACACCTGTCTGATGACCGTCGCCAAGCTGTTGGCTCCGTTTGCTCCGTTCTATGCAGACCAGCTGTATAAGGACCTGGGCGGTGAACTCGACTCTGTGCATCTCGACAAGTTCCCTGTGGCTGATGAGTCTCAGATCAACAAAGACCTTGAAGCCCGTATGGAGATGGCCCAGAAGATTACCTCTATGGCACTCGCCCTGCGTAAGAAGGTGAACATCAAGGTGCGCCAGCCGCTGCAGGCCATCATGATTCCTGCCGTCGATGCTGAGCAGAAGAAGCACATCGAGGCGGTGAAGGATCTGATCATGAACGAGGTGAATGTGAAGGAACTTCGTTTCGTGGAGGGCGCCGGTGTGCTTGTCAAGAAGGTGAAGTGCAACTTCCGTACGATGGGTAAGAAGTTCGGCAAGCTCATGAAGGGTGTGGCCGCAGCGATGGATGCCCTGAGTCAGGAGCAGATCGCAGAACTGGAGCAGCAGGGAACCATCGGCATCGAGGTGGAGGGTCAGCAGCTGACCGTCGAGGCCGTCGATGTGGAGATTATCTCTGAGGATATCCCGGGCTGGCTGGTGGCCAACGAAGGCAACCTGACCGTAGCCCTTGATATTGTTATCACGAGGGAACTGCGACTTGAGGGCATTGCCCGCGAACTCATCAACCGCATCCAGAACATCCGTAAGGAGAGCGGACTTGAGATTACCGACCGCATCAAGGTGGAAATGACTCACACAGACAAGACTGAAGAAGCTCTACAGATGTGGGGTGACTACATTAAGACGCAGGTTCTGGCCGATGCTATCGACAGCGTTGAAGGCTTTGCCGACGGCACGATTGTTGAGATAGACGAGTACCAGGAGGGTGCCGAGGTGAAGGTCAATGACATCGAATTGAACATTAAAGTGACAAAACAATAAACAACAATAATTAAATAACTTAACATCTCACATTATTATGGCAGAGAAGACCCGCTACACTGATGAAGAACTCGAGGAGTTCCGTCAGATTATCAATGAGAAGTTGGCATTGGCCAAGCGCGACTATGATCAGATGATGCGCGTACTGACCAATCAGGACTCTAACGATGTGGACGACACATCACCCACCTACAAGGCTTTGGAGGAGGGTAGTGCCACGCAGTCGAAGGAGGAACTGATCTCTATGGCAGCCCGTCAACAGAAGTTCATTCAGGGCTTGAAGGCCGCACTGGTGCGCATAGAGAACAAGACCTACGGCATCGACCGCATCACAGGTAAGCTGATTCCCAAGGAGCGCCTGCGTGCTGTTCCGCATGCTACGCTGAGTGTGGAGTCAAAGATGATGCAGCAGAACAAGAAGTGAGCCAGACGAAGCCAATACTGACAAAGGGTAGGATGGCGGTACTGATCGTACTCGCCGTCCTCTTGATAGACCAGGTGATCAAGATCTGGGTGAAGACATCGATGACCCTGCATGAGAGCATCCATGTGACCGACTGGTTCTACATCACCTTCATCGAGAACAACGGAATGGCTTTCGGCATGCAGTTAGGCAGCAAGATCATCCTGTCGCTGTTCAGGCTTATCGCCATCTCTGCCTTAGGATATTACATCTGGCTGGAGGTAAGACGACAGGCGAAGACCGGCTATATCGTCTGCCTGTCGATGGTGCTGGCCGGAGCAGCAGGCAACCTTATCGACTGTATGTTCTATGGCCTCATATTCAATGCCTCCTCACCTTATTATCTGTCTTATTTCGTTTCCTTCGGCACAGGCTATGCACCCTTCCTGATGGGTAAGGTGGTGGATATGTTCTACTTCCCGCTGATAGAGACGGAATGGCCCACGTGGATGCCATTCGTGGGGGGAGACCATTTTGTGTTCTTCAGTCCGGTATTCAACTTCGCCGATTCCTGCATCAGTGTGAGTGTCGTATGGCTCCTGCTGTTCTATCGGCAGGAGATCGGGAAGATGTCCCTCAGAAAAGTCGTTGAACAACCAAAAGAACAAGCAGAACAGGAGGAATGAGACGTCGGGGCGTACATCTGTTCATCGTAGGGGCAACCGTTATGGTGCTTTTGTCTGCCTGTAAGCCGCAGGTACCGTCAAAGTATCTTCAGCCCGACGAGATGGAAGACCTGATGTACGACTACTACCTCTCTCAGGGCATCACCAACAGCAAGTCTTTCACCAACGACTATGACCGCCGCTACAACATGCAGGCGGTGCTCAAGAAACATGGTCTGACCAATGCTGAGTTCGACACCATGCTGGTCTACTATTACAACCACATGGAGCTGATGGACGAGATTTATTCCCATATCCAGAAACGCCTGGGCAGCGAAGCCTTGGAGCTGGGTGCCTCAGAGGGTGAGGTGGAACGCTTCACCATCCAGTCTGTTTCCGGCGACACCACCGATGTGTGGGAAGGGAAGCGTCAGCTCATGCTCCTGCCCATACCGCCTTATCACATCGTGCAGTTCACACAGAAGGCCGACACCTCTTTCCATAAGGGTGATAGCTTCCTGCTTACGTTTGGTTCCCATTTCCTCGTCCAGAGTGGTTCCAGGAATGCCACAGCCTATCTGGCTGTGACCTATGAGAACGACAGCGTGGTCTCCACCACGTCATCCGTCAACGTCTCGGGTGGCTCTACGGTTCGCATCAGCCCTTGCAGCCTGAAGGTCAAGCGGTTTGACGGCTACTTCTATATGCCCCGTCGTAGTCAGACCGACAATGAGAGCGAGTCCTCAGTCTTGTTGCTCAACCATATCC
Organism: Prevotella sp.; assembly: GCA_017474845.1. Lineage (GTDB taxonomy): Bacteria > Bacteroidota > Bacteroidia > Bacteroidales > Bacteroidaceae > Prevotella. The sequence goes on from JAFVGS010000054.1 coordinate 69,190, forward strand.
AGCTGATGCGCTTCCATCACAGGGAGCAGTCTGACGAGAAGAAGGACGGCTCAACACCTCCTTTGGCTGCGCCTGCTGAGAAGAATGACACGACCGACTCCCTTAAGCCTCGTGTGCGCCGTCTGGGTGAGCGTCCTGGTCAGAACCGTCCTGTAGAGAATAGACCTATAATGAATCAACCAACAATTAGTAGATAATGAAACATTTGAAATTCCGTTTGTCACTGATGAACTTCCTGGAGTTTGCCGTCTGGGGAGCCTATCTGACGTGTATGGGTAATTATCTGGGCGTAGCCGGTCTGGGTGACAAGATCGCCTGGTTCTACGCCATTCAGGGTATCGTGAGTATCTTCATGCCCACATTGATGGGTATCGTGGCCGACAAGTACATGCAGCCGCAGCGGGTGCTGGGACTGTGTCATCTGGTGGCCGGCGGCTTTATGCTTGGTTGCTGGTGGATGGGTATGCAGGCTGGCTTCGGACAGGAACTGACAGACAAGTCGCTCTTCATCGCCCTGTATACCCTGAGTGTCGCCTTCTATATGCCCACCATTGCGCTGTCCAACACCACCGCGTTCTCTATCCTGAAGAAAAACGGCCTTGACACCGTGAAGGACTTCCCGCCCATCCGTGTGCTGGGAACCGTCGGATTCATCATGACCATGTGGTTTGTCAACTGTGCGGTACTCGACGATGGAGGCTTCTCCTTCACGTTCGCAGAGAGTGCCCGCAAGTTCCAGTACACCTATATGCAGTTCTTCGTCTCTGGTTTCCTGAGCATCGTGCTTTTCCTCTATTGCTTCACCCTGCCTGAGTGTAAGCTGGAGAAGAAAGACACCAAGGTGTCGCTTGCAGAGAGTCTGGGACTGAATGCCTTCAAGCTGTTCAAGACGAAGAAGATGGCTTTGTTCTTCATCTTCTCTGCCTTGTTGGGTATGTGCCTGCAGGTCACTAATGGCTATGCCGGTCCGTTCATCACTAGCTTCAAGGGCAGCGCCGATGCGGCTGTGGCTACCTCGTTTGCAGCCAACAATGCCACGCTGCTGACGAGTATCTCCCAGATCAGCGAGGCCCTCTGCATCCTGATGATCCCGTTCTTCCTGAAGCGCTATGGCATCAAGATAGTGATGCTGATGTCGATGTTCGCCTGGGTGTTCCGCTTTGGCTTCTTCGGCATCGGCAATCCGGCTATGCCTGGTGTGATCATGTTCATCCTCTCCTGCGTCGTCTATGGTGTGGCCTTCGACTTCTTCAATGTCTCTGGCGGTATCTTTGTCGATCAGGAGTGTGAGCCGTCTGTCAAGGCTTCAGCACAGGGACTGTTCATGATGATGACCAACGGCATTGGTGCCACTGTGGGTACGCTGGCTGCCGGAGAGATCGTGAACTACTACTGCCACTGGGAGAATGGATTCCTGATGGGCGACTGGACCACCTGTTGGTTTATCTTCGCCACCTTCGCCCTGATTGTTGGTGTGTCGTTTGCCCTCGTTTTCCATCCGGAGAAGAAATGAAAGAGGCCAGATACTTCTACGTTCCTGATGCAGCACAGCAGAGAGAGTTGCCTGCCGATGAGTGCCAGCATGCCATCCGCGTGCTGCGGCTGAAGGTGGGCGACGAGCTGTTCCTGATGGATGGGGTAGGGAACTACTACCGTGCTCAGGTGACCGACGCCAGCTCTCACCATTGCTGCTATGAGATCGTGGAGACCTTGCCTCAGGAGCGCCAGTGGACAGGCTGTGTGCATCTGGCCATCGCTCCGACGAAGATGATGGACCGCATGGAGTGGATGACGGAGAAGGTGACGGAGATAGGTATCGACGAGCTGACGTTCCTCGACTGCCAGTTCTCTGAGCGCCAGGTGGTCAAGCTGCCCCGCATAGAGAAGATTGTCGTCTCTGCCGTCAAGCAGAGCCACAAGGCCTGGATGCCCGTCGTTCATGAGATGACGGCCTTCAAGACCTTCATCAGCCAGCCCCGCGAGGGCCGCAAATACATTGCCCACTGCTATGAGGAAATCCCCCGCGCCTATCTCTTCGATGCGCTCGGCCAAAAGCCCTCAGACTCTGAAGATGCTACAGTCTTGATCGGTCCTGAGGGAGACTTCTCCATCGATGAGGTGCGCTTAGCCGTTTCAGCTGGCTGGCAGTCTGTCCATCTTGGCAAGAGCCGCCTCCGTACAGAGACTGCCGGTCTCTCTGCCGTGATGATGATGCAACTGAGTAAATTATAAATCTTAAATAATAACAATATGACTGACGAGAAAATCATGGCTACTATCAAGCCTGACGGTGAATGTTGGCAGCCGGAAATCGAGAAAATGCCAAGAGAGCAGCTGGAAGCGCTGCAGGTGAAGAAACTCAAGGAGAGCATCAAGGTTGCCCTGAACTCTCCCTTCTACAAGAAGCGTCTGGGAGATCTCGGCATCACGCCCGACTCCATCAACTCGCTGGCAGACCTCCGCAAGATTCCCTTCACCACGAAGCAGGACCTGCGCGACAACTATCCCTACGGCCTCGTAGGCAGAAGTCTGGACGACGCTGTCCGTATCCACTCCACCAGCGGCACGACGGGTAATCCCTGCGTGGTGGTCTATTCTGAGCACGACATCTGCTCATGGGCTAACATGATTGCCCGTAACCTCTATATGGTGGGCTGCCGCAAGAGCGACATCTTCCAGAACTCCTCAGGCTACGGTATGTTCACTGGCGGTCTGGGCTTCCAGTATGGTGCTGAGTGGCTGGGTACTATGACCGTTCCTGCTGCTGCCGGTAACACCAAGCGCCAGATCAAGTTCATCAAGGACTTCGGTACCACCGTTCTGCACGCTATTCCTTCATACGCCATCTATTTGGCAGAGGCCATTAAGGAAGAAGGTATTGATCCAAAAGACCTGAAACTCCACACGCTCTGTATCGGAGCAGAGCCACATACCGAGGAGCAGCGCCGTCGTATTGAGCGCGTGCTCAACGTCAAGGCCTACAACTCGTTTGGTATGACAGAGATGAACGGTCCCGGTGTGGCCTTTGAGTGTAAGTATCAGGAGGGTATGCACCTCTGGGAGGACAACTACATCGTGGAGATTGTCGATCCTGACACTTTGGAGCCTGTGCCCGACGGTCAGATGGGCGAGATGGTGCTGACCACCCTCGACCGCGATATGATGCCTGTGCTAAGGTATCGCACCCGCGACCTCACCCGCATCATCCCCGGTGAGTGTAAGTGCGGACGTACCCACCGCCGTATCGACCGCATCAAGGGTCGTACAGACGATATGTTCATCATCAAGGGCGTCAACGTCTTCCCGATGCAGGTGGAGAAGGTTCTGGTGCAGTATCCTGGCTTGGGCAGCAACTATCTGATCACACTCGATACCGTTAATGACAGCGATGTGATGACGGTTGAGGTAGAGCTTGAAGGACTGGAGTCGGATATCTTCCCCGATATTCAGAATATGACGAAGGACATCCAGGCAGCCCTGAAGAGCGAGATCCTGCTGAAGCCCCAGGTGAAGCTGGTGAAGAAGGGCTCGCTGCCCATGAGCGAGGGCAAGGCCGTCCGTGTGAAGGACTTAAGAGAGGGCAGGGGATGAAAACCAGGCTATTGGCTTTAGGCTTATGGCTGTTGGCATTCACCGGTCAGGCGTCTGCACAGCAAGAGACTCCTGACTCCTGTCTCCAGACTCCTTCCCTCAAGGACGTCTTCAAGCAGATGCCAGACTCCCTGATGCCTTATCTCACGCTGAACAACCGCCTGGACTTCATCGACTTCATGGATTCACACATGAAGGCCTCGGTGTCGAACATGACAGGCGGCACAAGTGAGATGACGGCCCTCACAGACGACAGCCTCTCCATCCGCATGAGCGATGCCCTGCGGGTGGACATGCTGCTGTTGACGCTTGACGAGCCTGTGGACTCCATCAGCCAGGTGGTTGTGTTTGTCGAGACCTTCCTGGCCGACTCCATCTATGGTGAGAGTGTCTGTAAGACCTTTACCGTCGACTGGAAGCCGGTAACAAGGGATATGCCGTTTAACGCTGCCCAGCAGAAACGGCTTGAAGGCCTAAACTTGCAAAATATCCTTAAATGGAGTACCGACAAGCTTAACAAACATTAAATAACGGTGTATAATTGCTAAAGAAACAAGAAATATATTTATATTTGCATCGTGTTTTTCATGGTATTAGATTATTAAGGTTAATTGTGAATACTATTTATCGCGAGATAGGTTTTATTCGAACTCCAATAACAGTACAAGTCATTTATTTGTAGTGTTTTTGGTTAAAAAAAAGGGAACCTGAGAAGGTTCCCTTTTTCTTTAATAGCTCCTCGCTATTATGACCCTTGCCTTACTTGGCTTGCCGCTCACCATATCCACCCCCGGCGTCTGCTCCACGCCAAAAGGCACGCAGCGTATCGTGGCCTGTGTCTCTTCCTTGATCTGAGCCTCTGTCTCGGCTGTGCCGTCCCAGTGGCAGAGGAAGAATCCGCCGTCCTTCACACGCTCCTTGAACTCCTCATAGTTGTCACACTCAAAGATATGGGCATCGCGGAAGGTCTTGGCCTTCACGAAGATGTTCTGCTGGATGTCCTCCAGCAACTGCTCCACATACTGGGCAATGCCCTCAATGCTGCGCGTCTCCTTCTCTAAGGTGTCACGGCGCATCACCTCGATGGTACCGTTCTCCAGGTCGCGGGCACCAAGCACCAGACGCACAGGCACACCCTTCAGCTCATAGTCGGCAAACTTGAAGCCGGGACGCTTGTTGTCTGCATCGTCAAACTTCACGGTGATGCCCTTTGAGCGCAGTTCCTCGATGATGGGCTGCACCTCCTTGTTCACCTGCTCCATCTGCTCAGGCTTAGTGGCGATGGGGATGATGACCACCTGGATGGGAGCCAGACGCGGCGGCAGCACCAGTCCGTTATCATCAGAGTGCGTCATGATGAGGGCACCGATCAGACGGGTACTCACGCCCCATGAGGTAGCCCACACATACTCAGGCTTGTTCTCCTTGTTCAGATACTGCACCTCGAAAGCCTTGGCAAAGTTCTGGCCTAAGAAGTGCGAGGTACCACTCTGCAGGGCCTTGCCGTCCTGCATCATCGCCTCGATGGTATAGGTGTCGAGAGCTCCGGCAAAGCGCTCCGTCTCACTCTTCACACCCTGCACCACAGGCACGGCCATCCACTCCTCGGCAAACTTGGCATACACCTTCAACATCTTCTGTGCTTCCTCCTCGGCCTCCTCACGGGTGGCATGAGCCGTATGGCCCTCCTGCCACAGGAACTCTGAGGTACGGAGGAAGGGGCGTGTGCGCATCTCCCAGCGCATCACGTTACACCACTGGTTGCACATCAGGGGCAGGTCGCGCCACGAGTGGATCCAGTTCTTATACGTGTTCCAGATGATGGTCTCAGAGGTGGGGCGCACTATCAGCTCCTCTTCCAGCTTGGCAGCAGGGTCAACCTCCACGCCGCTCTTGTCGTCTTTGGCACGCAGGCGGTAGTGGGTCACCACGGCACACTCCTTGGCGAAGCCCTCCACATGCTCTGCCTCACGGCTGAGGAACGACTTGGGAATCAACAGGGGGAAATAGGCGTTCTGCGCACCTGTCTCCTTGAACATCTTATCCAGTTGCTGCTGCATCTTCTCCCAGATGGCATAGCCGTAGGGCTTGATGACCATACATCCGCGCACGGCACTCTGTTCAGCAAGGTCTGCCTTCACTACCAGGTCGTTGAACCACTGCGAGTAGTTGTCGGCCCTTTTCGTTAAATCTTTTAATTCTTTTGCCATTGTTATACTGTATATTTTACGAATTTGCGTGCAAAATTACATAAATTTTCAGACATAAGTACATAAGAACATATAATTTTTTGTTTCTTTTGTTCTTTTGTCTGAAAATAATTATTATCTTTGCAGCAGAAATCAACGTTTAACAACTAAATTAATAGTAATTATGAAAAGTTTAAAGTCAATTGCCGTCGCACTTTGCGCAGCGCTGGTGCTGGCAGGATGTAACGTGAGTAACACGGGTAAGGGTGCTATGATTGGTGCCGGTGGTGGTGCTGGTCTTGGAGCTATTATCGGAGCCATTGCAGGCAATACAGCCGTTGGTGCTGTCATCGGTGGTGCAGTAGGTGCAGGTGCAGGTGCCCTCATCGGCAAGAAGATGGACAAGGCCAAGAAGGAGGCCGAGGCCGTGCAGAACGCCCAGGTGGAGGCCGTGACCGACGCCAATGGCCTGGAGGCCGTGAAGGTGACCTTCGACTCTGGTATCCTCTTCGCTTCTGGTAAGTCAAATCTGAGCAGCACAGCCATGACGTCACTCTTCCAGTTCGCCAACGTGCTGAAGAGCAATGCCGACTGTGACGTGGCTGTACAGGGCTATACCGACAATGCCGGCTGGAAGAACTGCAACGCAGCCCAGAGCCAGCAGAAGAACCTCGAGCTCTCTCAGGAGCGTGCCCAGAGCGTGACCACCTATCTGCTCTCTCAGGGCGTCAGCTCCACACAGATCCGCAGCACGCAGGGCTTCGGCGAGTCTAACCCCGTAGCCGACAACTCTACCGCTGCCGGCAAGGCCCAGAACCGCCGTGTGGAGGTCTACATGTACGCCTCTCAGAAGATGATCCAGGAGGCTCAGCAGCAGGCTCAATGATCCTCTTCCGACTTATTAAGAAAACATTGAAATGGATAGTGGTGGCATTCTTTGCTTCCACTATTCTTTCTGTGGTGATATACCGCTTTCTGCCAGTATGGGTGACACCGTTGATGGTCATCCGCTGCTATGAGCAGCTGACGGAGGGCCGCGACCTGAAGCTCTCCCACGACTGGGAGCCGCTCAGCGAGATGTCTCCCTCCCTGCCTGTAGCTGTCATAGCCAGTGAGGACGCACGTTTCATGGAGCATCACGGTTTCGACTACGAGGCCATTGAGCATGCCGCCAAGCGCAACCGTGAGCATCCTGAGAAGCGAAAGCTGGGCGCCTCGACCATCTCCCAGCAGACGGCCAAGAACGTCTTCCTCTGGCCGGGCCGCAGCTGGGTGCGCAAAGGCTTTGAGGCCTATTTCACCACCCTCATCGAACTCCTCTGGTCCAAGCAGCGCATCATGGAGGTCTATCTCAACTCCATCGAGATGGGCGAAGGCATCTATGGTGCCCAGGCCGTTGCCGAGGAGCACTTCCATAAGGATGCCAATGACCTCACCCGCAGCGAGTGTGCCCTCATTGCCGCCACGCTGCCCAATCCCCGGAAGTACTCCAGCAAGTCACCCTCCGCCTACATGCTCAAGCGCCAGTCCCGCATCTTGAAGGAGATGAAGTACGTTGGTAAGTTCCCTACGGAATAAGTCTTTCCTGATTTATTATGAAAGTAACGTTAGACTCTATAAAGACAGAATTCATCCAGAAAATACAATCTGAGAATAGTCTGGATACCCTCCAAACATGGTTCTCAATGTATGAGGAAGCTCGCTATGCTGCTTCTACATATAGCAATGAACCAGAATTGATAAAATTCAAGAAGGAGTATGAAGAATCCATATTTGGAGTATAAATTCAATAATAACCTACTCTGATATAGTGGCGGGGTGGGGTAAAGGGGTTCCATGAGATGTGGAGCCAGCCATTGCCCGTGAGCAGTTGGTCGGTATATTCCCATGACTTGAAGAATTCAATCAATCGCTGGAACTCATCAGGATCTTTCGGACGGATGTCAGCGGCCTGGCCGAGAAGGTGCTGGGAGTTCTTGACGCCTCCCACCTTGCGATTCACCTCGGCATTCCGATAGCCGGAGTTGATGATGATGGGCCCGACGATCATCCTCGCCGGTTCCAGCAGCTGATGACAGCCGTAGGTCAGATTGACGACATCCTGCATCGACGGGATGTTCTCTGGATATTTCTCCAGGTTGAGAAACTCGCTCAGTTTAAAGTGAGGCGATAAGCGCACATCGCTATAATTCATGTTCATTCGTGTTTCATTCATGGCAATTCGTGTTAAGAATATTTTCGTGTTAAGACTGCTTTTCGTGATAATGCTTATTAATGATTCTGATGTACTGATCGAGTCCGAAGATTGATCCTGCGAGCAAGAACGACTGCGCCACATAATACAGCAGCCCGCCCGCTACATCGTCGATCTCGATCACCTGATACGCCACGAGCGCGATACTGCTCACGATGAGCAATACCGCACAGGCGTACTGAGAGATTTTGAAGCCTTTGTGTTCCATGGCCTTGATGTTTTACATCGTCTTACTTTTTTACCTTTTTACTTTTACATTGCGCTTCCAGCAGCACCTCCCAGAAGCAGGGTGATGATGTAACTGATCACTTGAAGGATCTTCTTTACCGTCTTGCTCATAATTGTAATGTTTTAAATGGTGAATAATTAGGGTTATTTTCGTGGTCGAAACCACCTCTCTTTCTGATTGCAAAGTTACAAAAAATAATCGAGATTACCAAAGAGTTTACCCGTTATTTTCATTCTTTCATGAAGAAAAAAGAGCTCCGCTTTAATGGCCTTGCTTGCCGGACCAACCGGGGCTATCCATCTGAAGCGGAGCTTAAAAGTGCTTCTATTTACATAAGTCGCTTGCCGGACCAACCGGGGCTCTTATCCTAATAGGTTCCTTTCACGCTGCAAAGTTACGACTTTTTTCTGAACAAACAATCTGTTTCCATACTTTTTTTAATAAAAAAGCGATAAATCCTTTTGGTTATCGAAATCTTTTTGTACTTTTGCAATCAAGTATTGGCTAATCGTCGTGACACGTTTGAATCCTCTTTACGCAAGAGGGCGACGTAAGCGGGAGTTGCGGCTGTCTAAACGGTCACAATTCAGCGAGCCTCAGAGGAGGTGCCGATGCGATTTTTGTTGGAATAATCATAGCGTTAGTGCTATTCGGTGATGTCCCTGAACCTAGCAAATTCAATAGACACACTTGATTCGAATAAGTGCCAACGTCTACGCGATAGCGTGGACTGGACTTATCATCAAGATGTGGGTTTTGCTAGGACCTTGGGACATCGATAGGGGCGGTTCGCGCTTTTATTGTGTCCTGAGGTTCTATGCCGAGAACCCATTATCATCCGAGATAGTCCTTTCGCTCCTAAGACTATAGCGTAGATATGGCAAACATACCTATTTCTTCCCATTTCTTTACTAACAGGGATGGGAACACGTTGATGAAGGAGTTTGAGGGTATCCTTGCTAACAACCCTCAAGTGAAGAACCTTGATGCTGTCGTGGGCTTTCTCCGGGCATCGGGCTATTTTTCCTTGCGGCCTTTCCTCGATGGTATCAATAAGGTTCGCATTCTGATTGGCATCGATGTTGATAAATACATTGCCAAAGCCAACCAGAAAGGCGAATTGTTCTTTGGTGCAGAGGAAGAAGTAAAAGAAGAATGCCTCAGGCTGTTAAAAGAAGACATAGAACAGTCACACTACACCAAAAAGGTGGAGGACGGTATGCTCCAGATGGTTCAAGATCTGGTTGATGGAAAACTGGAGTTGCGTGCCCATCCTTCGAAAAAGATTCATGCCAAGCTCTATATTCTCTATCCGGATAATTACAACCGGCATTGCTTTGGTGCTGCCATTACTGGTAGTAGCAATCTGAGTGGCAACGGATTGGGTATCAGCGAAGATAAGCAATACGAGTTCAATGTCAAACTGGAGCGTTACGATGATGTGCAGTTTGCCAAAGACGAGTTTGAATTGCTTTGGGAAGAAGCCAAAAATGTGCCGATCAATGCAGAAGACTATCAAACCACTCTTGATAAGACCTACCTGAAAGGTGATGTCACACCTTACGAGCTCTACATTAAGATGCTCATGGAATATTTCAGCGACCGCGTGTTGGCTATCGACCAAGAAGATCCTTTCGACATGCCTACGGGTTATACCAAATACGACTATCAAGCAGATGCTGTCGTAGAGGGTTATCAGAAATTGCTTCGCTATGACGGTTTCTTCCTGGCAGATGTGGTCGGTCTTGGTAAGACTGTAATTGCCACGATGATAGCTAAGAAATTCCTGATTGAGAATGGCCCTGAACATACAAAGATATTGGTGGTCTATCCGCCAGCAGTCGAGCAGAACTGGAAGACCACCTTCAAGGATTTCGGCCTCGAAAAGTATGCTTGTTTCGTAAGTAATGGCAGTCTCTCCAAAGTGCTTGATGAAAGTAACTATGATGTATGGAATGCTGACGAATACGATTTGGTATTGGTAGATGAGGCCCACAAATTCCGTAATCATACAACTGGAACTTTCAACCAGTTGCAGGAAATCTGTAAGATGCCTCGTTTGGAAACGGGCTATATTCCTGGCTATAAGAAAAAGGTGATGCTGATTTCTGCAACGCCCATGAACAATACGCCTGCAGATATTTATAATCAGATACTGATGTTCCAAGACCCTCGCCATTGCACCATTGACGGAGTCCCCAATCTGACAGCCTTCTTCTCTCCTTTAGTCGTGGAATTCCGTAAGTTCCGCAAGCAGGAGAATTTCGATTTGAAACAATTCAAGAAATTGGCAGAGAGGGTTCGAGACAGAGTGATCAAGCCGCTTACTGTCCGCAGAACGAGAACAGATATCGAGGGTATCGCGCGATATAATAAAGATGTGAACGGATTCCCGAAGGTAGATAAGCCCGTCAAAAAGGACTATGAGCTGAACGACCATTTGGCAAATCTGTTTGAAGAGGCTATGAACATACTCGACAAGAGACTGACCTATGCCCGCTATCAAGCTATTGCCTACCTGAAGCCTGATGCTGCTCCAGGCTTGTATGATAATGCAGAAGTTATCAGCCGCAGTTTGGCAGGCATTCGTAAAAACGGTCTGGTAAAGCGTCTGGAAAGTAGTTTCTATGCTTTCAGTAAATCGCTCAAAGCATTCCGTCAGGCTAATGAGAATATGATAGACATGTGGGAGAATGATAAGATATACATTGCCCCAGATTTGGATATTAATGCTCTTATAGAGGCAGGCTACAGCGAGGAAGAGATTGAACAGAAGATGAACGAGAAGGCGGAGGTGAATCCCAAGAACGCCTCCTTCAAACGAGAACACTTCAATGAAGAATACATAGACAAGTTGAGAGCTGATCAAGAGCTTCTGGATAATATGTGGTTGGAGTGGGAATACATCAGCGATGATGACGATTCGAAGTTTGCCAAGTTTGCAGACCTCCTAAAGCATGAGTTGTTTAAGAAAGACAAGAATCCGGAAGGGAAACTCGTCGTGTTCTCAGAATCTGTCGATACGGTAGAGTATCTGGAACGCCGCATCAATCGTAAGGATGTGCTTGTGATTTCTTCTAAGAACAGGAGTCAGCTTTTCAAGACCATTCGTGAGAACTTTGATGCTAACTGGAAAGAGAGGAAAGATGACTATAACATCATCCTGACAACAGATGTGTTGGCAGAGGGTGTCAACCTGCATCGCTCGAACATCATTATCAACTACGACACGCCTTGGAATGCTACCCGTCTGATGCAGCGAATAGGGCGTGTGAATCGTATTGGTTCGAAGGCTGGCATTATCTACAACTACGTGTTCTACCCATCTCGTCAGGGTAATAAGGAAATCAAACTCAATCAGATAGCGCTGAGTAAGATTCAGACCTTCCATACCACGTTTGGCGAGGATAATCAAATCTATTCGACGGAAGAGATTATTGACCGCGACCTTGACAAACTTTTCAAGGAAAGCATCAAGCGCGAACAGGAAGACCGCAACCTGGAACTGCCGTTCTATGAAGAATTGCGAGCACTCTATCAGCAGAACCGTAAGGAATATAAACGCATAGAAAGACTGTCATTACGTAGTCGAACTGGCCGTGAGCCTCGTGAATTGGAAGGAGTAACTTTGTCAGGCGACTCATTGGTTTTACTCAAAACCAACTTCCGCAAACTGTTCTATCTGGTGAACGACCAGCAGACACGTGAGTTGTCTGTGCTTGATGCGCTCAATTATTTCAAGGCCAAGCCAGAAGAAAAGGCTGTACCTCGTATTCCTCAGCATCATGAGCATGTAGAGAAAGCCCTGAAGGAATTCAATAAAACCAAGGAACAGGAACTGCACGATGAAGAATCGAACCAGAACCAGCGCAGCAATCTTGGCGCTCAGGTCACAACGGCTGTCAGCCTGTTAAACAGCATGTTGCCCCATATTGAGGATGGTGACACCCGTCTGAAGATTGTTCAGTTGAAGGAGCTAACCGAGCGAGGCACCATTACTTATATCGCCAAACGTCTGCAACGCATTCAGAAGGACTTGCAGCGCCAGGGTGGCAGCAAAGCAAAGTTGACCTTTGAGGATGCACTAAAACAAGTGCTTGAAATGGCCAACAAATACAATACTTATTACCGCGAAACCCAGCATGCAGAAGAGGAATCTGCAGCTGTCATCATATTATCGGAATCTTTTAAAAACTAATGCCTTATGAACTATAAAGAAGTCATTGAATCGAGATATAATCGCCAGAACTGGCTGTTGCTAATCCGCGACATCTTCAGGAACAAGGTCAAGTTCTGGAGCACGCCATCTGTTGTTCCTACCAGTAGTCAGTTTGCCAAGCAGGCATTGTGGCTGGGTACTATCACATTGAGCGACAACCAGACTATCAGCATCTACGAAGTTGAACTCTCTGATAGCGTTAATATAGAACGTAACCGCAGAGGCATCCGCGATATGCTATTGACCGATTGGCGAAGCAATGGCAATGCTGGAGCCTTTATGTTCTGCTATCGCAAGAACGAGAGTGTGCTCCGTTTCTCATACGTTAGCGAGGCCTGGACGTTTGCAGCGGATGGTAGTTATCAGAAAGAATCAACTGATGCCAAACGCTTTACCTATCTGCTGGGTGAAGGTCATCGCAGTCGCACCGCCATTCAGCAATTTGAGAAACTGCGCGACAGTAGTCTTACGTTGAAGGATCTGACTAAAGCGTTCTCTGTGGATGCTGTCAGCGATATGTTCTTCGATGGCTACAAGAAACAATACGAGGACATCATCCAGTACATCACAGGCAAGCGGATGGTGAAGGTGGCCAACAAGTGGGAAGAGCAAATCAAGAACGACCCCTGCGAGGAAATCATGCAGGAGTTTGCCCACTTCCCCAACCCTGAGAAAGCCGTCCGTGACTATGTGAAGAAACTGATGGGCCGTTTGGTTTTCCTCCAGTTCCTACAGAAGAAAGGTTGGCTCGGTGTAAAGAGTGGAGCAGAGTGGGGTAGTGGAGACTCGGAATTCATTCAGAACCTCTTTGCCCAAACAGCAGATAAAGACCACTTCATAGACAATGTATTGGAAGCACTCTTCAACGATCTCAATAGTGAGAATGAGAAGAAACTACCTCAATATCGTACACCTTATTTAAATGGTGGATTGTTCGAGCGTGATGCCACAGACGAAACGGAGTTTCCTCTGCCAGCCAGATATATGCAGAGCCTGCTTGACTTCTTCGCTTCTTATAACTTCACCATCGACGAGAACGATCCTGACGATGCAGAGGTAGGTGTTGACCCTGAGATGTTAGGGCGTATCTTCGAGAACCTGCTTGAAGACAATAAGGACAAAGGTGCATTCTATACGCCAAAGGAAATCGTTAGCTATATGTGTCGCGAAAGCCTTATTGCCTATCTCCAGACAGACATTGAGGACGAAGCCACCAAGGAAGCCATTCGCCAGTTTGTAACCACTCATGACGTCAACGCTCTTGGACAAAACCAAAAGTTCCGTCAGCAAGTAGATGAGGCTCTGAAGAACGTCAAGATATGCGACCCTGCTATTGGTTCTGGCGCATTCCCAATGGGCTTGCTGAAAGAACTCTTCCAATGCCGCACAGCCCTTGAAGGCATAGACCAAAGCAAAGCTGCTGAAATCAAAAAGCACATCATCCAGCAGAATATCTATGGTGTCGATATTGAGCGTGGTGCTGTTGATATTGCCCGCCTCCGTTTCTGGCTATCTCTGATTGTTGACGAAGAAACACCACAGGCTCTGCCAAACCTTGACTTTAAGATTATGCAAGGTAACTCGCTGTTGGAGCAGTACAAGGGTGTTGACCTCTCAACGATAACGGAATTAAAGACGGAAAAACATGGAACATACCAAACAACGATGTTTGATGACATGATAGATGTATTACGTCTCGACTTGCGAAAGAAACTTGACGAATACTACAGCTGCACAGACCACAAGCGCAAAGCATTCCTGAAGCAAGACATTATAAATAATGTAAAGCAGCAGCTCAAAGAACAAAGCATCAATGTTGACTTTGGTGACCTCGACCTTTCAGGTAACAACCAATTCATGCTTTGGCATACTTGGTTCTATGATGTATTCTCCCAAGGAGGCTTTGATATTGTGATTGCAAATCCGCCGTATGTAGATGCAAAAAAACTCAAAGGTATAGCACCAAATCTAAAACAGTTCAAGGTGTTTAATGGAACGGCTGATTTATATACTTATTTCTATGAACTGGCCATATATATGCTAACTCCCAATGGTATTATGACGTTTATAACGTCAAATAAATGGATTAGAAGTGAATATGGTCGAAATTTGAGGAAGATGTTCCTTGAGAATAAAATACTTCAACTTATTGATTTTGGTCGAAATCGTCTATTTGGAGCAACTGTAGATTCCAATATTTTTAGTGTGAAGAAAAAGTCTAAGGGGGGACAACCTTCATTGTATTATTTTGATGAGAACACCGAAGGAGGCTCACTCTTGGAAATGATAAAACATGGTAAAGTAAAGAATGTAGACTTATCAGAAGATGCATGGTTGTTAAAAGCCGGTGAAAACGATAAGATGAAATCAAAGATTGAGTCGCACGGAATTCCTTTGAAGGATCTTGGAGTAACTATATTTAGGGGAATTCTTACAGGCTATAATAAAGCTTTTCACATAGATAAAGCAACGAAAGAAGAACTTATAAGGTTAGACTCAAGAAGTGCAGAAATTATAAAACCTCTTATTTGTGGCGGGGATACAAACAAATTTTATTGTAGCCCTACAGAATCATATTTGATTGCTACATTTCCATCTCGCAACTACAAAATTGATGACTTCCCCGCTATTAAGAAACATCTTTTGTCCTATGGTGTTGAACGGTTAGAGCAGACGGGGAAGAAGCACGTTGTCAATGGTGAAATTGTTAAATCAAGAAAGAAAACTCATAACAAGTGGTATGAAACACAAGATAGTATAAGTTATTGGAATGATTTTACAAAGGCCAAGATTATATGGCAGGCCATTTCAAAAAGAATTGCATTTGCATATGATTCAGAAGGCGTTTACAATTGTGATGTTACAACATTCTTCATGACAGGAAACAATCTAAAGTACATACTTGCAATTCTCAACTCTAAACTATTTGAATATGCTTTGTTAAAGATTTATTTGGAAGTAAGCCATCAGTGAACCCCGTATTTCCAGACTGAGATTTTGTCCGTACCTTTGCGCGGTATTTTAATCTATCGCGTATGACATACATGACAATTGAACAGTTCCGCCAGATCCATGAGGACTGGAAACAGAGTGGACTCA
>JAFVGS010000006.1 GCA_017474845.1 Prevotella sp.
GCCACGGGCGAAGATGGGCTGCGAGAGCTGGCCGACGAGCTGCAGCAGCAGCTTGCCGGGATTGACGAAACCGCCATTATTCGACCATCCGAGTTCTCCCGTCAGCGTGATGCTGGGATAGAAGGCAGCACGGGCGGCCTGCACGTTGTAGAAGGCTTCTTCTATGTAGAAGTTGGCCAGGCGGATGTCGGGACGGCGCTCCAGCATCATGGCGGGCACGCCGATCTTCATATACCGCTCTTCGAACAGGCGCTTGTCTGCAGAGGAGTGATACTCATCAGCATACCATTTCGAACGCTCGATATGCTGCGGGGTGATGCAGAGCAGGCTGCAGATCTCGTTCTCGGTGGAACGGATGCTGCGCTTGATGGCGACGATCTGCAGCTTCACGTCGAGCCAAGATGACTCCTGCTGGTTGACAGCCGTCGAATAGGCCTGTCCGTTCTCGTAAAGGGCCTGCTGCGTATCCAGTGAGGCTTTCCACAGACTGTCGGTCGCGATCAGGATGTCCAGCTCGCGGTCGAGCAGCTGGAGATAGAAGTACTCCTGTGCGACGCTGCTGATGAGGTTAGAGCGTGTGGACTCCTCGGCCATCTGTGCCTGCAGCAGGGCGGCCTGGGCAGCACGCTTCTTATTCCTCAGGGAACCGAACAAGTCGACATCCCAGGACACATCCAGCGGGATGGTGTAGCTCCTCGTCCACGACTCGCTGCCGAACTTGCTGAACGAGCCCTGCGGGGAGAAGTAGAGCGACGGCAGGAATGCCAGTTTCTTGGTTCTCAGTGAGATCTGACTCTTCTCGACATTGATGCGGGCGGTGTTCAGGTCGGTGTTGTTGGCCAGGGCCTGCTCGATCAACTGCTGCAGCAGGGGGTCGGTGAAGAACTCACGCCACGACATCTCGGCGATGGATGTCTCACTCGTTGCCGACGTGATGTCCTGTGTGGTACCGAACGGATCGGCTGGCTCCTCTACAGTCTTCTCATATTTGTTATATAAGCCGCAGCCCGTGAACAGGAAACCAACGGCAAACATTAAAACTACTTTTTTCATACTTCTTATTCTTTATTCCTTAGTTTGTCACTTCTGCGACTTCTACGACTTCCTTGCCCTGGAAACGTTCGTGGAGTTTCTGGAAGATGATGAAGAAGGCCGGTACGACGAAGAGCAGGGCGATGGTACCAACGACCATACCGCCGATGACGCACATGGCGAGGGCACGGTTACCATTGGCACCGGCACCGCTGGCAATGGCGAGCGGAATCATACCGACAACCATACAGATCACAGTCATCAGAATCGGGCGCAGACGTTCCTGGCAAGCGGCGAAGGCTGACTCAACGATGCCCTCGCCATGTTTGCGGTGCTCGGAGGCCACCTCGGTAATCAGGATGGCGGTCTTGGCCAACAGTCCGATCAGCATGACGACACCCGTCTGCACATAGACATTGTTCTCCATACCTGGGAAGCCAATGTTAGCACAAAGCCAGACGACGCAGAAGGCACCCATCAGACCGAATGGAATACTGAGCAGCACAGCCAACGGCGTGAACCATGAGTTATACAACGATCCCATAATCAGGTAGATAAGGACGATACAGATGCAGTAGATGAGGGTGGTGGTGTTCGAACCAGCCGCCTCAGCGGTCTCACGCGACATACTGCTGTACTCAAACGTAGCCGTACTAGGCATCGTCTCGCGGAACACCTCTTTAATGACCTCCTGAACCTGACCTTCACTGTAGCCGCTGGCAGGAGATACCTGACACTCAATACTTGAGAACAGGTTGAAGTGCTGGTTGTTAGATGGACCAACAATCTCCGTCAGTGAAACAAACTCTGAGAGGGGTGCCATCTTTCCGCTGCTCGTCTTCACGAAGATATTGTTGAGCGACGTGGGATCGAGACGATATTCAGGAGCTGCGGCAGTCCATAACTGATACACCTTACCGAACTGGTTGTAGTTGGCGACATACGAACCACTACAGTAATTGCCGAGCGTGCTCAGCACTTCCTTGGCTGATAAGCCGGAGCGACTGCACTGGGTGGGATCCACTTCGACACGATATTTCGGGAATTTCTCCGAATAGGTGGACATTGCCATACTCACTTCCTTGCGCTCCATGAGCTTGGCCAGGAAGTTGTCGGTCTTCTTAGAGAACTCCGACAGGTCGCCGTCGGTGGGGTCCTCTACGACGAGGTTCACGTTGCTGCTCGTACCATAGCCTGGAATCTGGGGCATCTGGAACGGAATGACCGTGGCATTCTTGATGTCCGAACACGACATATAGAAACGATACATGACCGCATCTATGTAGTGTTCTATACCCGAACGCTCTTCCCAGTTCTTCAGACGGATAACCATGAAGCCATAGCTGGAACCCTGACCTGAAATCAGACCGTAACCGCTCACCATGGCATAGCTCTCCATTTCGGGAATAACCTTCACCTTCTCCTCCACCTGCTGCAGCAGGTCGTAGGTCTGCTCCAGCGTGTAGCCTTCCGGTGCATCCACCTCAACCATGAACATACCCTGGTCTTCCTGTGGCACGAGGCCCGACGGCAGTTTCATCATAAAGAATACAAGCAGCACGGCAGAAATGATTGTCAGTATCCACGCTGTAGCAGGACGCTTGATAAACTTCTTCACCCCCTTGCTATATTTGTCGAAGAGGGCATTATAGCTGGCGTCGTAGGCTTTCTTGGTGTAGTAGAGCAGCGACTTTCCGCCATCCTTCTTGTCCTCCGTCACCTTCAGCATGATGGCACAAAGGGCGGGACAGGTGGTCAGGGCCTGCAGACACGACAGACCCACAGCCGAGGCGATGGTGATACCGAACTGGGTGAAGAACGTACCCGACGTACCCGAGATAAAGGTTACGGGGATGAACACTGCCATGAAGACAAGCGTACACGAGAATACTGCCATCGACACTTCGCCGACAGCCTGGCGCGTAGCCTCCTTGGCATCGGTGATACCATTCTCCATCTTTGCCATCACGGCCTCGACGACCACAATGGCGTCATCCACCACCGTACCGATGGCGAGCACCAGCGCGAACAGCGTCAGCAGGTTCAGCGAGAATCCTGCCAAGGTGACGATGACAAAGGTACCCATCAGTGACACAATCACCGAGATACTGGGGATAATCGTTGCCTTGACGTTCTGCAGGAAGAAGAACACCACCAGAATAACCAGAATGATAGCGATGACGAGCGTCTCCACCACATTATGGATGGCCGCAAAGAGGAAGTCGTCGGCGTTCATCAAGGTGACGAATTCCAGTCCGTCAGGCATCGTTGCCTTCATCTCCTCGCACATCTGGTCGATGCGCTGGTTCACCTCCGTTGCATTGGAGCCTGGTGACTGGAAAATCAGCATGAAGGTACCCGGCTGGCCGCTGATATTAGACTTGAAGCTGTAGGTCTTGGCACCAATTTCCACTTCTGCCACGTCTTTCAGGTGCAGCACGTGACCACCGTCGGTGGTCTTGATGACGATGTCATTGAACTCATCAATCTCCTTCAGCGTACCCTTATACTCCATCGAGTACTGGTATTTGTTATCTGATTGCTCACCGAAGTTGCCTAAAGAGGTCACGAAACTCTGGCTGTTGATGGCTGTGCTGATATCGTCGGGAGTCAGACCGTATTGTGCCAGCACGTCGGGTTTCATCCAGACACGCAGGGCATAGGTGTTACCTAACGACGTCACAGAGCCCACACCAAAGATACGCTGCATACGCGGCTTGATATTGATATCTACGTAGTTTGACACGAAGTCGTCGCTATACTTGCCGTTTGTACATTGAATACCGATGATGCGCAGAATACTGCTCTGGCGTTTTTCTGTCTCAATACCCATATTGACAACGGCAGAAGGCAGTTGCGACTGAGCCTTCGACACACGGTTCTGCACGTTTACCGTCGCGATGTCAGGGTCAACGCCCTGCTTGAAATACACGTCGATGGTCGCGGTACCCGTTGAGGTGGCCTTCGATACCATATAGTCCATACCGGCCACACCGTTGATACTCTCTTCCAAGGGGGAGATCACCGACTGAATGATGGTTTTGGGGTCAGCACCCATATAGTAGGCCGTAACCTCCACTTGCGGAGGTGCGATGTTCGGATATTGCTCGATGGGCAGCGAACTCATCGAAATGAAGCCCACCAGCGCCAACACGATACTGATGGCACACGCCATCACGTACCTATTGATAAATATATTATTTTTCATAATTGTCAATTATCAATTATCAATTGTCAATTATTGTGCCGGCGCAGACGGGAAAAGCACCTTCTGTCCTTCATGTAAGTTGTTGGCACCTATGGTCACGATCTTATCACCGACGTTCAGGCCGCTGGTGACCATGTAATCCTTACCGTTGTAAATATCCTGTGTTGTCACCTCAACAGATGTCACCGTACTGTCAGCCTGCACCTTATACACCTGCTGCTTGTCCTGCAGCTTCACGACAGCATCCTGCGGAATCACCATGACACCCTCTTCTTGCAGAGGAATCACAACAGAGCCCTGCATACCTGAGTAGAGCTGTCCCTTGGGGTTGGGGAAGGTAGCCTTCAGCGAGATGGTACCTGTAGAAGCATTGACCACACCCGTGGCTCTTGTAATCTTTCCCTTATGCTCATACTCCGTACCGCTCTTCATGACAAAACTTACTTCGGGCGAATACTTTGCAATCACACTGGGATCGGTGCTGAAGCCTTCAGAGACGAACAATGTCAGAATCGTCTCCGGCAGTGAGAATTCGGCATCCATATTCGCATTGCCGCTCACTGTGGTCAGATAAGTAGCGGGCGAGACCTGATCGCCTGTGCGCACAGGAATCTCACCGATGCTGCCAGCCACGGGGGCGGTAATGGTGCAGTAGCCGAGGTTCACCTTCGCACGGTTTACCTGAGCCTTGAACTGAGCCACCGATGCCTTTGCCTGATTGTATGCGTTCTCAGCAGTGTCGAAAGTGTACTTGCTCACAATCTTCTTCTCATACAGATTCTTGTTCGACTCATACTCGATTCTCGCACTGTTCTCCTGGGCGATGGCAGACTGGAGGCTGGCCTGTGCCGACTCTAACTCCAGCTGCGCGTTACGCTGGTCGATGACGAAGAGCACCTGTCCCTTCCTCACTTGGTCACCTTCGGTCACGCAGATCCTCATCAGCTGTCCGCTCACCTGCGGCGTGATGGTCACATCCGTCTCACCTTTGAGTTTTGCACTGAATTTCACAGGCACCTCAATGTCCGATTTCTCAATTGTCACCGTCTCATACGATGTAGGAACGACCTGGGGTACATTATTACCGCAGGAGGTCATTCCGCCGACCAATGCGCCCAGCGCAAAAGTCAACTTCAAAGCTTTCTTTTTATTCATATTCTTATCTTTATATAAGTTAATGTAATATTTGGGGACAAAGGTAACACATTTTTTCGATTGTCCAAAGAGAATACACACAAATTTGCATTCTTGAGCAAAAAAAATTAGAATCCGATTATCATCATTCTTCACTCTTCAAGCTTCACTTCGCTGACAAGCCTGCCGTCGAGGGTATAGGTCCTCGCCACGGAATAGCGGCCACCCTCCTCATGATAGCCGTAGGCACCCAGTACCAGCGTGTCGCCGGAAGCAGCAAAGCTGAGGAGGCCTTCCGTAGAGGGGAACTGACGGGCGGTCTTCTTCTCCATGTCAATGATATAGGTCCAGATGTTCCTGGCGTCAGGACAGCCTTCGACGAGGAGCAGCTGCGGATGGCACGGTACGAAGCACACGTTGTCGGCAGCGGCAATCTGCGTGAGGGCGACCTCCACAGGACTGCCGTTCATGTCTGCCCATCGCAACTCGGCAAAGGGGTTGGTGGTGAGGAGGGAGTCCACACGACCTGTCTTCCGTTCGTAAAACCACAGGGACTTGATAACTGCGGGATTATCCTCCGAGGCCTTCTGTATGAGCTTCGTAAAGACGAAGAGACCATTAGCCTCGGCGGCCTTGACAGAGCCGTCAGGGAGCGTCTGCGAAGGTTCCTGGGAGACCGTCTGTACGGTGTCGCGAACTTCTTCCGCGAGTATGGTATCTGCTGGGGCAGCATCCTGTGTGGAGGCCGTGCGATTGCCACAGCCTCCAACCAAGAACGCTACACTTATCAATAAAGCTTTTATGAAATCCTTATTCTTATACATACAGGTCAGAGTTGAATGCTGACAGCCTTGCCGTTATACTGTACCATCACGCCCTCGGGATTGTCAAGGTTGAGGGCCTTGGGAGCATCCTTCGAGATGAGCACGACATTGAAACGGCGGTTCTTCAGCATGCCGTCGAACTTACCCTTGCAGGCTCCGAAGGAGACAGTACGGGTGGCATCGTCGTAGGTGATGTCGATGGTGGCATACTTGCCCTTCTCATAGTTGTAGTTCGTGCCTTCGTCTTCGTAGAGCTGGAACGAGCCGTTCTGGCCTGCGTAGACGTAGAGGTTGATGAGTTCTGCGGGCTTCTCGTCGCTCCACTCCATCTCAGGGCCGAAGGGGATGATGGCTCCTTCACGCACGAAAACGGGGATCTGCTCATACGGTGCATCGACGATGAGACGCTGACCACCCGTGATGTATTCACCTGTATAGAGGTTGTACCAGCCACACTGCTCAGGGAAGTACACACTGCGGTTACGGGCCTTGTAACAGCCTACAGGACAAGCCATCAGCGCAGGACCGAACATCCACTGGTTGCCGATGTTCTCCACGTTCTTGTCACCGTTGAAGTCCATCACCAGCGCACGCATCAGGGTATAGTCGTTGAAGTGTGCCCAGCCAGCCATCGAATAGAGATAAGGCATGAGACGATAGCGCAGCTTGTCGTAATAGACAAACGACTGATAGCAGGGATGGTTATCCGGGGCAATGTTCCAGATCTCACGCAGCGGCCACTGGCCGTGGGCACGGAAGAGCGGGATGAACGTACCGAACTGGTTCCAGCGGGTCTGCAGCTCGCGCCACTCCTTCAGGTCTTCGTTCTCCACACCATTGCTGTCGAAGATCTGCTGGGCAGCCACATAACGGTTCTCCACACAGAAGCCGCCCTGGTCCATACCCCAGAAGGGGATGCCCGACATCGAGTAGTTCAGGCCTGCAGTCATCTGGGCACGCATATCCTCCCAGCGGGTACCGATGTCACCACTCCACGTAGCCGTAGAGAAGCGCTGCTCACCGGCAAAGCCGCTACGCGTCAACAGGAACACACGCGGTTCATTGGGCTTGCCCTTATAAACAGAACGCTGACCGTTGTAAATGGCGTCGGCATTGACGGTGGAGTAGGCATTGAAATATTCCGTAGAGGTACCGAGGGCCGTGGGACCACTGAGGGCCTTACGATACCACATCGGCGTACAGTCGCGGACGTTGGGCTCAGAGGCATCCATCCACCAGGCATCGACACCGGGAACACCATTCTTGTTGTATTTCGTGTAGAGATTCTCGTCCATCTGACGCCAGAACATCTTACGGGCATCAGCATCGTAGGCATCGTAGAAGCCGTTCTTGTAGCCAGGACCCACCCAGTCGTGGATATCGTCCGTAGGCGACTGGTTATACATCCAGCCCTTGGCATCGAGTTCCTTGTAGTTGTCGGTAGTCACATAGAACTTAGGCCAGACACTGATCATGAAACGTCCGTGCATGGCATGGACACTGTCGAGCATCGCCTGCGGATCGGGATAGCGGGAGGTCTCGAACTTGTGGCTGCCCCACTGGTCCTCGGGCCAATAGTTCCAGTCCTGTACAATATTGTCGATGGGGATATGACGCTTGCGGAACTCTGCGAGGTTCTCTTCGATCTCGCCAGAGGTCTTGTAGCGCTCCCGGCTCTGCCAGAAGCCCAGCACCCACTTCGGATAGAGCGAGGCCTTGCCCGTCAGCGTACGATAGCCAGAGATGACCTTGTCGAAGGTGTCGCCAGCGATGAAGTAGTAGTCCATGTCCTTTGCCATCTCACTCCAGATGGTGAGCTGTTCACGCTCCTCCTTGCTGCGTGGCTTGCTGACGCGCAGGCCACAGTAAGCCTCACCGCCGTCAGGACGCCACTCGATACGCACCTGGGCACGCTTACCCTTCGCCAGTTCCTTGGAGAACTTATACGTGTTCGGATTCCATGCTGTGCGCCAGCGCTCAGGCACGACCTCCTCGCCATCAATGTAAACCGTCACGTAGCCGGAATAATAGAGGATGAACTGGTATAATTGGGTCTTTCCCTTACATTTGCCACAGCACTCGGGCTCGATGAAGCCTTCGTAGGTGACATTCGCACCCATCAGGTTGATCTCCTTCGGGAAGTTCTTGATGCCGCCATTGTCCGTCTTCAGGGCAATCTCTGATTTCTCGGGTGTACCGTACTCGTAATAGATGGAGTCTTCGTCGCGCACCAGTTTCTTGCCGAAACGGTCTACATAGGTACCCGTGAGATGTCCTTCCCTACCCTGCTTGTCGTAGAGCTTAAAGGCGCGGTTCAGCTGGAGGTAGTCCTCAGGATTACCGAAACGGCAGTAGCTGTAGGAGTCCCACAACAGGCCATAGCCCTTGTTAGAGAGGACGAACGGGATGCTGACCTTGGTATTGTACTGGAACAGATCCTCGTTCTTGCCCTTCATGTTGAACTCCTCCGATTGGTGCTGACCAAGACCATAAAAAGACTCATCCTCGGGCGAGTCGAAGGTCATCTGCCAGGTAAGGCCGTGCTTCATCTCCTCGGTGATGGGTGCACCTCCCTTGATGCCGTATTCACGCTCTGGAACGGTGAAGTCCTTGAACTGCTTGCTGTTCTCCACCTCCTTGAGCAACTCCTTACCCTCGGCGTCGTAGAACTTGATACGTCCGTCATCCTTCTTTACGACGGCCTTCACGTTACTGGCCTTCACAATCACCTCGTCATCATTCTCCGTGATGCTGTACGAGCCCTTGGCGGGGGCTGTCTGCGGCACAATCATTAGCGAGGCCGGCTTCTCGGGCAGTGCCTCCTTCGATGTGGCACGCACACGGATGATGTTGCCGTTCATTACTTCCAGGCGAATCACCTTCGCCTGTCCACCGTCGGGACGGATGGTCACCTGGTTCTCACTGGTCTGCACGTCTGCTGCCAGCGACGTCATCGCCGCCATCAGCACAGACCCTAACAAAAAGATTCTCTTCATAAAATGTTCTAGTTTATAATTTTTTTACAACGAATTTCACGAATTACACGAATTTTTATTCCTCGTCCATCAAGACAGCTTCTTCCACTTCCTCCGGCTGTTCCAGGGGCAGGGTGATGGTGAACACCGAACCGCCACCGGCATTGTTGTCGCCTGTGACAGTGCCGCCATGAGCCATGACGATATCTTTCACGATAGAGAGGCATACGCCGGGATCGTCATCGCTCACCACCGGGTCGAACATGTGTTCCTTCGCACCCTCGGGCAGGCCGATGCCGTTGTCGGAGATGCGGATGGTGCCTCCGGAAGGCGTCTTATCGACAAACACCTTGATGACACAGTTGCTTGGAGAGAACATCACCGCGTTGTTCAGCAGGATCTGGATGGCCTGACCCATCAAGTCACGGTCGAAAGGCATCAAGAGATCGTTGGCAAGGGGGAAGAACGAGAACTTCAACTTCTTGCCCTCCGGTGCCTTAAACTGGGCACACTGCTCTTTCATAAACTCCTGGAGGTCGGCAGGCTGACGATTCAGGTCGGTAATCTCCCACTCCGGAGCAGCAGGCTTGGGCTTCTGGACTTGTTCCGTAGCGGGACCGCTGTTCATCATCTGGGTCTTGATCTCGTTCATCCACTGCTTCTTCTCCACCTCACGGCGCAGATACTCGAGTTCGGCCTTCTCATTCTGTTTCTTCATGAACTGCTTGCGCCAGTACCAGATGCCTCCAGCGACACACGCCAGGAAAAGCAGCATGAGCCAGCGGTTACGCAGCAGCGGCGGCGTGATGGTCAGTTCGAGGACAGCCTCCTCCTTTCCCATCGTACCGTCGTCGTTCAACATACGCACATGCAGGATATAGTTGCCATGGCGCAGCGACATGTATGTGATGTTGGGGTCGTTCTCCTCCGTCTTCATCCACTTGTCGCTGAAGCCTTCCAGCTGGTAGATGAAGCGTGAGGGATTGTGCATTTCACCCTTGTTCGTGGCGAGCTGGATGGTGAACTGGTTCTCGTCATGTCGCAGCACGAGTTCCTTACACTCGTCGAGGGCCTTCTCAAGGATCACACGACCCTCGTATTCCTGTCCGACGCCCATCTGCTGACCGAAGAGCTTCAAGCCGCTGAGTATCGGACGCTCGTTGTTGTTCACATTCGTAATGAGTTTGGGGTTGATGACGTCCACGCCGCCCAGGCCGCCCACGAGGATCATGCCGTCGTGGGTACGGCAGACGGAACGCTGGTTGTAGGGTCCCTGCTGCAGGCCGTCCTTGCTGCTGAAACTGCGTACGAGGAACGACCAATCACCGTTCTCCTCCTTCTTCGGGACAACGTTCGAGATACCGTGCTCAGTAACCACCCACATCGTGTGAAGCAGATCCTCAGCGATACCCACCACGCTCGATCCGAAGAGTCCTGAGTTCATGTCGAGCAGCTTCTGACGTCCGGTCTTCGGGTCGAAGATGCAACAGCCTGCCGTCGACCCCTGCCAGATCAGCTCCCGGCTGTCTTCCACCACACAGACGGTGTTGGCCACTGCCGCCTGCTGTCCCGGCACGGCGGGGATGGTGAAGTTCATCACCTTGCCGCTCACGGGATTGATGAGCGAATAGTAGTTCGAGTGTCCCACCAGCAGCCAGCCTTTCCGGGTCCACGAGGCCGAGGTCATGAAGTTCTCCGGCATCTTCCCGTTGTAGGAGTTCCAGGTCAGGAACTTCCCCGTCCTCTTCTGTAGCTTCTGCACGCCACTGCCGAGGGTACCGATCCAGATGTCACCCCATTTGTCTTCCGTCACCGACCACACATTATTGTTCAACAAGCTACCGTCGGCATTCGAAGCCAGGTAATTCGTCACCTTGCCGTTGTCGAGATGAATCAGACCACCGTTATACGTACCGAACCACACTGATCCGTCCTTGGCTCCATAGCTGGCCACCATGATATCTGACGCGAAGCCGCTGCGGGCCTTGTCGTAGACCTCCGTCTCACCCGTCTGGGGCATATATTTGATGACACCCCGGTTGTCGGTACCAAACCAGTAGTTACCCTCCTTGTCCTCCGTGGTGGTGTTAATATCGCCCAACTCCAGGGTCCTGAAGCCGGAGAGGTTCTCGATATATTGGTTCAGGCCGTTACGGTAGCCTGAGATCCAGACATTGCCGCTGTGGTCGGTCATCAGGTGCCTCACGGTGTTGTCGCTCAGCGAGGTCTCGTCGAACTTATTGTTCAACAAATGCTTCACCTCCTTGCTCTTCGGGTCGATCACAAACACACCCTCGTGGTCTGTGCCTATCCAGATCCAGCCGCGGTTGTCGGCCATCACGTCCCAGACCTGCAGGGGATCAGGCAGCGGTGTGATGCCATGGGCCTCCAAGAAACTGTTCACCGACGGATGCCACTGCTTGGCCTTCTGGTCGTAGACGAACGTCTTCAGGTTCGTCATCACCCAGTAGTTGCCCTCCTGGTCGACGACGATGTTATAGGCCTCGCTGGTCTTGCCGCCATGTTCGATCATGTATCTGTCCTTCCATCTCACCTTACCTGTCTCCGTATCCACGCCGATGAGCTCACCGTCGCTGGAGGCCACGAGCAGGGTACCGTCCCAGTCGGCCATCGAGGAGAAATAGAACTCCTTGGGCAACTGTCCGTCCTCGTAGCCGTACTTGGTCAGCGTGTGCTTCTTCCTGCCGTAGACATTACAGTAAAGACCCTCATCATAGGTCTTCACCCACATATTCTTATGGGAGTCGATGTAGAAGCGGTCGATACCACCGATGACACCGTATTCCGCCAATTGCTTCGAGGGATTTCTCACCGTGCGCTCCGTCACCGGGTCGAAGAGTGAGTAGTTCATGCCCTGCCTCAGCCACAGCCGCCCCGCCGCATCCTCGAAGATCTGGTCTACGTAGTTGCTGCGCAGCGTCGTCGTGTCGTTAGGGTCGGAATAGTAGGTACGGAAGCGGTAGCCGTCGTAGCGGTTCAGTCCGTACGACGTGCCGATCCACACGAATCCCTTCGAGTCCTGATAGATACAGTTGATGGTCGAATTGGACAATCCGTCACGCGTGTCCAGCCTTCTGAACTTCATGTCTGGGATGGCATTCTCTGCATTTCCACACAGACATGCCAATAACAGCGTCAAGCCTATTAGTCTTTTCATATCTTGTTGTTTAGGTTTTTCACCTTTTTACTTTTTCACCTTCTCACTTCTCTTCCTCTTCCATCATGACAGCCTCCTCCACGTCATCGTCCTCCTCAGGCGTCTTTTCTTCGACTTCTGCGGCCTTTTCTTTCTGACGTTGGAGACGGTTCATCTTCCTCCTGCGCCTCCAACGACGGAAGGGTTTGCGGAGGAACAAAACTGCCACAATCAATAGCACGTAACAGACGATGGCCCACCACGAACGGTACCACGGAGAGTCGATGGTGATGTCGAGGCGGCTCTCCACCTCACCCATCGTACCGTCGTCGCGCAGCATCCTCACGCAGAGGGTATAGCTGCCCGGAGGCAGCGACATATAGGTAATGTCGGGATTGTTGCCCGACGTCTTGATCCACTTGTCATTGAACCCTTCCAACTGGTACACGAACCGCGTGGCGTTGTTGATGCCGCCGTTGTCCGAGGCCATATGGATGGTGAACTGGTTCTGTTCATACTTCAGCCTGATGCTCCGCTGCATATCCAGGGCCTGGTCGAGGATGACACGACCGTCATATTCCTCCCCCACCTCTACTTCCTGGTCGAAGAGCACCAGTCCACTGAACACGGGGCGTTCCTTCAAATCACCATTGCCCAGTTTCAAGGTACTGATGATGTCGAGACCGTCCTGTCCGCCGATGAGCAGTTCACCCTTACTTGAACAGAAGATGGCGCGCTGGTTGAAGGGACCGGGCTGCAGACCGTCGCGACTGTTGAAGTTGCGGATGGTGAAGGTCCACGTGCCGTCATCCTGCTTCAAGGGTGTGATGTTCGACACACCGTGGTCCGTGGCCACCCACATCGTGTTCCTCGTGTCCTCCGTCACGGAGACGGCATTAGAGCCGAAGAGTCCCGACTTCATGTCGAGGAGCGCCTTCTGCTGCGTCTTCAGGTCGTAGATCACCACACCTGAGGGTGAGCACTGCCACAACAGTCCGCGGCTGTCGATGATAGCCTGTG
The DNA here is from genome assembly GCA_017474845.1 of Prevotella sp. Taxonomy (GTDB): domain Bacteria; phylum Bacteroidota; class Bacteroidia; order Bacteroidales; family Bacteroidaceae; genus Prevotella. Next base: position 13,351 of record JAFVGS010000006.1, read on the forward strand.
TCGTGGCAGTCGAGATGGTAATAGCCTTGTGGTCGTCATCCACAGGGAATGAGCCGTTGATGATCTTGAAGTTGCCGGGATTGATCAGGGCGTAGTACTCTGAGTTTCCTAATACAATCCAGCCGTTAGAGCCCGTCGAGATACTGTTCGTCCAGACGGTATTCAGCGAGGAATTGTCGGCCGTAAAGGCGCGCTGCTGACCGGTCTTCTTGTCGATGCGCACGGCACCGCCGCCGAGCACACCCACCCAGATGTTACCCCACTTGTCTTCCGTGATGCCCCAGATGTTGTTCGTCACCAAGGCACTGCCGGCATCCGTCGTACGGTAGTTCTTCCACTGACCGTTCTGATACCGCAGGATACCGCCCTCGTAGGTACCGAACCACAGGCTGCCGTCCTTTGCCGTATAGCTGCCCACGATGATGTCACTGGGCACACCAAGACTCTGTTTCGTGAACTGCTCCACAGACTCCAGCGTATTCGGATCCATCTTGATGATACCGCCGTCGTTACGGCCTATCCAGTAGTAGCCTTCCTTGTCTTCCGTAATGGCGTTGATGTCGCCGATGGGCATGCTCTTGAAGTTCGTCATCGACTCTAAGCACATCGCTACGCCGTTCTTATAGCTGGCGAGCCACATACGGCCAAGCTGGTCGAGATACAGGTGCTTGATGGTGTTGTCGGGCAACGAGGTCTCGTCGCCTTTCACGTTCAGGAACTGTCGCCATTGACGGGTGTCCTCGTCAAGTACGAACACGCCCTGGTGGTCGGTGGCCACCCAGAGGAGCCCTTTTGCATCGTAGCATATCTCCCACACAAGCACGTCGTCAGGCACGTTCTCATAACCCTGTGCCCGCATCCACTCTGTCAGCGACGAGTACCAGCGCTTCTCCTTCTTCACATAGATATATGTTCCCGTCGAGTGGGTGATCACCCAGAGGTTCTGCTGCTTGTCTGTGGTCACCCAGTAGTCGTTGTAGGCGTTCAAGGCGTTCTTCACGTACGGTTCCTTCCACAGCACCTTACCTTTCTCACCGTCGATGCACATCAGCTCACCGAATGTCGACACGAGCACCATGCCATCCTCCGTCTCGGTATAGGCTGATACTCCGAAATCCTTCGAGAACTCATACGGGCCGTAGCCGAAGGGGAAGTGCCTGAGGTTCTTCGTCACAGGGTTGAAATAGTAGAAACCTTCCTCATAGCTCTTCACCCAGTAGTTCATCTTCGAGTCGAGGTGGATGCTCTCCATACTGCCAAGCATGCCCTGCTCGTTCAGCCAGCGTGTCGGATTACGGTCCACTTTCTCCGTCACCGGGTCGTACATCGTGTAGTTCATCCTCTGCTTCAGCCACAGCCTGCCGCCATGACCCTCCTGAATCTCGTCGATACGGTTGTTGCGCAGCGAGGTGGTGTCCTTGTCATAGCTGAAATAAGTACGGATGCGGTAGCCGTCATAGCGGTTCAGGCCGTAGCCCGTACCGAACCACACGTACCCATAGGAGTCACGAAGGATACAGAATACCTCTGAGTTCGACAGGCCCTCGCGGGTGTCCACACGGCGGAATTTCATGTCAGGGATGACTGCAGCTTCTGCCACAATCCCGATGCAAAGCATCGTCAAAAAGATCGAAAGACGTTTCACAATTTCTTGCTTCATTATTTGGTTGTTCGTAAATTTATGGTACAAAGGTAAGCATTATATTACATATACGCAAATTTTTCGTCAAAAAAGTTATCACTCCGCCCTAATTTAAACACATTGCCGCCCATTCCGGAACTTTACGAAAATCACGAATAATCTTTACATAACGAAAACTATGCATCTTAAATTTGACGTTTTTTCTTGGCGGTTCGGGAAATTATTGCTACCTTTGTGGCATCAAAATGTTCGTATCGGATTATGAAGCTATTGAAAATGTTCTTGAGCATGCTGTCACTGACGGGGATTGCCTCGTGTGGAAGCCTGAAGCCCTGCCCTATCACGACAGGGACGACAAAGATTGTATACAGCGAGCATACCAATTCGGGAATCGCTATCTCAGCGACGTATGAGATCACCCGGGACTCGCTGGTGTGGGACTACCACGAATACCGTAACGGCCGTCACCTAAGGGACGTGGTGCGCTACGACGCACAGGACTTCGAGGCCCTGGTGACAGCCCTCTCGACGATACGTTTCTCCGCCAAGGATGCCCACGACGTCAGTTCCGGCGGTGACGGATGGGCCTGCAGCTTCGACAACGGGGAGGGCCGCTATCTGCAATTCAACAACACCTACAAGTTCTCGGGCGACTATGAGAAAGTGACGTACCTGATAAAGCAGTTCGTGGATGCGCACCAGCCGGAAGGGGTGAAACACCTTGACGAACTGGAAGACGAATCATTATAACAATTGATCGAGATCGACGGACAGGCCGATGTTGAAAGAGGTGCCCGTGGTCAACGGGGAACTGTAATAGTAAGACTTAGGCTTGTAGTTGAAGAGGTTGTCGATGGCGGTGTTGAGACGGATGCCACGCCAAAGATGGTGCTGGAGCATGAGTTTCCAGATGGTATAGCCCTGATCGACATCCGTACGGCCTGACTGCGGTTTGCCCTGACAGCGTCCTGAGAGGGCGGCATCGAGGGCATAGAGGCGCGAGAAACGGTGTTCGTAGCCTATTCGCCACGTCAGGGAGTGGGAACGGGGCTGATAGAAATCCGAATAATAGACGTTGCCCGTCTCCTTCATCCATGAATAGTTGAGTTTGAACGACGCTCCGCAATCCCAGATATGACCCAGACTGGCATCAATGCCCCAGACCGTTATACCCTCTTCGTTCCAGTAGAGCGCACTTTCCATCCCATTGTATTCAGGCCCTTCGATGGTGGTGATACGCTTGTCGAAGATGTTGCAATAGCCCATGAGGGTGAAGTTGTAGCGTCCGTCGAGGAATCCGCTGTTGCGGATGCGGTTTGTGCGTTCAACGGCGAGGTTGAAGTTATGACTCTTCTCGGGCTCCAGGTCCGGATTGCCTATGATCATATACCCCATGTTTCCCATGTCGAAGTGCATATACATCTCCTTGAGCGTAGGAGCCCGGAAGCCACTGGCATAGTTGACACGTAAGGTCATCCACGGAATTTTGTACACGACGGCAAGACGCTCGGTGAACGCCTTCCGGGCAGAGGCTGAGAAGTAGTCGTAACGGATGCTTCCCACGACGTTCAGCCGGTCGGTGATGTTCCAGTCGAACTGAGCATAGCCGTCGATATTGTCCTGAGCGTGGCTGGCGTTGTCGAGGAACTGATAGGTGGTGAGATAGTCGTGCATGTAGTCGGCACCGAGAATCAGGTTGTTCTTTCCAAAGGAATGGCTATAGAGTGCATGGGCCACATGCTGCTGATTGCTGTAGTCGTGGTCGTGGGTTCGTGTGCCGTCGGGCAGGAAATTGGCCTTGTCATACTGGTCATAGGCATATGACAGTTCGAGATGACGGCCAGCATCCCAGGCGTAGCGGCTTTTCAGTCCGCCGCTATACGCATGGAAATGATAGTCGTAGGTGTCGCGCTCGCTGGTGCGGAAGAAATAGCCACCCCGACCGATGAGTGTCAGACGGTCCGTGGCACGGAATGTCAGCCGCTCCTTGATGTTGTAGGTCTTCTGTCCGAAGAGACGGCTGATGTTGGAGTCGTCGCTGAGCACGGACTCATCGTACGGCAGACCTTGTGCCTTCTTCATCAGCTCGATGGCAATCTCCTCGGAAGTGTGGGCCTTAGGCAGGTCGACGGGATCGATCTTGGTGTGCTGGAAACTGGTCTGGGAGTTCCATTTCTCTGTATTGAAGGAGAAACTGGCTCCGTTGCGCCATTCGTTCCCAAAGGTATTATATCGTGTATTTGCGTTGGCAGTCCAAGGTTCGAGATTCTCACGGCTGATGATGTTGACCACGCCTCCCACGGCATTGGAGCCGTAGAGGGCCGACGAAGCGCCCTTCACAATCTCGATACGTCCGACGTTATCGAGGTTCAGACGGCTGTAATCCGTGTTGTCCATGGTCTCACCTGACAGACGTTCACCGTCAAGCAGGAAGAGCACAGCATTACCACCAAAACCACTCATGTTGAGCGAGGTCTCCTGGGTCATGGCAAAGCCAAACTCCAGACCCGGGATCTCCTGCGTGAGCATGTCCTGGATATTGGTGGCATCCACGATCTTGATGTCATGGAGGGTGATCAGCCGCGTGACGACAGGGGCATCCTTCAACGTCTTAGGCGTATGGGAGGCCGTCACAACGACGGGTTCCAACTCTACGGAGTCGCGTATGCCCTGGGCAGAGAGTCCCATTGCCGGCATGAACAGAAGAATCGCGCTCCCGAACAATTTCATTTTTTCGCTCCTGTAAACACTCCTTCAAAGGCAAAGGGCATATTGCCGTACTTCTGTGTAAACGTCATGACAACGGTCTTGTCGTTGAAGATGACGGTGACATCACTAACGGTATAAGCCTTCTCTGAGCCATCGGCACTTATCACCGTACCCTCATACTTGTCGAGTTTGCCGGTAATGGTATTGCCACTCTTGGTCAGGGTAATACCCTTCACAGGAAGTGCAGGAACAGTCATCATGCCCTCACCGTATTGGGGGAGAGTCACGTCAACAGACACGTCTGTGGCTTTGGTAAACTCAAACGTCTCAGTACTTTCATCAGCCTCTCCCATCACTGTGAGAACCTCCGTACCTGTATAAGAACCAACTACCTGATTAGCGACTGGTGCCTCGGGCTCATCTTTGCCGTCATCACCACATGAACTCATACCAAACACGAGGGCCACTGCGACCATCGACATTGTCATAAAACTTTTGAACTTCATCATTTTACCTTTTATTTTTTCAATTGTTGTGTTGTATAATCATATTCTGATCCGTAGGCACTGTGAGGAATACTGAAGATGACAATCATCAACAATACCGCTAAGCAGACCACCCACTTGTTGTATTTCCACTTCAAGGTGGCCAGGGCAGCCACAAAGAACAGGAAGGAGATGAGCGTCTTGTTGTCCGTCAGGTCTGTGCCATAGGGGAATCCTGCCCACCAAGGACCGAAGGCAGCATGCTGCACAAGAGGTCCCAGGATAAAACCTCCGACGAAAAGGGTCGCAACAGTAATCTTCAGCCAACGCTTGTAATCCTTGTGCGTCATCACCAGTAAGAACGTATAGACGGCAAACAGCATAGCGCCGAACATCAACAGGATGTGGGGTATCAGGATGCTCTCAGGCACATCGTTGCGGAAACGGATGACGACAGGCTCGTCTTTCAGATAGTCCTTGCCATCAACAGTGATGTAATACTGCAACTTTCCTGCCACGGGTTGCACAGGCAAGGCTGCCTGCCACACACCGTCTTTCCATACGAAATCCGCTGTGGTATATTCGTCAGCCGACGGATAGCGACGATAATGCGTCTGTGCCTGAATGTCAGACGGGATGCCTTTCAGCATTACCATCTCATCGTGTTGCACACCACTTCTGGGCAGTTTGATCTTATAACTCTCCCCATTCAGTTCGACAGTCACCTTCATAGGATAGGTAGGACCGGTCATGCGCTGGTAAACACTCAGAACCAAGGTGATGACAATGGCTAAGAGCCAATAGACAGATTTCTTCATTTCTTGGAGGGCTTCAAGTAAACTTGGAAGGTGAGGATCTCTTCATTTCGCAACACTTTCACGGGGATGGTGGTATCTGGTTCGAGTTCCGACAGACGCTGCATATAGTCATCCATATTCTTGACAGGCTTGCCGTCTATCTCCTGAATGATGTCACCACTACGGATGCCGGCAGTATGGGCTGGCTTTCCTGCCACCACAATGTCGGCCCGAAGACCGGGAATGCGGCTGACACCCATCACGTCGGGCATGAGCCCCAAAGTGACCTTGAATTTCGCATGCTTCATCGTATTGCTGCTCGGCACGCTGATATAATCAGGTGTCGTCGGCATACTGGCCAGACGGGTAATCAGCGCCTTCGAGAAGTCCAGCGTCTGCTGCATACCATCGTAATTCAGTGTTGAAGGCACATCGTCAGGGGTATGATACTCCATATGACCTCCTGTGGTGAGGAAGAGCACGGGGATGTCAGCTGCCACAAACGACGCATGGTCGCTCGGGCCATAGCCGTCAGGCGTACAGCTGATGTTCAGGTTGGTCTGTTCTGCTGCTTTCTCTGCCATCGCCTTGAATTCAGAACTGGTACCTGTCCCCGACACACTCATGGCGTTATCACGCATACGTCCCACCATATCCAGATTCACCATGGCGACAATACCTTTCTTGTCGGCAGGAAGATTGATACGCCGGTCATCGGCCTGCTTCATCCATTCCAGGAATTGCTTGGAACCGACCAGACCTTGTTCCTCTGCGCCGAAGAAAGCGAAGATGATGCTTCGTGGCTGACGTACCTTCTTAAAATACTTGGCCAGTTCGAGTACCACGGCATCACCACTGGCATTATCGTCAGCACCAGGATGAACACCTAATGTATCAGGGCGGCGTGAACCAGAACCCTGACCTCCCAGGCCAAGATGGTCGTAATGCGAGCCGACTACTATGTATTCGTTTTTGTGTTGCTTGTCTTTTCCTGGAAGCACAGCGATGATGTTATGGGTCGTCCGCTCCACTTCCTTCCCGTAGGTGAAGTTGTGATAGTAACCTGTCTTTTTCTTTCCCTTGACCACTGGTTTGAGTTTCAGGCTACGAAGTTGGCCCACGATATATTCAGAGGCCAGGGTGTCGCCCGCAGTACCCGGATATCGGCCTCCCAACTCCTGCGAAGCCAGGTATTCCACCGTTTGCCGCATATCGTCCTGTTTCTGGGCGTGTGCCTGCAGGACAAGGGCAAAAGCCAAAAATATAATCCATCTATTTCTCATTTCGGGTGCAAAGGTACATCGTTTCCACGACCTGTGCAATCCCTATTTATATGGATTTTGCCCGGATACTGACGAAAAGGCAGATACTTCAGACAAATTGTCGGTAATCATCCCCGCGGCACGATTTTAGACATAAGAACATAAGAACACAATGGCTGCGCCAGAACAAATCTGTTCTTATGTTCTTATGTCAAAAAAGAAAAGTTAGTATGTTAGTATGTCTGAAAAAGAAAATGTTAGTATGTTAGTATGTCTGAAAAAAAAGTTATTATGTCAAAATAAAAAAGGAGGTTAATATGACTTTAGACAAATTTACAATCAAAGCTCAGGAAGCCGTTCAGGCGGCAGTAAACACTGCCCAGATGAACGGCCAGCAGGTCATCGAACCTGTACATATACTCAAAGGAGTATTGGAGAAGGCGAAGGACGTCACAACCTTCATCTTCCAGAAACTCGGTGTGAACGCCCAGCAGATAGAGATGCTCGTCGATCAGGAGATCAAGCACCTCCCCCGTGTACAGGGCGGACAACCCTATCTCTCTAACGAATCTAATAATGTACTCGTGCGCGCCCAGGAGATCGCCACCAAGCAGGGCGACGAGTTCGTGGCGTGTGAGCCGGTGTTACAGGCACTTTTAACCGTGAATTCCACAGCCTCACGCATCATGAAGGATGCAGGCTGCACGGAAAAGGAGATGCAGCAGGCCATTCAGGCCCTGCGCCAGGGACAGAAGGTACAGTCACAATCGGCTGATGACAACTACCAGTCGCTGGAGAAGTACGCCAAGAACCTCGTCGATCTCGCCCGTCAGGGCAAACTCGACCCCGTGATAGGCCGTGATGATGAGATCCGCCGTCTGCTTCAAATTCTGAGTCGCCGTACGAAGAACAACCCCATCCTGATCGGTGAACCAGGTACCGGTAAGACCGCCATCGTAGAAGGGCTCGCAGGCCGTATCGTGCGTGGGGATGTACCTGAGAACCTGAAGGACAAGCAGCTCTATTCGCTCGACATGGGTGCGCTCGTGGCTGGTGCGAAGTACAAGGGTGAGTTTGAGGAACGTCTGAAGAGCGTCATTAACGAGGTGACGAAGGCGGAAGGACGCATCATCCTCTTCATCGATGAAATCCACACCCTGGTAGGCGCCGGTGGTGGTGAGGGCGCGATGGATGCCGCCAACATCCTGAAACCAGCCTTGGCACGTGGTGAACTCCGTGCCATTGGTGCGACGACCCTGAACGAATACCAGAAGTACTTCGAGAAGGATAAGGCGCTCGAACGTCGTTTCCAGACGGTGATGGTCGATGAGCCGGATGAACTCAGTGCCATCTCCATCCTGCGAGGTCTGAAGGAGCGCTACGAGAACCACCACAAGGTACGTATCCAGGATGATGCCTGTATCGCAGCCGTCCAGCTCTCCGAGCGTTATATCTCTGAACGTTTCCTGCCCGACAAGGCCATCGACCTGATGGACGAGGCAGCCGCCAAGCTCCGTATGGAGCGTGACTCTGTGCCCGAGGAACTCGATGAGATCACCCGTCGCCTCGCCCAGTTAGAGATTGAACGCGAAGCCATCAAACGCGAGGGCGATGAGCCAAAGATTGCCCAGCTGGATAAGGATATCGCAGAACTGAAGGAGCAGGAGACCCAGTTCCGTGCCAAGTGGGAGGGTGAGCGCCAGCTCATCAACAGGATCCAACAGGACAAGCAGGAGATGGAGAACCTCAAGCTCGAAGCGGAGCGTGCCGAACGTGAGGGCGACTATGGTAAGGTGGCCGAGATCCGCTACTCGAAACTAAAAGTCCTGGAGGATGATATCAAGGCCATCCAGAACCAGTTGGCTTCAGCACAAGGCGGAAACTCACTGGTGCGTGAGGAAGTCACTGCCGACGATATCGCCGAGGTGGTATCCCGCTGGACAGGCATCCCTGTCACGAAGATGATGCAGAGTGAACGTGAGAAGCTGCTCCACCTCGAGGATGAACTGCACAAGCGCGTGATTGGTCAGGACGAGGCCATCACGGCTGTCTCTGATGCCGTACGTCGTTCACGTGCAGGCTTACAGGATCCGAAGCGCCCGATTGCCTCATTCATCTTCTTGGGTACGACGGGTGTCGGTAAGACCGAACTCGCCAAGACGTTGGCAGACTATCTGTTCAACGATGAGACGATGATGACGCGTATCGATATGTCGGAATACCAGGAGAAGTACAGCGTCTCCCGTCTGATTGGTGCCCCTCCGGGCTATGTCGGCTACGATGAGGGTGGTCAGCTCACAGAGGCAGTGCGTCGTAAACCTTATTCCGTCGTGCTCTTCGATGAGATCGAGAAGGCCCATCCGGATGTGTTCAACATCCTCTTACAAGTATTGGACGATGGTCGTCTGACGGACAACAAGGGACGTACCGCCAACTTCAAGAATACCATCATCATCATGACCTCGAATGCGACGAGGGAGCAACTGCGCCAGAACATGCGTCCGGAGTTCCTGAACCGTATCGATGAGATCATCACCTTCACCCCATTGACGAAGGAACAGATCAGCGACGTAGTCCGTCTGCAGATGAAGAGGGTATCGGAGATGTTGGAGCCTCAGGGCATCCGACTCGAATGCACGCCCCAGGCCATTGCCTACTTGGCTGAAGAAGGGTACGATCCCGACTTTGGAGCCCGTCCCGTCAAGCGTGCCATCCAACAGTTCGTGCTCAACGACCTCTCGAAGAAGCTCCTCGCCGATGAGGTGGATCGCAACAAGCCCATCATCATTGATGACTTCGGTGATGGACTGGTATTCAGGAACTAAAAGAAAGCATCCGCTGATCAGCGGATGCTTTCTTTTCTCCCGTTATGGATGTATAGCCCTTTCTGCCAGGGTTTGCCAGACAGGCGTCGGCCTTGGAGGTCGTACCAAGAATCGTGGAGACTACCCCCTTGATTCTTGATGGCTTTGATGGCAGAAGGGGGATATATAACGTCGCAGGAGATGGTGCCGTCGAGGGACTTGCGGATGTTGGTGACAGGCTTCGACATCAGATAGACACCTTCGGCATTGGCATTGTAGAGGGTGGCGGCAGGATCAGAGTCATCCGTGAGGCGGTCGTTAACCCAAAGCGAATCGACATAGGGATAGACAGAGGTGCTGAGATAACGGTTGCGCATCCACTGGGGTTCCGTGTATTTGGACATGTCCCTGCCATTATTGTTCGGGTCCCAGTCTGCATAGGTCTTCCGGTCTGCATGGAACAGGTTATAACGGTAGTGCGAAGAGGAGGAGTTCACGGTGTTACTGCTCCACACCTCCCTGTCATAGTCGACATGGAAGATGACCAGACCTTCTCCCGGGATGCCATAGTCCCATTTGGTCTGGCGACGGTGTTCGAGGATATAAAACTCGTTGGGGTTGCCGGAGTTACGGATGATATAGGTCTCCCCTCCCTCACTCACGGCCTTTATACCCTCGAGGGTTGTGACATCGGTCAGTTCGATGGGATCCCCCCAGCCCAGATGCATCTTCTCCGTGGCAGAGAAATTGGGCGGGCACCAGCCCTTGTTGGTGTAGTTGCCGCCATCCATCAGGTCCCATTCGTCGACCACAGAGAAATCGGAGTTGTTGGTAGGATAGATGTCCGGCAGGCTCAGGCAGTGAGCAAACTCATGGCAGATCGTACCGATGCCACACCGGGAATCGTCGCGCCATAACTCACAACTGACGGAGTTCATGCCGATAGTGAGATCACCGGGTGCCTTCATATAGGCATAGGAGGTATTGGGCCAGATAAAGCCGGACACCTGATTGCCTGAGTAGCCTGCTGCAACGAAGACCATCTGATCCACCTCCTGATCATCGTCCCAGTCGTAGACGGAGAAATCGGCATCGGTAGTATCGGCAAGTTCCTTCAACTTATCCATGGCCTCCTTCATCGCAGCATCACCATAATTATCCTTGGAACTGGCTTTGGCCTTGACACTGACCTTAAAGGGACCATAGATGTCGAACTGGAGGTTGAAGCGTCCGCCGGACTGATCGCGGAAATAATCGGCCACACAACCCTGACCATAGCCTTCGTTATAGCCCCGTTCGTTAAACAGGCGCTGGTAATAGGCAGCAGGGTCGGCCATCAAGAAATCCCTGTCAGAGAAGGAGATCAGCACCACTGCCTGGCGGTAGATTCTCCCAGGATCCCAGTCCTGCGAGGGATAGCCAAGGGTACCGCGGGTCTTCGCCACATCGGCGGGGATGTTGCGGAGACAACCACGACGCTCTGATATTTGTGCATTGGCGACAGTCGCCGCCAATGCTACAAATACCAAAATTATTTGACGCAAGGTGCCCAAGGTTTCAAAGTCTTAAAGAAGTCATTACCCTTATCATCGACGAGGATGAAGGCGGGGAAGTCCTCCACATCAATCTTCCAGATGGCCTCCATGCCGAGTTCGGGATACTCCACGCACTCGATGCTCTTGATGCTGCTCTGAGAGAGCACGGCTGCCACACCGCCGATACTGCCCAGATAGAAGCCACCATACTTCTTACAAGCCTCTGTGACAACATCAGAACGGTTACCCTTGGCAATCATCACAAGGGAAGCACCCAACGACTGGAACTCGTCCACGTAGGGATCCATACGGTTGGCGGTGGTGGGACCCATCGAACCACAGGGATAGCCCTCTGGCGTCTTGGCGGGTCCGGCATAGAGCACGGGATAGTCCTTGAAGTAGTCGGGCATGGGCTCACCGGCATCGATGCGTGCCTTCAGCTTGGCGTGGGCGATGTCACGGGCCACGATGATGGTACCCTTCAGGTTCACTCGGGTAGAAACGGGATACTTCGACAGTTCCTTGCGCACAGCATCGATACCCTCGTTGAGGTCGATCTCGATGGTGTTCTGTCCCTCGCCGGCCTTGGCATACTCTGCCGGGATGAGCTCAGAGGGGTTCGAGTCCATCTTCTCCAGCCAGATACCGTCGGCATTGATCTTGGCCTTGATATTACGGTCGGCCGAGCAGCTGACCCCCATACCAATCGGACAAGAGGCACCATGACGCGGCAGACGGATGACCCGGATGTCGTGAGCCAGATACTTACCACCGAACTGGGCACCCAGACCGATCTTCTGAGCCTCCTTGAGGAGTTTCTCCTCGAGGTCGACATCACGGAAGGCACGACCTGTCTCATCACCTGTCGTAGGCAGACCATCGTAGAACTTGATGGAGGCCAGTTTCACGGTGAGGAGGTTCTTCTCAGCGGAGGTACCACCAATCACGAAGGCAATGTGATACGGCGGACAGGCAGCTGTACCCAGACTCTTCATTTTCTCCACAAGGAACGGGATGAGCGTACCCTCGTTCTGAATCGTAGCCTTCGTCATGGGATAGAAGTAGGTCTTGTTGGCACTACCACCACCCTTGGCGACAAACACGAACTTATACTCTGCACCCTCCGTAGCCTCGATGTCAATCTGGGCAGGGAGGTTACAACGGGTGTTCACCTCGTCGTACATATTCAGCGGGGCATTCTGCGAATAGCGCAGGTTGTCCTGGGTGAAAGTGTTGAAGACACCCAGACTCAGGGCCTCCTCATCCTCAAAACCGGTCCACACCTGCTGACCCTTCTCACCGTGGATGATTGCCGTACCTGTATCCTGACAGAAAGGCAGGATGCCACGGGCAGCCACCTCGGCATTGCGCAGGAACTGCAAAGCCACATACTTGTCATTCTCTGAGGCCTCGGGATCATTGAGGATCTTGGCCACCTGAAGGTTGTGCTCACGGCGCAGCATGAACTCCACATCGTGGAAGGCCTGCTGGGCCAGCAGCGTCAGGGCCTCCTTGGAGACTTTCACGATCTGCTTTCCTTCAAACTCGGCGGTGCTTACACCTTCCTTACTCAACAGACGGTACTCCGTCTTGTCCTCGCCCACCTGAAACATCGGGGCGTACTTGAATTCAACGTTTTTAGCCATACTTGTATTTGTTTAGATTAATATCCGAAAATTTCTTCTGTAGTCAGACGCTTGATGGGCCCGATCTTAGAGAGGGACTCCATGTCGAGTTCCTTCTCGTCACCGAGGATGATATAGCGATAAGCCTTGTTGGCCATCTGCGCCTTCTCGTAATCAACGATATCCTGCAGACCAAGACCGGGGAGGGCGTTATACACCTTCTCATTGATGTCGTAGTCGATACCACGACGTTTGGCGGAGATGTAGGCATTGATGACACCCGACTTCGTCACACGCATACTGGCCAGTTGCTTCGTCAAGGCATCCTTGGCAATCTGGAAGGCCGTCTCGCTGGCAGGCATCTCGTTCAGGATGACATGGAACTGATTCACGGCATCCATCATCTTATCGTTCTGGGTGATGATATAGGTCTGACAGTATTCCTTATCGTCCTTCTTACCAGGTGTCACATAATAAGCCGAAGCACTGTAGGCCAGACCACGCGCCTCACGCATCTCCTGGAATACGATGCCGTTCATGCCACCGCCATAATACTCATTAAAGAGATCGACCACTGCCTCCTGCTCGGGATGCCAGTCACGACTCTCGTTGTGATACATCATCAGATAGATATTCTTGGCATCGTAGGGAGCGATCCAAACCTCATTAGTCGTTGCCTCCTGATACTGGTAGGGTTTTCCCTTGGGGACATCGGCCAGCGTCGCAGGCGTCTTGTGGATAGCGCCCAGCGTCTCAGAGAGTTCCTCGGGCGAGAGCTTGCCATAATAGAGTACGGCATGCTTCAGATTTGGCAGGTTGGCTATCAGTGATAGCAACAGCTGAGGATCGGCCTCACGAAGCTGCTGCTCACTCATCATATCGCGGCGCGAGTTGCGCTCACCGAATATGGCATAGCTCGTAAGACGCGAGAAGTTGGTGCGCTGGTCGGTCTTATCGTCCTCACGCGACTTCAGGACCAGACCTACATACTGATCCCACGATGCCTGATCAGCCTTGGCGTTTCTGATCACGTCCTCAAGCAGGGCCAGTGCCTCAGGCATCTGCGACTGCAGACCACTTAGCGAGATGTTGAGGTTGTCGGCATTCACATTGACAGAGTAGTTACAGGCCAGCTGATAGAACTTCTGCTTCACCTCTGCTGTGGAGAACTTGTCGGTACCGACATAGTCGAGATAGCCTGCGGCAACGTCGTAGCGGTTATCATCCTGCTGTCCAAACTCATAGCGGAAGACAAGGTTGAAGAGATCGTTCTGCGTGTTCTGCTTATAGTAAAGCGGCAGTTTGTTCTTGGTCTCACCGATGACGAGGTCTTTGTTGAAGTCCACGAACTTCGGATGGATGGGCTCCACCTGCGACTCCTGGATTTCCTTCACGAAGGCACTCATCTGGTCACGATTAGCCTGAATGGGGGTGATGGCGGGCTTGTCGATCTTCTTCTGCGTGGAGTCGACGCCCATCTTCTTGAAGATGGTAGCATAGCCGTTGGTGAAGAAACGGTTGGCAAAGTCGACGATCTGCTCCTTGGTCATCTTCGACACACGGTCCAGCTTGCCCACCTTCTGCTCCCAACTGATACCATCGATGAAGGCACTCATAAACTGACGGGCTCGCCAGAGATTATTGTCAAGTGCTTTCTGATAGTCGAGTTTCATGTTATTGATCACACTGGGCAACAGGTCGTCAGAGAAGTTACCCTTCTTCAGGTTCTCAATCTCACCCAACATCAGATTTCTCACCTCTTCGAGCGACTGCTCGGGCTTGGGCATACCGACGAGGATGAAAGAAGAATAATCCTGTTGGTCATTCACTCCAGCCTGAGCACCTAACACCTTCATCTGCTGATTCAGATTGATGTCGAAGATACCGGCCTTGCCATTGCTCAGCATATAGCCGATCACGTCGAGGGTGTCACACTGCAGGTCGGCAGCCTTCTTGGCGAGCCATCCTACCCACACCTGTTCAGCCTGTTGTCCGATGACGGCAGTATCCACAGGTGCTGTCAGAGGCTTCTGCACAGGGAATACCGGCTGGGAGACATCAGCGGCAGGCTTCCATCCGCCAAAATACTGGTCGATGATGGCGATGGTCTTGTCCATATCGAAGTCACCCGCCATACAGATGGCCACATTATTGGGCACATACCACTTGTTGAAGTAGTTCTTGATGTTCGTGATCGAGGGGTTCTTCAGGTGTTCCTGGGTACCGATGGTGGTCTGTGTGCCATAGGGATGGGTGGGCGTGAGCTTCTCGCCCAGGGCCTTCCACACCTTGTCGCCATCGTCCGTCAGATAGATGTTATACTCCTCGTAGACGGCCTCCAGTTCCGTATGGAAACCACGGATCACCATGTGCTGGAAACGGTCTGCCTGGATCTTCGCCCAGTTCTCGATCTCGTTTGAGGGGATGTCCTCGGTGTAGCAGGTCACATCGTTCGAGGTGAAGGCATTCGTACCTTCGGCACCGATGGCTGCCATGAGCTTGTCGTACTCATTGGGAATAAAGTACTGGGCAGCCAACTGACTGACGGAGTCAATCTCATGATAGGCCTGCTTGCGGGCCTCAGGGTCCGTCAGCTTTCGATAGGCCTCATAACGCTGCTCAATCTCTGCCAGCAACGGAGCCTCTGCCTCGGGATTGTTCGTCCCGAACTTATTGGTGCCCTTAAACATCAGGTGCTCCAGATAGTGGGCCAGACCGGTTGTCTCTGCCGGATCGTTCTTACTACCCGTACGCACGGCGATATACGTCTGAATCCTCGGCCTTTCCTTATTCACCGACAGATACACCTTCAGTCCGTTATCCAGCGTGTAGATCCTCGTCTTCATCAGATCCCCCGCCACCTCTGCATACTTATACTCCTTCGCCTGCGCGCTCATCCCGAGCATTAAACAAGCAGCTAATACGAATCTTAATCTCTTTATCATATGTCTTGAACTCCTTGAACTCCTTGTCTACTTGTCTCCTTATATTCAATTCTCGTAGTCGATCTCGTGGTCGAGTTTCTCGAGGAAGTCATCGAAGACTTCCTTCTCCACGTCGCCCATGGAGTATTCCTTCTCGGCATCCTTACGGATCTCGGCAATCCACGCACGACGGGCCTTGATATAGTCCTCATGGATACGGACCACATCCTCCTCGGTGATCTCCTCCAGGCCATAGTAGTCCAGGATCATCTGGTAAGACCACGACCAGCGGTAGTCACTGTAGTTGTTGTTGATCTCCACGAAGCGGTCAAGCAGCTGCTGGATGTTGTCGATGTCACCGCTCTTGACATCCCGTACGATACGCAGTTCCTCACTCTCCGGCAGGAGCAGTCCGCTGAGGTCCGTCCAGCGTCCCTTGCCCACGATGCTCTTCGGACGTCCGAAGAATCCCTCCTTCTGGGCACGCTTCAGCACGGCACCCATATAGATCCTCAGGGCGATATCATAGTACTTCAGGCCCTTGCGCAGTGAGGAAGCGTTGATGACATACTCGTGGAAGTTATACTTCGACACGTTGTCACCCGATGCCTCACGCAGAGCTGTCAGAACCTTGATACCCTCCATGATCTCACCGACGGTGAAGGGCGAGAGCCAGTCGAAGTTAATGATACTCTTCTTCGACAGCTTCGAACGCTTGTCTCGCTTGGGCCATTTCTTGATATCACGATACAGTCCCACTGTGGTAATGTTACGTCCGGGCACCAGATAACATTCCTCACCATAGGCCATCAGATAGCTGAAGGGCAAGTTACGGGTATCGGGATGGTGCATCAGCTTACCAAAGCAGACAGAGAAAGCTCCTATCGTAGCAGGCATCAGGATGTATGAACCCGAGGCCGTCTTCGTACCACGCTCGAGGGTGCCATAATGCAGGGGACCCATCTTATAGGCATGGTTGGAGAAGTTCGTGTTCGAACCGGCATTATAGAACGAGAACTCACCGCCGATGAGCAGCGAGCTCTTATGGTGCGAGGCGCAGAAGGGACCACAGAAGGCGGCACAGGCCTCACCGTTGGCCATATAGGAATTAGCAAAGAACAGGCTCGCCTCAGCCGTGAAGCCATTGGTAATCTGACAGGCCTCACCCACGAAGCAGTCCTGCATCTTCACACTGTTGTTGATCGAACAGCCGTCACAGATGATGGAGTTCTCGCAGATGACGCCCGTACCGATAAATACCGGTGCATCCGTGGAGCTCATCACCGTACACTCACTCAACCTGGCAGCACCCGATATCTCACAGTCGCCCTTGATGACGGTGTTCATGATGTCCTTGGCATTGATGATCTTCACGTTGTTGCCGATATAGCCACGGTCCGGACGATTCACACGGAGTTCGTCCTCAATCATCTGATGGAGGGTCTGGCGCAGGCCTTTGTCGTTGTAATGCTTCACCATGAAAGAGGCCAGCTGGGAGTTCAGCTCACGGAAGATGGTCACGTTGCCGTCACCCATCTCGTTGAGCACCGAGATCATCGATCCCTCTCCAAAGGTGGCATCGTCGGTGGTCTCCAAGGTGCAGATGTTAGAGATATAACAGTCGTTACCGATGGTATAGTTGTTGATGTAGTTACCCACCTTCTCTATCAGACAGTCGTTGCCGACGGTCACGTTCCTCAGCGTCGTGTCGTTGATGCCCGAGTGCTTGAAAAAGCCTTTGGTTATCTCCACCTGCTTGTTGAACTCGCCTAAGCGGATGTCACCATAGAATATCACACGGTGGAAGTTATAGGGTTTAAAACCCTCTGCCACCATCACACGATCCCAATCCTCTGCCCAGCAGACATTGTTCTCTAATACTTCAATCTCAGCCTGTGTTAGTTGTCTGTACTCACTCATAATCATTATATAAAAAATCGTTATACGGATATTTCTGGACGTGCAGCTCGCGTACCCTCCTATAGAGCACCTCTCGCAGCTCGTCGATGTTCTCTTTCTTCTTCGCACTTATGAACAGGCACTCCAGGTAATGTCCTGAACTCCCTGTCTCCTTGTCTCCCTGTCTCCCCAACTTTCCCATCCACGTGCGTTTCAATTCTTCCAGCGTAATATTCTCCCGCGTCATGGGTGTCAGGTCGTCTTCCTCCTTCTCCACCCACGTGTACGCGTCAATCTTATTAAATACCAGCATTTGCGGTTTCTCCGCACAGCCCAGTTCCATCAGCGTCTCCTCCACCACCCGGATCTGTTCCTCGAAGTCGGGATGGGAGATATCCACCACATGCACCAGCAGATCCGCCTCTCTCACCTCGTCCAGCGTCGACTTAAACGACTCCACAAGGTCTGACGGCAACTTACGGATGAACCCTACCGTGTCTGCCAGGAGGAAAGGCAGATTGTCGATAGTCATCTTTCTGACGGTGGTATCCAATGTCGCAAACAGTTTGTTCTCTGCGAACACCTCACTCTTGGCCAGGAGGTTCATCATCGTCGACTTGCCGACGTTGGTATAGCCTACCAGCGCCACACGGATCAGACGGCCACGGTTCTTCCGCTGGGTGGTCTTCTGCTTGTCTATCTCTGCCAGGCGCTGCTTCAACAGGGTGATGCGCTGGAGGATGATGCGACGGTCCATCTCCAACTGCGTCTCACCGGGTCCACGCAGGCCTACGGAACCCTTTCCACCACCCGAGCCAGAACCACCGCCCTGACGTTCCAAGTGTGTCCAGAGCCTCTGCAGACGGGGCAGCATATAGCGGTGCTGCGCCAGTTCCACCTGGGCCTTGGCCTCGGCTGTCTGTGCCCTCATGGCAAAGATATCTAATATTAAAGAGGTACGGTCGAGGATCTTCACCTTGAGTTCCTGCTCGATATTCCGGATCTGTTTGGCAGAAAGTTCATCGTCGAAGATCACCATGCCGACTGGCTGCGGAGCTTCCCCTCCTGAGTAGGAGGAGTGCCCGGAGGGCGGGGTGGTCTGATCCCCAAATAATGATGCATCCTGAGCATCGAGCCAGTCATCATAGTCATCCTGGCATTTCTTGATGTATTGCTTAATCTCCTGCAGCTTGCCTGAGCCCACATACGTCGTCTGACTCGGTCCACCCACTTTCTGGGTGAACCGTTTCACGGTTACAGCGCCTGCAGTGTCGGCCAGGAACTCCAGTTCGTCGAGATATTCCTTGGTCTTGGCCTCATCCTGCTCCTTGGTGACAAGTCCCACCAGCACAGCCGTCTCGGCCTTAGCCTCTGATATTACGAATTCTTTCATTTTGGGTGCAAAGATAAGAATAAAACACGGATTATAAGGATTATAATGAAAGTTTTTTCAGCGAAAAGAATAAAAAATCCTTAAAATCCATATAATCCATGTTTATAAAAAAAGAATTTTTGTACTTTTGCAGCAGATTTTTCGAACCAAACAAAACATTAGCATTATGAGAGTAATTATTCAGTCAGACTATCAGAGACTGTCCCAGTGGGCAGCCAACCATGTCGTTGAGCGTATCAACAAGTTCAATCCCACCCCCGACCACAAGTTCGTGCTGGGTCTTCCCACAGGTTCTTCTCCCGTAGGCATGTACAATGCCCTCGTCGAGGCTAACCGTGCCGGTAAGGTGTCGTTCAAGAATGTCATTACCTTCAACATGGACGAGTATGTCGGTCTGCCCGAGACCCATCCGGAGAGCTACCACGCCTTCATGGCCCGTAACCTCTTCGACCACATTGACTGTCCGAAGGAGAACATCCACATCCTGAACGGCAACGCCCCCGACCTGAACGAGGAGTGCGCCAAGTATGAGGCCATGATCGAGGAGGCAGGCGGCATCGACCTGTTCATCGGCGGTATCGGCCCTGACGGTCACATTGCCTTCAACGAGCCGGGCAGTTCACTGCGCAGACGTACCCGCATGAAGACCCTCACCACAGACACCCGCATCGCCAACAGCCGTTTCTTCGGCGGAAGGCCCGAGAATGTGCCTGCTCATGCCCTGACGGTAGGTGTCGGCACCGTGATGGACGCCCGTGAGGTGATGATCCTGGCCAACGGTCACGCCAAGGCCCGTGCCCTGCAGGCTGCCATCGAGGGTAGCGTCAACCACATGTGGACCATCAGCGCCCTGCAAATGCATCCCCACGGCATCATCGTCTGTGACGAGGAGGCTGCCGACGAGCTGAAGGTCAGCACGTACAAGTACTTCAAGGACATCGAGCAGGATCAGCTGCTGTAAAAAGGTAAAAAAGTAAAAAGGTAAAAAACATAATGAGGGCACGGATGGTGAATGATCGTTCGTGCCCATTTTAGATAAATAGTTATGAAGAATTTGTCATTGAAGGGTTTCGGTATGAGGAAATGGATTTTACCATTTTACCTTTTTACCTTTTTACCCATATCGGCAAAGGATGTGAAAGTGATATCACCCGACAGCAGCCTGCAGGTGACGGTCAGCGATGCCGGCGGACACCTCTACTACTCCGCCACCCTCAACGGCCAGCAGATGCTCCTCCCCTCGGCCCTTGGCCTGAAGACCAGCATCGGCGACTTCACCCGGGAATTATCCATTGTCAATTCTCCATTATCCATTGTAAGCAACGCTTACCAAATGCGCGGCACCAAGGCCTCCTCTGCCGACTATAAGGCCACGAAGGCCGTCATCGATATCGAGAACAAAGACCATCAGCGCTTCAGCGTCATCTTCCAGGTCTCTGACAACGACATCGCCTTCCGCTACGCCATCCCCCGTCAGAAATGGCAGGACAAGGAGCCCAAGCGTCTGCGCATCAAAAGTGAACTGAGCAGTTTCAACTTCCCCGACGGCACCACGACGTTCATCTCTCCGCAGATAGGTCCTGAGTCCGGCTGGGAACAGACCAAGCCCAGCTACGAGGAAGGCTACTCTGCCGATGCCCCGATGGACACCCCTTCTCAATATGGACACGGCTACATCTTCCCCGCCCTGTTCCATATTCATGGAGACAAGGAGACAGGTAGACAAGGAGTTCAAGACAAATCTTCCAGCGCGAAAGGTAGCCCAAAAGGTAATGTCCTGAACTCCTTGAACTCCTTGAACTCCTTGTCTACTTGGGCCTTGGTTAGTGAGACAGGCGTTGGAAGCAACTATTGCGGCAGTCATCTAAGTGACTACCAGGCAGGTGTCGGCTACACCGTCGCCTACCCCGATGCCGGCGAAAACAACGGCTATGGCACCGACTTCGCAGCCATCCCCCTGCCCGGTGAGACGCCCTGGCGCACCATCACCCTCGGCACCTCGCTCAAGCCCATCGCAGAGACCACCATCAGCTACGACCTCGTCGAGCCCCTCTACGAGCCCTCCACCGACTACAAGCCTGGACGCTACACCTGGAGCTGGCTCATCTGGCAGGACACCTCCGTCAACTACGACGACCAGGTGAAATTCATCGACCTCGCCTCAGCCATGGGCTTCGAGTACTGTCTCGTGGATAACTGGTGGGACACGCAGATCGGCCGTGACCGCATCGAGGAACTCTCGAAATATGCCCAGTCGAAGGGCGTACATCTCTTATTATGGTATAACAGCAACGGCTTCTGGAACGATGCCCCGCAGACCCCACGCAACTGCATGTCGACAGCCATCGCCCGTGAGCGGGAGATGACATGGCTGCAGCGCATCGGCGTCAAGGGCATCAAGGTGGACTTCTTCGGAGGCGACAAGCAGGAGACGATGCGGCTCTATGAGGACATCCTCAGCGACGCCAACCGTCACGGGCTGCAGGTGGTCTTCCACGGCTGCACCGTACCTCGCGGCTGGGAGCGCATGTATCCCAACTTCGTGGCCTCAGAGGCAGTGCTCGCCTCAGAGAACCTGTTCTTCGGTGAAGAGGCCACCTTCCGCGAAGGCTTCGACCTCACCCTCCATCCCTTCTGCCGCAATGCCACGGCCTCGATGGACTGGGGCGGTATCATCCTCAACAAATATATCTCGAAGGACAACAAGAGCCGTCACACCCGTAAGACCACCGACATCTTCGAGCTCGCCTCGGGACTCATCATGCAGACCTCGGTACAGTGCGTCGCCTTACAGCCGAACAACCTCGACGAACTGCCTGAGTTCGAACTGGACTTCCTGCGCGGCCTTCCCACCACATGGGAAGAGACCCGCTTCATCGACGGCTATCCCGGCCATTACGTCGTCCTCGCCCGTAAGGACACTGACGGCCATTGGCACGTCGCAGGCCTCAACGCCCTCAAGGAGTCCCTGACACTCACCCTCGACCTGCCGATGTTCGCTCCCGGTGAGACCCTCCGGTACTACGTCGACGAAAAAGACGGCTCACCGACGGTCACCACCCTCAAGATCGACAAGAAAGGCCGTGCGAAGGTCACCATCCAGCCCAACGGCGGCTTCATCATTCAAAAAGGGGAGTGAGCGCTCACTCCCCTTTCTTTTTTAGTCATCTGGCTTTTTACAGCCAAATCGGTCCATGACCCATACACGACGTGGTGCCGAGTGCCGTCAGGGCTGCCGTCAGAATCGACACAATCACCTGAATGACGGTCTTCCATTTTTCCTTCTTCATACGCTACGATTTTTTTAGTTCCAAGATTCAAGTTTCAAGTCTCGCCTTTAGTTCACGTCGTTGCCTCCGCCGTTGCTGCCACCGCCGCTGTCTCCGCCGCCAGTGTCACCGCCAGAGGTTCCGCCGCCAGTGTTACCACCGTTGTCGCCGCCAGAGGTGCCTCCGTTCTGGGTGCCGCCATTGCCGTTCTGACTGCCGGAGCCAGAACCGCTGCCGCCTTCGCCACCGTTGGTGGGTGATGCCGGGCGACCCTCGGCCTTCTCGCGCTTCAGATCCTCAGCCCAGATGAAGGTAGCCTTTGCCAGCACGTCTTTGGAGTTCAGACCGGCCTCGTCGCCCTGATCGGGCAGGAAGCGGATGTGCAGACCGCTGAAGGTCGTCTTCGGGTTGAACTTGTCGATGCTCACGGCACCGCCCTTCTTGTTCTCAGCCATCAGGTAGAAGGTTCCCAGTCCCTCCAGCTTGATCTTCTTCGACTCCAGCAGCATCTCCACGATGCAGGCCTCGGCCTTGGTCAGTACACCCTCGACAACATCCTGCGTGTAGATGGAACCGTGATCGGCGATGTGACGCGCCAGCTTGCGGGTGTTCAGAGTCTCAGTGTGAACGATACGGCCGAAGTACTTGCCGTAGGCCGAGTTGTTCTCGTTCTTGTTCTGATAAACATCATAAATGATTTTTGACATAACTTAAATGATTTAGAATGTAAGATTTAAGCCTTGTCCTTGAGTCGTTTTCCTTAGTCCTTAGAAGCTGCTCCACCAATCAAAATTCGCGACTTTCTCTCCAGTTTTGCAACTGTGTTGCAAAGGTACGAATATTTTTTGAAACCACCAAACTTTTTCGCAATTATTTTTCAAAAAAATGAAAATTTCTTTGCCCCTCGCGCGGCGAGCAGCAATTTCTCAGGGAGAGAGCCGCAACGTCTCTCCATTTTATCAGTAAGCAGGCTATCCGTGAGCACGCCATTCTCTCACCTCCTGCGTTTGTTGACCGTGTGTGTCTGGCCAGACTTTCTCACTTTCTCAGTTTCTCACTTATGACAAGAGCATTCTGCGGTTTCCCTTCAAAAGAACTTTTATTAATTATAGATTATATATAATATATAATTAATAACATAATAATTATTAAACTTTAAAACCTTGACTTCGTCGACCTTCCCCTTTCGGAAAACGTTCTTGTCATAACTGAGAAAGTGAGAAACTGAGAAACTTCAATTTCCCCGATCCTCGTAGCATGGATGATTTCATCGCCTTCGCCAGGAATCTCCCTGCTGACACCTGGCTCCATTTTCATTGCCAGGCCGGCAAGGGGCGCACCACCTTGTTTTTGGTCGTTTATGATTTCCTCCGCAACCCTGATGTTGCCGAGAAGGATGTCGTTTACCGGCACTACCTTCAGGGAGGTAACTTCATGTATTATCAGGGCGACGATGCTGACGAAAAGGCATGGAAGGTACCCCTGGCCAAAGAGAAGGCTGCCATGGTGCCGCTCGTCTATCAGTATATTCAAGAAAACCTGCCCAAAGACTAACTCACCAGCATGTCAGGTGTGGATTATTTATGTTTTGGGGAGATTATACTTTGCTATAATAGTTTTTCAGTTCAAAGTTTGCATGTTTGAATAAAAAGTAGTACCTTTGGACGCAAATTTCAAAAAAATGCATTTTTATATTTGTCCCTTTAAGCTCTCCAGCAACGAGATCTGGTATACCAATCCTGATGGCTTAGAACCTGAGGAAGTCCTTTCGAAGATAACTGAGAAGGACTTCCTGATGCAGAATAAGAAGATCGTGTTCAGTGACAGGCACTTGGAACATGTGTATTCACACCTTTATGTTCAACAACCCGCCGATGGCATAACACTGGTGAAGATAGCCAACAGGGTGGTAGACGACAGCGACAAGCAGTTTTGGCGCAAAACACCCTTGGAGCATAGGGCCTTTGCCACGGTAATGATGATCAGTATCAAGGAAAGCACCCGTTTCTATATTGAAGAAAACACTGCCGCCTTCAAGCGCGTGGAAGATCTGATATCGATAGTATGCCACTCGCTGAACGAGGCCCTGGCCAGAGAGAATCAGAAATTCTGGATAGAACCATCCATACACGTTAACCGACAGAGCGACGACCTGGGCGTGATGTATGCCTGCTCTGTGATGAATAACCTAATAACAAAAGTGCAAGACATCAATGAAGGAGCAACACCTGTGATGGAGTTCGACGAAGGAGCACTGAAGATGTCGAGACAATTTGTATGTACGCTTACTGACGGACGAAGAACCGCTATGGTTATGTCGACGCTCTATTCATTATCTAAAGACAAGGGCATTCCGAAGGCAATGCTAAGTATCCTAAGAGCAGCTATGGATGCCCAGGTGATGGTGCGGCCAAGCTATAAAAACTATATAGAGGTTTTTGATTGTGGCAACATTGTGTCGAAGAAGAATTTTACATATTATACGAATCCAGGCTATCATGGTTTTCACGATGACAGACTGTATCTCAATGCCAGGAACGCGTTTCTGAAAATCAAGACGATGAAGCTGTAAAATGTTTATTTTGGAACCAATTGGCATCAATTGGCTCTATTTGGAACCAAATCAGGTCAAGTTCGGAAAATACGAATTTGGCCTACTGTTTTTTTAAGTTATGTCTATATCTTTGTGTTGCAACTTGTCGCAGGAGTCGGCAGTTGTGGTGCATCTTTCGTAATGGGGCCCCATCTCTGCGAGGAGCACCGGGCAGCCCATATTACTCCCAACTCTCAAAAAAAGTTGGAAGAAATGAGGGTTATATTTGAGAAGGGTGACAAGCCCGAAGTGAAAGAGCTGGTACGTCAGTTGCAGAAGCTGGTGCCGGGTATTGTAATCATTGAAGACGAGACGCAGCAGGAACACTGGCTACTGAGTGACGATGAGATCAAGGAGGCAATCCTGAGTGTGATGCCTTTCTTCTCGGTGAGGTCTCAATGGGTGGCGATTTATCGCATATTGGTGGATTACTCTGGTTTCCCGGAAGAGGTGGCTGCGTTCTGTAGCAGGATCAGTAAGCTGATGCGTGGCACTGAGATTTATTTCACCATCGACTATCAGTCGGTACAGAAGCCGTTGGCTGCGAATGGCATTTTGCAGAAGCCTTATAGCCAGTGGAAGGTGTTCTGTGCCAAGAAGGGCGACAGGATTTTCACACGTCAGAAAATGATAGCAGAAAGGCTCTTGAAAGCTCTCGGAATAGTGTAATTTACTATAGAGATAGCGTTATTTACTTTGTAATTTACGATGCAAAGTAATTTGAATCGTGCCTTTTTTATTCTCTCTAATTTTGCACTGTCAACAAACGGAAACGGAGTTGACAGTGCTGTTTGAGACTGCGTCTCGAAAAACGGCTGCACCTCAGCAAAGCCAAAAGCGAGCTTTCGCTTTGCATTCGGTTTGCGCGTTCTTTGACTTATTGGAACAACGAAGACAAATCTCTCGCGTATGCACACACGTGGGCATGCGCATGTACCATAGATAATTTTAAAAGGACTAAGGATATGAAGCAAAATCAAACTTTAACAGTGATGAATGCCGGGCGCATGACATCGCTGGAGATTGCCGAAGTTACCGGCAAGCAGCACAAAAACCTGATGCGTGACATCAGGAATATGGAGGCTGCATGGGAAAAGGTTAACGGGCTCAAATTTGAGCTCGTTGATTACACGGACTCCAAGGGCGAGCAACGCCCTTGTTACTCTCTCTCGAAAATGGAATGCCTTTACATCGCCACGAAGTTCAACGACGAGGCTCGTGCCAAGTTGGTGATTCGATGGCAACAGCTGGAGCAGGAGCGGATCACACAGAAATGTGTCAGAAAGCTGCTGGTGACGGATGAAGATGTGATGAATGAGGCCCAGCGTATCATTGGACGCACGATAGTCTCGTTCAACAAGCACGCTGACGGCTGTATCACCGCCAGCGACATTGCAGAGGCGATAGGCATGGAAGTGAAGGACCTGAACTCGTTCCTCACGGACAAGAAGGTTCAGAAATGGACGCGGGGTCAGTACCGTCTGACTCCTGAATATGAAGGTCTCGGACTGGCACAGGACAGGCTTTTCATCTACTACTCGAAGGACGGGAAACAAAAGGAACGCACCTATCTCGTCTGGACTACCAAAGGTGCGGAAATGATTGACAAGATGATTTTTGATCAAGGAAAACGAAATAAGGAATAAGACAACGAATTAAACGAATTGTTTTATGGAAGCAACAGTAAGAATTCTGAATCAGTCGGGGCTGATGACACGTCAGTACCTCGACAAGAAAACGGGTGACCAAAAGGTTATCAATTCTGTAACCCTGAAGTTGACCGACGGCACAGACACCTTCCTGGGTGAAATTACGGGCGAGAGAGCCGTGAACTGTCCCAAGTATGATCCTCAGTATCTGTACAAGGTGCAGTGCTCAATGGTGGTCAGGGAGTGGAACTCACAGCAGA
>JAFVGS010000055.1 GCA_017474845.1 Prevotella sp.
GTGCCCGCTTCGTTCGCTTCTGCGACGCCTTCAACATTCCCATCGTCGGCCTGGTCGACGTTCCCGGCTTCCTGCCCGGTACTGGTCAGGAGTACAACGCCGTCATCCTGCACGGTGCCCAGCTGCTCTATGCCTACGGCGAGGCCACGGTGCCCAAGATCACCGTCACCCTGCGTAAGTCGTATGGTGGTTCGCACATCGTGATGGGTTCGAAGCAGCTCCACACCGACCTGAACTACGCATGGCCCTCTGCAGAGATCGCCGTGATGGGTGCCTCGGGTGCCGCTGCCGTGCTCTATGCCAAGGAGGCCAAGGCCAAGAAGGAGGCCGGTGAGGACGTGAAAGCCTTCATCGCCGAGAAGGAGGACGAGTACAACGAGCTCTTCGCCAACCCGTACCAGGCCGCCAAGTACGGCTACATCGACGACGTGATCGAGCCTCGCAACACCCGCTTCCGCATCTGCCGCGGACTGGCCCAGCTCGCCACCAAGCGCGACGCCCTGCCCGCCAAGAAGCATGGTAACATACCTATGTAATTGACGATTGATAATTGATAATTGATAATTATGAACAACGAGATTTATGCAGCAATTGCCCTTGCGCTACATGAGCACTTCGGCAATAACGTTCACGACGCAGAGCCGGGCATCATAACCATCAGTGCACACCCCACTCAGTGGAACGGCTATGCGCAGACATTCACACAACATCCGTAACACAAGTTTTGAGTATGAAAGAATATAAGTATACTATCAACGGTAATAAGTATGAGGTTGTGGTCGGTGACATCACGGATAACATCGCCACGCTGACCGTCAACGGTGAAGAATATACTGTAGAGATGGAGAAGCAGGCAGAGCCTGAGAAGAAAAAGCCTGTGGTGAAAGCCGCCACAGCCGCCGCTTCCGACGACGCACCTGCAGCCAACAAGGCCGCCGTCAACAAGGCCAACGCTATCAAGGCTCCGCTGCCTGGTGTCATCACCGACATTCTGGTGGCCGAGGGCGACGAGGTGAAGGCCGGCGACACGGTGATCGTACTCGAAGCCATGAAGATGGCCAATAACCTCGCTGCCGAGAAAGACGGCAAGGTGACAGCCGTCTGCGTGAAGATCGGCGAGAGTGTCATGGAAGACGATGCACTGGTTGTGATCGAATAACCTTTGCCCTCTATAATTGAACAGCCACGCGACTTTTTGTTGCGTGGCTGTTTCCATAAATGGGACCCGCATTGCGAGCCCCATCTTCATCAGTTAACGTCGTTGCCGCCGCCGTTGCTGCCACCGCCGCCGCTACCCTTGGTGAAGCTCTTGGAGCTCACCTCGCTCGACACACCGCCAATGGTGGCGATAGCCTTCACGGTAGCCGAGTCACTCAGGGTGAAGGGCTCACTGTAGAGCGTGCTCTCAGCCGTAGGCATGCTGCCGTCGGTGGTGTAGCTGACCTCCGCACCCTGCTCAGCCTGGATGCTCACCGAGGTAGTCTCGGTAAACGGGGTCGTGCCGGTGATCTCTGGGGCCATCACGGTCTGCGTCTGACTGCCGCCGTTCTGACTGGAACCGCCTTGGTTCTGCGAACCGCCCTGCTCGCCGTTCTCCTCGTCATCACCGTCTTCCTCGTCGGACTTGCCTGACAGCAGGCTCTTGATGTTGACAAAGCCGGCCTTCTTGATGAACTCGCGGCTCGAGAGGTTGTCCTCCTCCGTCTGGTCGGGCAAGAAGCGGATGTGAAGCGCCTTCAGGTGCTGGTTCACGTTGAACTCCGACTCCTTGTCGGCACCGCCCTTGGTACACTCACAGGTCAGATAGAAGGTGCCCAGTCCGGCAATCTTCACCTTCTTCGACTCCAGCAGCATCTCGAGCAGACAGGTCTTGAACTTCTTCATCACACCCTCCACCACGTCCTCAGTAAATACCGAGCCGTGCTCAGATATGTGCTTCGCAAGCTTAGACATGTTCAAAGTTTCGATACTCTTCAGTCGAGCGTACCACTTCCCATACATCACGGACTCTGAGTCCTTGATGTCATTCTGATAAACTTCGTAAAGAATCTTACTCATGGTATAAGATTATTAAGTAAAACATAATCCAGGTCAGGATTTTCTTGCCTTTCTTGGGTACAAAGATACAAAAATTATTCGAAACCTCCAAACTTTTCAGACATTATTTTACTAAATATTGTTAACTATTTTGGCCTGTTTTGACGAGATTACGGCTCGTCGATGGTGAGATTACGGCTCACTGCCAATGAGATTACGGCTCACTAACCAGGCTCACTGCCACTGATTGTCGATGATGTATTTGTCATGTAGAATGTCAAGAGCCCCGGTTGCTCCGGCAAGCGACTTATGAAAATAGAAGCACTTTTAAGCTCCGCTTCAGATGGATAGCCCCGGTTGGTCCGGCAAGCAAGGCCACAAAAGCGGAGCTCCTTTGTAACAGAGGGACGGTTCTTTTGTTACACCGGCCGATATAACAAAAGAACCGTCCCTCTGTTACAGGTTCTCTCCCAATCCACGATCTTTACATCGGATTCCTTTGACGGGTGGATGTCGAATTAATCAATGTCGGGCAGAGGACTCACGGATAATGACCTTCTGGGAAACAATCTCCCGGTAGATCTTGCGATCGCCGCCAATGTTCTTCAGCAGCAGGCGGCAGGCGGTCTGTCCCATCAGCCGTGACTGGTCTTCGATGGCAGAGAGCTTGGGGGTGACGTACTGGGCATGGACATCATCGGTGAAGCCTATCAGCGCGACATCGTCGGGGATGCGCAGGCCTAACTGCTTGATGGCGGTAAAGGCGGCGAAGGTGATGATGTCATTGAAGGCGAGGATGGCATCCGGACGGTGATCACTCTGTAACAGGCGGAGCGTAGCGTCGAGAGCCCAGTCGTAGTCGATACGCTCGCAGACGACGAGCTCACGGTCAATAGGGATACGGTTCTCACGCAATGCCTCCAGATAGCCATGCTTACGACGGCGCACCATATCGAGGTGGTTCGGTCCCCCTATGAAAGCGATGCGACGGCTGCCCGTATCGATAAGATGCTGGGTGGCCTCCTGGGCAGCGACATCGCCATTGGCAGTAACGCTGGAGAATTTCTCCGGCAAGCAAGTACGTCCCAGAAACACCAGGGGGATATCCATCTGTGAAATCTCCTCAAAGTGGCTGTAGTCTGTAGTGTTCTGCGACAGGCAGGCGACGATGCCCTCGACATGGAGGCCGATAAAGTTGTCGATAACGCGTACTTCGGCTTCACTCTGCTCGTGAGTATTGGCACTGATGATGGAATAGCCGCTCTTGGCCGCCTCATCCTCAATACCATCAAGAACAGAGGAATAGTAGTGGCTCACGAGGTTTGGCACAACGACACCAATCACCCTCGGCGCTTCTTTGCGCAGACTCTGGGCAAAGGGATTGGGACGGTAGTTCAGCTTACGCGCCAGCGCCTTTACGCGCTCCTGCATCTCCTGACCGATCTCAGGTGAACTGCGCAGGGCCCTGCTCACTGTGGCGATACTCACGCCCAACTCCAGGGCGAGATCCTTCAAAGATATACGACGTTTTCCGTTAGCCATGATTTATGAATGTATAGTTGATAATCGGTTGCAAAGGTACATAATTTATCTGAATATCGCAAACGTTTACGTGGTTTTTTGCATTTTTTCTTGCCTCTCACCCCCTACCTGTCACCTCTTTTTTGTACCTTTGCAGCAGAATTCAGAATGAGTAATGAATAGTTGATAATAAGTTAGTTAGAAAATGCGCCAAGACTGTCGTGATGACACTCTTGGCTTTTTTTATAGTTTTGCCCTTAAATATAGTACTCTGCTGAATCGACAAGTCCGGCCCTGAGGGCGTACTTCGTGGCCTCATGGACGGTATTCACGCCCAATTTCCTGAAAATGTTCTTCCTGTGCGTATTGACGGTATGGAAACTGGAGAAACGCCGCTCGGCAATCTCCCTGGTGGTCATGCCCTGGGCAATGTCTTTCAGGATCTCTGTCTCGGTACGGGTGAGACGGATGTCCTCAGCCATACGGTCCTGAGCCGGTGCCAGCAGGATCTCTGCCATACGCTGACAGATATACCGCTGACCACGTGCAGCATAGCGGAGACATTCGCGGATCTCCGAGAGTGGCGAGTCTTTGAGCAGCACACTAAACAGGGAAGACATGGCGATGGCGCGACGAACGAAGTCTGACGACAGGTCAAAACTGAAAAGAATCCACTTTGCCAGCGGGAAACGCTCGTGCAGGATTTCCAGCTCCTCAATATCATTGATGTCGAAGAGCGTGTAGTCGAGCACCACGATGGCATCGCCGTGCTGCTTCAGTTGCTCTATCAGTTCTGTCTTGTCGGCAGCACGGCACACCTCAGCAACCGGCTCCTGATGCTCACAGATGTACATCATGCCAGCACGGGTAATATCCTGATTATCAGCTAAAATGATATTCAATGCTCAACGTTCAATTTCAATCAATCTCTTCGTCGGCCTCGTAGCCTCCCATCTCACGGATGGCGTTCTTCAGCATGGTATACTGCTGGTAGAGGTTGTTCACGGCCTCCTCACCCTGCGTATAGTCGTACATCGGCGACTTGAGGAAGAAACTGAGGAAGCGCTGGATGCCGTAGCGCCCGGCACGGGCAGCCAGATCTGAGAGCAGACATAGGTCGAGACAGAGGGGGGCAGCGAGGATGGAATCGCGACAGAGGAAATTGATCTTCACCTGCATCGGATAACCCATCCACCCGAAGATGTCGATATTGTCCCAGCCTTCCTTGTTGTCGTTGCGAGGCGGATAGTAGTTGATACGCACCTTGTGGTAGTACTGCGTGTCTTCATCGTTACCATGACCGTAGAGGTCGGGCTGCACGTCAGGCTTGAGGATGGTCTCCAGGGTGGAGAGCTTCGACACTTCCTTGGTACGGAAGTTCTCCGGCTCATCAAGCACAAGGCCGTCGCGATTGCCGAGGATATTGGTGGAGAACCAGCCCGAGAGTCCGAGACAGCGGGTACCTATGATGGGCGCAAAGCCCGACTTGACGAGTGTCTGACCAGTCTTGAAGTCCTTGCCGGCAATGGGCTGGTGCATCTTCTCTGCCAGTTCCCACATAGCGGGAATGTCTACCGTCGTATTGGGGGCTCCCATGATGAAAGGCGCACCCTCGGAGAGTGCCGCATAGGCATAGCACATCGACGGAGCCACATGCAGACGGTCATCGGCCTTCATGGCTGCCTCAAGATCCGTCAGATGGTAATGGACGCTCTTCTCGACAGGTACATAGATCTCCGTGGAGGCAGCCCAGAGCACGACCAGACGGCTACAGCCCTTCTCCGTGCGGAAACGGCGGATGTCGTCGCGCAACTGCTCGACCATCTCCCAACGGGTTGGGATCTGACGTTGACCATTGTACATTGAACATTTCATGTTGTCACCATTGAGCCGTTTGGCATAGTTATGATCGAAGGCGGCCTTCATCGGTACAATCTGTTCCAACTCGTCTCGCACAGGTTCGATGTCCTTTTCCTTCAACACCTCTGCATAGACGGCAGCCTGATAGGCATTCTGCGGATAGACATCCCAACAGCCGAACACGATATCGTCGAGGCTGGCCAACGGAACAATATCGCTATATTTCAGATACTGTTTCGACGCTCCACGCCCCACACGGATCTTGTCATACTGTGTCATAGAGCCCACAGGCTTCGTCAGTCCCTTGCGGGTCATCAGCACGCCTGTCATGAATGTCGTGGCAACGGCACCGTTGCCAACTACCAGAATCCCCAGCTTTCCTTCTGCCGGTTTTACGTTTGTTTGATTCATGTCGTTTATTTCTTTTTAATCATTTCCAATAATTCATCGAGCGAGTCGATTATCTCACAATGGGGACTGTCCCCGTTGTGAGAAACGGGTGTCCAGCCCTCGCCCCGGAGCCATACGGCCTGACAACCTGCCTCAAGGGCAGGAGCGATATCCTTATCCAGGCTGTCGCCTACTACAGTCACCTGTTCGGGTTTCAGTCCAAGGGCCTTCACACCTAAGAGGAAGATGCGCGGATCAGGCTTGCGGATGCCCACCACGGCCGACTCGATGACCTTGAGGAAGAGTCCGTCGAAACCGAACTCCCGCAACACCACAGGCATATTGCCGTAGAAGTTGCTCACCAGCACCATCGGCACATCTTGGTCCTTCAAGGCCTGCAGGACCCTGCGGCTCTTCGACGTCTGTTCGACCGTCCTTTCATAGAGGTCATCTGCAATTTGTGGAATCTCATTCCACATTCCACATTCCACATTCCTCTCCAAATACGCCAGTTGCAACTGGATTTTCGTTTCCAAGGTCTGACGGAAGGTGAAGTCCGGGCGTATAACAGGATTCCGCCCCAGCGTACGCTCCACATGGACATACGCCTCACGGAACTGAGTCTCGGTGACAGGCACCTGATGACGCTCATAGGCATGCCACAGCGCCTGTCCCCAGTGCTGTCCTCCCGTATCGAGGGTTCCTCCGTAGTCAAAGATATATCCTCTCGTCATGCCTTCAGATATTGACGGTACAAGTCATCACACAGCCGTTCATGGGTGCGGTGCATATACGCGTACATTATATTTAATATAACAACCTCCACCAAGAGATAAACCCACGGACAATCGAGCAAACACGTCACATAGATAGTGATGGCGCGGACATTGAACGTAAGCATGTTGGTGTATTTCATCAGCGGGAGACTACCTGCCCGGAACGCATCCCGCAATTCCTGCGGCATATCTGCTGCATCAGGCCAGCGAGACTTCACCTCACGGAAAAATGCCTGAAACCGAGGCGTACGATGCTCCTGGCTTTGGCAGTAGCTGGCATAATTATATCGGAACAGACGCTCAAACCACTTCTCTTTCGGAAGATTCGAGAGTATCTGCCGCTGCTGGGCGCTGCTATCAAGTTCGCTGCCTTCCCTACCCAAGAGGAAATACAAATGTATCTGACGGTAGTAGTCGGCCAATGAACTCTGCGGAGCATGACAAAGGAATCCGGCAACGGCTGCCAGCATGAATCCCCATACGCCCCACTGCGTGGAAGTGCCAGGAATCGGCTGGGACCACAGACGTACCACGATAGCCACATAGATACAGAAGAACCATACATCGCCAGAGAAGCCGTCGAGCACACGCCCCAGGAGTGTCTTCTTCCCTGAGAGACGGGCCATCTGGCCATCGGTAGAGTCACAGAAGTTAGCGAACATCAGCAGAACGACACCATAGAGGTTATGCAGAAGGTCGGTATAATGGAACATCCACCCTGCGGCCGCTCCAAAGAAGAAGGACACGATGGTAATGACATTCGGATGGATGCCGAGCTTGTTCCATAACAAGGCGAAGACCAAGCCAATGGGACGCGTGAACCACACGTCGAGCCATTCCTCTGTGTCCGCAGACTTAAATGAAACCATCAATAATTCCTTAAATGACATTATTATATACGATTTACATATTTACTATTAATTACCAATGAGGCGATGGCATCGGCAGCCTCTTCCCGGCAGCGCGAGAAACTCGGCCAGTCGTTGAAGTCGATCAGACAGAAGGATCCGTCGGCCCTGACAATGGCATCACCGCCATAGACACTGATGCCGACCGCTGCAGCCAACCGCAGCACTTCCTGCTGCAATGCTTCCACCTGAAACCGATAGTGACAGGCCACGCCATTACGGCATTCATCACCGAACTTCGTCTGACCGTCATCCGTGGGATAGTACCAGCGGAAGAAATCGCCCTGCCCCACCCCGTAGAACTTCACCAGATCGCCCTGCACATGGGCACTCACCGTATAGTCGGTGACACCCCGCTGGCGCATGGTCTGTATGGCTGCAGCAAGTTGTTCACGGTCGGGGACATAGACCACATCCTCAGCCGTCTGTGCGGCACTATCGCCACGTTTCAGCCAATAACCGTCAGCGCCCTCTTTCGGAGGAACGGGTATGCCGATGTGCTGCATGATATCCTGCAGACGACTTCTGGAACAACGCCCGATACCCTCCGGTGAATTGATGCAGGCGACACCCAAGGACTTCAGCCAAGTGAGCGTCTCTGGCCGACGTGCCATCGTGAGGATGAGATCCGGAGATCCCGGATAGTCCAGAGATTCCGGAGCACTCAGACGGTCTTCACTGACGAGGCAGACCTCATCGCCTTGTCGCTGCAGCCTGTCGACGACTGACTGGAAGATCGCCCTGTCCCGTTCCACGGAGTTGGGCGAAAACCGCTCTGCCCTGCTGACTGCCAGTATCCTCATTTTTCTCTCTTCATTTTCACTCCGCACTCTTCACGCAAGAAGGCCTCCGCTTTTTGAATATCACTGACATGGTCTACGTCGAGAACCTTCGAGAACGGCCAAGCTTTCAGTTTGAAACCATCCCGCAAGAGTGCCCTCTGGAAGTTCCGCATGCGCTGTTCCCCACGCGCCACACAGTCATGTAGCGTATTCAGCGAACGGGGTGTCAGGGCGTAGATACCCGCACTGACATAACGCGGATGGTCACAATGGTCCAGAAATGCGGTAATCCACAGATCGTCATCTGTACTGACAAAGAGGGGCTTCTCGTCATCGATATAGTCCGTGACGCCCATCAGACCGTCAGCCTCACCTGTTTCGAGGAGACTGATGAATGTCTGCACGAAGGCACTAAACTCTTCCTCCCGGAAGATCGTGTCGACGGTAGTCAACACAAAAGGGCCGTCGTCAAGCCACCTGCCCAGTTCCCACATGCTGTGCATGGAACTGGGTGTGGACTTCACGACCAGCCTCAGCGGCAGTCCATAAGTCTGCTGTACGGCAAGGAGGTGTTCCTTCACCTCAGTCATCTGCTCGTTACAGATGACAGCCACTTCAGAAGCTGCTTGAGTCTCGAAGATTCTCAGCAGTCTGTCGACCAGCTTTTCACCGTTCACCTCGATCAGAGGCTTAGGTATCGTATTGCCTTCTTTTGTCAGCCGCGAGCCTTCGCCCGCGGCTATCACTGCATATTTCATCCGGTTTCCCTAAGGGTTTGCCTCAATAATTCGGCAAAAGTAATCATTTATTATGAGAAACCGAAACATTTTAATATATTTTATCGATTATTATTTCACAGTCAGCCGGTCGATGTCAATATCGCCCGAGCCAATTTTGCGCTGATTGAACTTCTTAACCCCACCTTTCAGGGAGATGTCACCCGAACCGCGCAACTCACAATCGACGGCGACACAGCCTTCTCTGAAGTCGGCCTGAATATCTCCGGAACCCTTCAATGACAGATGCGTGTCCTTCACCCGCAACAGTCCTAACTTGATGTCACCAGACCCGACAAGCGCGGCAGAGGCATCCAAGGCTTCCAGATTTCCCAAAGAGATATCGCCAGAGCCAATCAGCTCCACATCACAACGGTCACAGATGATATCCTTCATGTCGATGTCACCCGAACCACGGAGGACGATATCCATCCGGTCCGTGTCCACCTGGCCATTGGCCTCGAAGTCGCCTGAGCCGCTCAGACGGATGCTGGTCAGATCGGGAGAGGTCACGTAAACAGTCAGGCTGTTATTATCGTCGAATGAGATGTTGATCAGGTTGATCTTCCCACGGTTACGGATACTCAGCGTCTTACCATCCACATCGGTCAGGAGATTGTCAACAGCCTCACGTGTGCCCTTGACACGGACGGAGAAACTGTCTGTCTGAGTATAACATACCCGTGGACTGCCACTGATCTCAATCTCATCGAAGCCCTTCAACTGTCTGACATCCGTCACTTGCGGTCCGTTGGAGAAGACGGTGGTTCCTTTCCATTCACCCATACAAGAAGAACAAGAAGTCATTCCCATCGACATGGCCAGCACGGTTGCACTTGCCATCATCACTCGCTTTGCATTCATCATCTGTTTCATTTTATATCCTTATTTGATTAACTTTTCTGCCTGTTAGACGTACCTGAAAGGAGAAAAGTTGCAGGGGAGACAAAAAAACTATACCAATGGCAGATCTACCCAGAAAGTGGAGCCCTTGCCCACCTCTGACTCTACACCCATCTTGCCGCCCAGACTCTGTACATGAGACTTGGCCACAGAGAGTCCTAATCCTGTACCGGGGATGTATTCATCCAGCTTGATGAAACGTTCAAAGATACGCTGCTGGTCAGCCACGGCAATGCCCTTACCCGTATCACTCACCCAGATATGGACATGGTTATCATCCATAAGATTATAGCCGATACGAATACTACCCTCGGTAGTAAACTTCACAGCATTCTGTATCAGATTGTCGATAATCTCAAACAGCTTATCACGGTCACTCTCAATCGTCAACTTGTCCAAGGCACACTGGAGCGTGATGGGTACGTCGGTGGTTGGCTGATAAGTGTCTATCATCTGCTGGAGCAACTGATTCAGGTCGACACGGGCCATCAACAGGCTCTTGGCACCGGCTTCAATCTTCGACATGCTCACAAGTCCGTCGATGATGTGCAACAGCTTTTGGTTATTGCTCTGGATCTCAGAGATCAGCTGGTTACGCTCCTCCTCCCCCTGTACGACCGGCAACAGGTCGGCAAAACCGACAATGGCATTCAGCGGAGTACGTATCTCATGACCCATATTGGCCAGGAAGGCCGTTTTCAGGCGGTCGCTTTCCTCTGCCTTATTCCTGGCCGCCACGAGCGAAGCCATCAACTCTTTGCGCTCATCGACACGCTGGGAGGTGCCGACAATCTTTGTCGGTTTACCATCCTGGTCACGGTCGACGATGGTGGCATAGCTCTCCTCCCAATAGGACATGCCTGACACCTTGTCCTGCACTTGGTACTCCTGATGATAAAAGTCCGTCTTTCCATCCCTGATATCGCAGAAAGCCCTGTTCACATGATCCACATCGGCAGGGGCGATACTGGTCAGGGATTCCTGAAAGGTTTCATTCATGGCAGGCACATAGTTATTCCGTCCGTCACGGTAATCCTTCTCGAAAGCAAGATGATTGTTCTCCACATCATATCGCCACACGGCAATCTTCATGGCCTTGAGGATGAAATCGTACTCTACGTTGCCTTTCCTGATCTTGTCAAGTTCCTCCAGTTCACCCTTCAACCGCTTCCCTGTGCGTCGCTGGACAAAAATCGAGACGAACAGGAACACCAGCAGCAACAGACCGATACCCCACTCGAGGGCAATCAGCCATGTACTTTCCGTATGGGCATATAACAACAGACTGGTCATAACCGACATATTGGGCACAAAAGTACGAAATAAATTTGAAATGCATCATAATTTCATGATGAATTTTAGCAAAATACCATGATTTTTATTTGATTAACAGTCGAAAGCGCTGTTTTTTGTTCAACTTATATTATCTTTGCAGGCAGAATTCCACACATTGCCCGTCTGTGCGGGCATGCAAGAAACACTATCAATGGAACAGAATTTTGAATTGATCGCCAAAACGTTTATGGGACTGGAACCTGTACTGGCGAAAGAGCTGACCCAACTGGGGGCTAATGATGTGAAGATCGGTAGACGAATGGTATCGTTTACAGGTGACAAGGAGATGATGTACCGTGCCAACTTCCAGTTGCACACCGCCATCAGGATCCTAAAACCCATCCGACATTTCAAGGCACAATGTGCGGATGATGTCTACGAGGAAATCAAGAAGATAGACTGGACTACATATCTGGATGACGACAAGACCTTTGCCGTCGACTCGGTGGTATTCTCTGAGGAGTTCCGCCACTCGAAGTTCGTCTCATACAAAGTCAAGGATGCCATCGTCGACCAGTTCCGGGAGAAGACGGGCAAACGTCCTAACATCTCTGTGGCCAATCCGGATCTCCGTCTGAATATGCATATCGCAGAAGACCAGTGCACGCTGAGTCTTGACTCCAGTGGAGAGTCCTTGCATCGTCGCGGCTACCGTCAGGAGAGTGTCGAGGCTCCCCTCAACGAGGTACTGGCAGCAGGTATGATCCTCCTTTCCGGCTGGAAGGGCGACACCGACTTCATCGACCCCATGTGCGGCTCAGGCACGATTCTCATCGAGGCAGCCCTCATTGCCAAGAACATGGCTCCAGGCCTGTTCCGTAAGGAATATGCCTTTGAGAAATGGCCTGACTTCGATGCTGACCTATTCGATGAAATCTATAACGACGAGAGCCAAGAGCGTGAGTTTCAGCATCATATCTATGGTTACGACATCGATGTCAAAGCCGTCAACACGGCCCTTCTCAATGTGAAGGCCGCAGGTATGACCAAAGACATCACCGTCATGCAACAAGACTTCAAAGACTTCACCCAGCCTGTCAACAAGAGCATTATGATCACCAATCCCCCGTATGGCGAGCGTATCTCCACACCTGACCTTCTGGGCACCTACAAGATGATTGGCGAACGACTGAAACATGAGTTCAAAGGCAATGATGCCTGGATCCTCTCCTACCGTGAAGAGTGCTTTGAGCAGATCGGCCTGAAACCCAGCATCAAGATTCCCCTCTATAACGGCAGTCTGGAATGCGAGTTCCGCAGATACCAGATGTTTGACGGAAGACTGAAGGATTTCCGTCATGACGGTGGCATCGTGAAGACCGACGAGGAAAAACGGCAGATGGCCCAGAAGCATCGTTTCAAGAAAGAGCGTGAGTTCAAGCAGCGCCTTGAGGAGACCGAACAGAACGAAGAGGCCGACATCCGCAGTTTCACCTTCCACCGCCATGAACTGAACCCAATTGACCGGAATGTCCGTAAAGACCGGAATATCCGGAAAAGCCGCGAAGAACAGAACGACCGCGATGACAGGAAAGACCGTAAAGGCCGTGACGACCGGAAATTCAAGAGAGACCGCAAGGACCGCTTCGACAGAGGCGGTAAGAAAACAAGGCCAGGAAGAGGGAAAGGGTTTGACAATAAAGACAGGAGGTTCGACGATGATGAAGATTAAGTACCTGTTCATATCCCTGATAATGGCTACCCTCTGCAATACATCGTCTGCTCAAGACAAACGCTTCACCCTCGAAGATCTCAACTTTGGCGGCAC
This sequence comes from Prevotella sp., assembly GCA_017474845.1. Taxonomy (GTDB): domain Bacteria; phylum Bacteroidota; class Bacteroidia; order Bacteroidales; family Bacteroidaceae; genus Prevotella. The sequence continues at coordinate 13,057 of JAFVGS010000055.1, forward strand.
CAACTACCACAACATGCAGCCCAAGAACATGTGGCTGACGTGGTGGGGCGACCAACTGATACAGACCGACGTGGAGGCGTGCTACACCATCGATGCCAAGACTGGCAAGAAGGTAACCCTTTTCACCCTTGAGGAAGTCAACCAATGGGCAGGAAGCGATGACGAGCGCTATGTGCGTCACCTGATGAACGCCACCTTTCCTTATCCGGACAAGCCCTTCGTACAGGTAGGCAACCGCCATGCTGTCATCCTCGTGGACTTCAAAGAGAAGAGGATCGTCTGGCAGGACAGTATCTCCGGGCAGATAGCCAACGATTGGAATGCGGTCTCCAAGGCAACAGCCTATGTGGAAGACCACCAACTCTTCGTAGCGGATGCCAATGGACAGAAGCACCAGCTCTCCACCGATGGCTCAAGGGAGATTGTCTATGGGCAGTCCGTACACCGCAATGAGTTCGGCATCGAGAAAGGCACGTTCTGGAGTCCTGATGGTCAGCGGCTGGCCTTCTATCGCATGGACCAGAGCATGGTGACTGACTATCCTCAGGTGGATATCTTCCCCCGGGAGGCCACCTATGAGCCGGACAAATACCCGATGGCAGGTATGACGAGCCACAAGGTGACGGTTGGCGTCTATGACATCGCCACCGACAAGACCGTTTATCTGCAGGCAGGCGATCCCACAGACCGCTATTTCACCAATATCGCCTGGAGTCCGGACAGCAAGGTCGTCTATATGTTCGAGTTGAACAGAGGCCAGAACGACTGTCGGCTGGTGTCCTACGATGCCGTGACGGGTGAGAAACTCACAGAACTGTACCGTGAGACCAGCGACAAATACGTGGAGCCCCTGCATCCCATTCAGTTCCTGCCCTGGGATGATACGAAATTCATCATGCAAAGCCAGAAAGACGGATACAATCACCTATATTTATTTAATAATGGCGAGTGTATCCGACAACTCACCAGCGGGTCATGGGTGGTCATGGAGGTTCTTGGCTTCAACAAGAAACAAAAGACCGTCATCTTCAAGGCCAACAAGGAGCATCCCCTGCACCATCGTCTCTATAGCGTCAGCATGACAGGAAAGATCCAACAGCTGGAGACGGTGGATGGCGTACATACGGGTGACTTATCTCCTTCCGGCAATTTCCTCATCGACAGGTTCTCTACACCTACGAGGCCACGGGTCATCGACGTGGTGGACATCAACCAGAAGCCCCCGCGTCACACCACCCTCTTGGAGGCTGAAGACCCATGGGCCGGTTACCAATATCCCATCTTCGAATGTGGCAGCATCAAGGCTGCAGACGGCATCACAGACCTCTATTACCGGATGGTGAAGCCCGCAGACTTCAATCCCGACAAGAAATACCCGACGATCATCTATGTCTATGGCGGGCCGCATGCCAACAACGTACAGGCCTCCTGGCACTGGGCCTCCCGCAGCTGGGAGACCTACATGGCCCAGAAAGGCTATATCGTCTTTATCCTCGACAATCGGGGCAGCCAGTATCGGGGTCGGGACTTTGAGCAGGCCACTTTCCACCAGCTGGGACAAATCGAGATGCAGGACCAGATGAAGGGCGTGGACTATCTGCGCAGCCTGCCTTATATAGACATGCAGCGCCTGGGCGTACACGGCTGGAGCTTTGGCGGATTCATGACCATCTCGCTGATGACCAACTATCCCGACGTGTTCAAGGTTGGTGTAGCCGGAGGACCTGTCATCGACTGGAAATGGTACGAAGTGATGTACGGTGAGCGCTATATGGGCACCCCTGAGACGAATCCCGAAGGCTATGCCAAGACCAGCCTCATCGACAAGGCAAAGAATCTGAAGGGAAGGCTCCAGATCATCACGGGCTACAACGACAACACCGTCGTCCCCCAGCATTGCCTGTCGTTCCTCGACGCCTGTATCAAGGCCGGCACACAGCCTGATTTCTTCGCCTACCCTGGTGAGGAGCACAACATGCGCGGACATGCCAGTGTCCATCTGCATGAACGCATCACCCAATATTTCGAGGACTTTTTAAAGGTAAAAAGGTAAAAAAGTAAAATGGTAAAAAAAATATGAAGATACTTTTGTTAGGCAGTGGCGGCCGTGAGCACGCCTTAGCATGGAAGATCGCTCAGAGCAGCAAGTGTGAGAAACTCTTTATCGCCCCGGGCAATGCCGGAACGAGCAACTGTGGCGAGAACGTGGCTATGAAGGCCGATGACTTCGACGCCATCAAGGACTTTGTCGTCGGGAAGGGCATCAATATGGTGGTTGTCGGTCCCGAAGACCCGTTGGTGAAGGGTATCTATGACAACCTGAAGGCCGACCCCCGCACTAAGGATGTGCCTGTGATCGGTCCCTCAAAGGCCGGTGCCGTGCTTGAAGGCTCCAAGGACTTTGCCAAGAGCTTCATGATGCGCCATCACATCCCCACAGCCCGTTACCAGACTTTCGACGGTGAGCACCTGGAGGAAGGACTGCAGTTCCTCGAGACCCTTGAGGCGCCCTACGTGCTGAAGGCCGACGGTCTCTGTGCAGGCAAGGGCGTGCTGATCCTCCCCACCCTCGACGAGGCAAAGAAGGAGCTGAAGGAGATGCTGGGTGGTATGTTCGGCAACGCCTCCTCACAGGTGGTCATCGAGGAATTCATGAGTGGCATCGAGTGCTCTGTCTTCGTCTTGACAGACGGCAAGAACTACAAGATCCTCCCTGAGGCCAAGGACTACAAGCGCATCGGTGAGCACGACACGGGTCTGAACACAGGCGGCATGGGCAGCGTCACCCCTGTTTCCTTCGCCACAAAGGAGTGGATGCAGAAGGTGGAGGACCGCATCATCCGTCCTACGGTAGAAGGTCTCGCTGCTGAAGGCATTGACTATAAGGGATTTATCTTCTTCGGACTCATCAACCGCACCAATACGCCAAGCGGAGAGCCCGAACCGTTCGTCATCGAATACAACTGCCGTATGGGCGACCCTGAGACGGAGAGCGTCATGCTGCGCCTGAAGAGTGACATCGTCGATCTCTTCGAGGGTGTGGCAGCAGGCAACCTCGACAAGCGCACGATTGAATTCGATCCCCGTGCGGCCGTCTGCGTGATGCTCGTCAGCGGCGGCTACCCGCAGGCTTACAAGAAAGGCTATCCCATCAGCGGCATCAACGACGTCGAGGGCTCTATCGTCTTCCACAGCGGTACGGCTCTGAAAGACGGAGAGGTGGTCACAGCCGGTGGACGCGTCATTGCGGTCTCTTCTTATGGCAAGGACAAGGCCGAGGCCCTGCAGAAGTCCTTCGAGGAGGCTCAGAAGATCCAGTTTACCGACAAATACTTCCGTCGTGACATCGGTGCAGACCTGTAAAAGGTGAAAAGTGAAACGGATTCAGAACAAGACCGCTGAGAGTCGTCTCACGCTCCCCATAGCCATACTCTACGGCACGGCAATGTGGGTGTTGGCAGGACTGTTCAAAGAACAATGGTGGGTGCAGTTCGCCTGCTTCATCCTGTCCGTGATGCTGGTCATGCGGATCAACAGCAAGAACCTGCTGATCCGCATTTACAGCCGTTCCGTCTCCGTCACCTTCATCTTCTTGTCTTGTGCGGCCGTCTTCCTGTTCCCTTCATCGACGGGCGGCATCGTACAACTCTGCTGCATCATTGCCCTGATGCTCCTCTATGACAGTTATCAGGACCCGACGACCGTAGGCAAGGCCTATTACGCCTTCCTCATCTTAGGCATCGGCAGCATGCTCGACGCCCACGTCATCTTCTACCTGCCCTTGCTGTGGATCATGATGAAGATCATCGTCTATGCCCTCTCCTGGCGCACGTTCTTCGCCTCGCTGTTAGGTCTGGCGACACCCTACTGGTTCATGTGCGGATGGCTGATGTGGCAGAAGAACGGTGATCTCAATGCCATCGTCAGCCTGTTTGCCGTACAGGACATCCTCCAGTTCCCCTTCGACTTTGAGACGGTCCCGCTGACCTACCAGCTCGTCATGGCCTTCGCCACCCTGCTGCTCCTCATCGGCAGCAGCCATTTCATCCACAGCAGCTTCCGCGACAAGATACGCGTCCGCCAGATCTACTACGGATTCATCACCCTCGACCTTTTCTCGCTGGCACTATGGGTCTTACAGCCGCACAACGAACTGGCCATGCGGATGTTCATCCTCTCCACCAGTCCGCTGGCAGGTCATTACTGGGCACTCACACACTCCCGCTTCTCCAACATCATCTTCATCATCCTGACTGTGGCCCTGATAGCCCTCACTGCCTTTAACCTATGGATTTCATCATCAGTTTCCTGACGCAATACGGCTACTGGGGCATGCTGCTGGCAGCCTTTCTGGCAGGCAGTTTCTTCCCATTTTCCAGTGAAGCCGTGATGATCGGACTGATGGCTACGGGACTCGACCCGTGGGTGCTGATGATTTATGGCACGATAGGCAACGTGCTGGGCAGCATCGTGAACTACTGCGTGGGACGGATGGGACGGATGGAATGGATTGAGAAATACTTCCATGTGAAGAAGGAGGACCTCGACAAGGCCCACCGATTCATGGCCGGACACGGTTCGTGGATGGGATTCTTCGCCTTCCTCCCTGTGCTCGGCAGTGCCATCACCATCGCCCTCGGACTGATGCGATCGAACATCGTCATCACCTTCATCGCCATCACATTGGGCAAAATCTTCCGGTACGTCGTCCTCATCTATGGTGCCGGACTCTTCCTTTAACTCCTTTTAACTCCCTTATCTTCTTTAACTCCTCAAAAGTTCGTACCTTTGCACCATATTTAAGCATTTAACGTTAAAAAGCATATTGATTCAATGAAACAATTCAAGTTGGTGGACAATGTCCTCGGGTGGCTCTCGTTCCTGATTGCCGCCTTCGTCTATTGCTCCACAATCGAGCCGACAGCCTCATTCTGGGACTGTCCGGAGTTTATCACCACAGGTTACAAGATGGAGATCGGTCACCCGCCAGGGGCACCGTTCTTCATGCTGACGGCCAATCTCTTCTCGCAGTTTGCCAGCGACCCCACACAGGTGGCGAAGATGGTGAACACGATGAGTGCCCTGCTGTCGGCAACGTGTATCCTGTTCCTGTTCTGGAGTATCACCCATCTGGTGCGCCGTCTGGTCATCTCCGACTGGAGTGAACTGACGCTGCCGAAGCTCATCACCATCGAGGCATCCGGTCTGGTGGGTGCGCTGATATACACGTTCAGCGACACATTCTGGTTCTCTGCCGTCGAGGGTGAGGTCTATGCCTACTCCTCGGCCCTGACGGCCATCGTGTTCTGGCTCATCCTGAAATGGGAGGATGTGGCCGACGAGCCGCACAGCGACCGCTGGCTCGTGCTCATCATGTATATCACCGGATTGTCTATCGGTGTCCACCTGCTGAACCTGCTTTGCGTGCCGGCCATTGGTCTGGTGTATTACTATCGCCGCTTCCCCGATGCCAACCTGAAGGGTTCGCTGGTGGCCTTGGGACTCTCTGTCGCCATCCTCACAGCGGTGCTCTATGGTGTCGTACCTGGCATCATCACCGTCGGAGGCTGGTTTGAGCTCTTCTTCGTCAACACCCTCGGCTGTCCGTTCAACACGGGTGAGATCATCTATATCATCCTGCTCATCGCCATCGTCATCTGGGCCGTCTATGAGACACAGACACAGAAGCACAGTGAGAAGGTTCAGAACATCGCATTCCTTCTCTCGCTGGGCATGTTGGGTGTGCCGTTCTATGGCTGGGGATGGTCAGCCTTCTTTATTGGCATCATCGTGCTGGCAGCCGTCTGGTTTGGTCTTAACTATAAGAAGGACAAGCAGCTGTTCGTCACGGCCCGTGCCAAGAACACCATCCTGCTCTGTATGCTGATGCTGATGGTGGGCTATTCGACTTATGCCGTCATCGTGATCCGTTCATCCGCCAACCCGCCCATGGACCAGAACTCTCCTGAGGACATCTTTACCCTGGGCGACTATCTCGGACGTGAGCAGTACGGCCAGCGCCCGCTGTTCTACGGTCAGGCCTACACCTCACAGGTGGCCCTCGAGAGCGACGGTAAATATTGCCGTCCCGTGATGACCAAGGGTAAGCCCGTCTACCAGCGCAAGGAGAAGGCCTCTGCCGATGAGAAGGACTCCTACTTCGTAGTCCGTACGAAGGATGAATACAAGTATGCACAGAACATGCTGTTCCCGCGCATGTACGATGCCGGCCATGCTGCCGCCTACGAGTCGTGGATGGGTGGTGTCGACGGTACGGAGGTGCCATACGACCGCTGTGGAGAGGCCATCACCGTCAAGGTACCCTCACAGTTGGAGAACATCCGTTTCTTCCTCTCCTACCAGTGTAACTTCATGTACTGGCGCTACTTCATGTGGAACTTTGCCGGCCGTCAGAACGACATTCAGGGTAACGGAGAGATGGAGCACGGCAACTGGCTCACGGGTATCCCCTTCATCGACAACGCCCGTCTGGGAAATCAGGATCTGCTGCCCGACGACCTGAAGGAGAACAAGGGTCATAACGTCTTCTATTGTCTGCCGCTGATCCTGGGTCTGATGGGTCTCTTCTGGCAGGCATGGTACACCCGTAAGAAGAAGGTGATGGCAAATGGCACGGAGAAGACCATCGACGACCCCATCGGCATCCGCCAGTTCTGGGTGGTATTCTTCCTCTTCTTCATGACCGGTCTGGCCATCGTCATCTATCTGAACCAGACCCCCATGCAACCCCGTGAGCGTGACTACGCCTATGCCGGTTCATTCTATGCCTTCGCCATCTGGTGCGGCATGGGTGTGGCGGCCATCATCGACTGGCTGCAGCAGAAGCTGAAGAAGGAGAACCTCATCCTGACCTCCCTCATCGCCCTTATCACCCTGCTCATCCCTATCCAGATGGCCTCTCAGACCTGGGACGATCACGACCGTTCCGGCCGTTACACCTGTCGTGACTTCGGACAGAACTACCTGATGACACTCCAGGAGAAGGGCAACCCCATCATCTTTACGAATGGTGACAACGACACCTTCCCCCTCTGGTACAATCAGGATACGGAAGGCGTGCGTACCGATGCCCGCGTATGTAACCTCTCTTATCTCCAGACCGACTGGTACATCGACCAGATGGTGCGTCCGGCCTACGACTCCCCGTCGCTGCCCATCACCTGGAAGCGTCTGGAATACTGTGCCGGCACGAATGAGTATGTGCAGGTCGACCCCTCACTGAAGGAACAGGTCGTACAGCTCTATCAGGAACATCCGGAGGAAGCCGCCACACAGTTCGGTGAGGAGCCCTTCGAGTTGAAGAACATCCTGAAATACTGGGTGCGCTCCACCGTGAAGGACTTCCACGTCATCCCCACGGACACCGTCTATGTCACCATCGACAAAGAGGCGGTCCGCAAGAGCGGCATGATGATGGCTGCCGACTCCATCCCCGACCGTATGGTCATCTCACTCAAAGGCAAGAGTGCCCTCTATAAGGGCGACCTGATGATGCTCGAGATGATTGCCAACGCCAACTGGACACGACCGATCTACGTGGCGCTGACCGTAGGCTCCGAGAACTACATGAACCTGGGCGACAACTTCGTGCAGGAGGGTCTTGCCAACCGCATCACCCCGTTCACCACAAAGGCGGCCGGTGCCAAGAACTTCGACACGGAGAAGACCTACGACAACGTGATGAACAAGTTCAAGTTCGGTGGTGTCGACCGGAAGGGTATCTATCTCGACGAGACGGTCATGCGCATGTGCTACACCCACCGTCGCCTCTTCGCCTCTCTGGCCATGAACCTCATCTCCGAGGGAAAGACCGACAAGGCCAAGGAAGTGCTCGACAGATGTGAGAAGGAACTGCCGGACTATAACATCCCGCACGACTACCAGAGCGGATCCGTCGATCTGGCACGTTGCTATGCCAATACGGAACAGACTCAGAAGGCACAGAACCTCATCGAACAGCTGTGGCTGAAGTCCTGCCAGTATCTGGTATGGTACCTCTCCTTCGACGGCACACGCTTCGATATCTCCAAGCACGACTGCCTCATCCACTTCTATATCCTCGAGCAGCTGCTCAACGTACAGGATATCGTCAGCAAGGAAGAGGCCGACAAGAAGGAACAGCAGTTGCAGAGCCTGATGGGCATCTATCAGACAAAAGGTGGCGACATAGAATAATGTTTATAGAGCAACCGGCAATCTACCTCCGCTGGCTCTATCCGAAAGCCTATTGGAGAATGGACCGTCACGAGAAGGCAGTCTACCTGACCTTCGACGACGGTCCTATCCCCGAGGCTACCCCCTTCATCCTCGACACCCTTAAGGCGTTCGGCATCAAGGCGACGTTCTTCATGGTGGGCGACAACGTGCGCAAGCACCCTGAGCTCTATCAGCGCATCGTCGACGAAGGCCATCAGGTGGGCAACCACACCCACAACCACATGGTCGGTCTCACCCACACCATCAAGGAATACAGTTACAACGTGGAGAAGGCCAACGCCTACATCCACAGCCATTATGTGCGTCCGCCCCACGGTTGGATGCGTCTGGCACAATACGCCTGGCTTAGCAGGAAATACAAGATCGTCATGTGGGACCTTGTCACCCGCGACTATTCCAAGTGGATGACGGCCGAAGATGTGCTTAATAATATAAAGAGGTACGCGCGTAATGGTTCCATCATCACCTTCCACGACTCCCTGAAGTCCATCGACAAGCTCCACACCGCTCTCCCCGCCTCTATCCAATGGCTGCGCGACCAGGGCTATGCCTTCAAGATCTTCGACCAGCCCGCGCCCTGACACCTCCACCCTCTGACAAACAAACCCTAAACATTTTTATATGAAACGATTACTTATTAGCAGCTTACTCACAGCAACATTCGCTATGACAACAAATGCCCAACCACAGCTCCGCGCCGATAACATCGACGAGGTGCTCAAGGCTATGACCCTTGAAGAGAAAGCCCAGATTCTCGTGGGCGGTGGTAACGACAGCTTCGTCGGCAGCGGTGCTATGCTCGGACATCAGGCAAAACTGGTGGCCGGAGCAGCAGGCATCACTGTAGAGATCCCACGACTCGGCATCCCCGCCACTGTGCTCACCGACGGCCCTGCCGGCGTCCACATCGACCCCACCAGGAAGAACGACACCAACACCTACTATGCTACGGGCTTCCCCGTAGGCACCTGTCTGGCCTCCACCTGGAACACAGAACTCGTCGAGGCCGTCGGCAAGGCTATCGGCAACGAGACCCTCGAGTATGGTTGCGATGTCATCCTCGGCCCTGGCCTCAACATCCACCGCAGTCCCCTCTGCGGCCGTAACTTCGAATACTATTCAGAAGACCCCTTCTTGACGGGTAAGATTGGCACCGCCATGACCCTCGGCATCCAGAGCCAGGGCGTGGGCGTCTCCGCCAAACACTATGCCGTCAACTCCCAGGAAAGCGACCGTACGCGCGTCGATGAGCGCGTCAGCCAGCGTGCCCTTCGCGAGATCTATCTCCGCGGCTTCGAGCGCGTCGTGCGCGAGAGCGATCCCTGGACCGTCATGTCAGCCTACAATCTGGTGAACGGAGAGTTCGCACAGGGCAGCAAAGGTCTGCTCACAGATATCCTCCGCACCGACTGGGGCTTCCGCGGCATCGTGATGACCGACTGGATCAACAAGCGCGAAGGACAAGGTCTCTACACCGTCGACCAGGTAGAGGCAGGCAACGACCTGATGACGCCAGGCTATCCCACTCAGGCAGAAGACATCGTCAAAGGTGTGAAGAGCGGCAAGCTCGACATCAAGTATGTCGATCAGAACGTGCGACGCATGCTCGAGTACATCGTCAAGACCCCACGCTTCCGCGGCTATCAGTTCAGCAACAAACCCGATCTGCAGGCTCACGCCCAGATCACCCGCCAGTCGAGCACCGAGGGCATGGTACTGCTCAAGAACGACGGCGTGCTCCCCATTCGCGACCTTAAGACCGTTGCCCTCTTCGGTGTCAACTCCTACGACTTCCTCGCAGGTGGTCTCGGCTCTGGAGCCGTCAACGTGCCCTATAGCGTCGATATGGTCACTGGTCTGAAGAACATCGGCATCAAGACCACCCCGCAACTGACAGAGATCTACCAGAACTACATCAAATACGCCCGAGCCAAGCTGAAGGCCGACAAGAACCCCATCATGTGGTTCCTCGACACAGGCCAGCCCAAGTTCGACGAAATCGACATCACCGAGCGCTGCGTACAGCATGAGGTGAAGGAAGCCGATGCCGCCATCATCACCATCGGACGTCAGGCCGGTGAAGGCATGGATCGCGCCATCGAAGGCGAGTTCAACCTGACACAGGCTGAGCGCGACATGATCTTCCGCGTCAGCGACACCTTCCGTCCTGCAGGCAAGCCCGTCATTGTCATCCTCAACTCTGGCAGCGTCATGGAGACAGCCTCCTGGCGCAACCGCGTCGATGCCATCCTCTGCGCTTGGCAGCCCGGTGAGGAAGGTGGCAACAGCGTCGCCGACGTGCTCACGGGCAAGGCCAACCCCTCTGGCAAGCTTACGATGACATGGCCCATCGCCGCCACCGACCACCCCTCTACGAAGAATTTCCCGCAGGAAATGGATGCCTACACCTTCCGTGAGATGATTGGCTGGGGCGCACAGATCCCCGGACGCGACTATACCAACCACGACGAGGACATCTACGTCGGCTACCGCTACTTCGACACCTTCCAGAAGGATGTCGCCTACCCCTTCGGCTTCGGTCTCAGCTACACCACCTTCGAACTGACAAAGCCCGTGGTCAAGGCCAAGGGCAATACCGTCGAGGTGAGCATCACTGTCAAGAACACAGGCGCTGTCAGCGGTAAGGAGGTGGCACAGGTTTATGTTCAGGCACCTGCAGGTCGTCTGGAGAAGCCTGCACAGGAACTGAAGGCCTTCGCCAAGACGCGTGAGCTGCAGCCTGGTGAGAGCCAGACGCTCACGATGACCATCCCCGTACGCGACCTGGCCTCTTTCGACGAGGCTGGCAGTCAGTGGCTCACCGAGGCAGGCACCTACACCTTCTGCATCGGCAACAACAGCCGCAACATCGCTGCTACTGCCCAGTTGAAGCTCGCTGAATATACGGAGCAGACCACTAACGCCCTCGCCCCGAAACAGAAGCTCAACCTGATGCATCAGTAGTCCGTTTTACTCAAACGTTTACACGAAATATTCAGGGTAAAGATACTCATAGTCTAACAAAAGTTTGTAACTTTGCACCATCAAACAAAAAACAAAAATTAAAATTTAAACAGCTATGAGTAAGAAATTTGTAATCGGAGACCGTTTGAAGGATGAGTGGATTTCAGTATTGGACACAGAGAAGAAGAAGCTCGAGTTTACCAACCATCTGGCCAGTGCCAAGGAGTATCTGCTTGAGGAAGATGCCCAGCTAAACCTCCAGAAGATTCAGGAGACAGGCTATTTCTCAGACCTGCAGATCTACATGAAGGAAGACAACAAGGCCTACAAGATTGATGAAAACGACTCCTTCCAGTCATAAAACAACCCCGTCTGAGTCAGTCAGGCGGGGTTTGTTTTTTTAGGTCTGATGGCATGGTCGAAACACCATCACACTTTTTTGAGCACCCACTCCGGATAGGCGCCTATTCCCGACTTGCATGCGTCATAACCAAGATAGCCAAGGATGATGTTTGACACGTACTGATCAGGCAGAAGCGCGAACTCGAGCCTGGCCAGCCACGGACGGGTCATAGCCCTGTTGGCATGACGCTCCAGTTTCTTGAGGTCGGGCAGAAGATTCTCCGCATAGTCGGTAAACCGCACAGTCTCAAATCCACAGTTAGTAAAATGGTCATTCCACTCTCCAAGTGATTCTATCATGGCAGCAGCTCCACCCTTTGAAAGCAGGGCTATCACCTGTTGGATATGAGGGTCATAAGTTTCAAGACGCTCTTTCGATGCATAGTCGTAGACAATCATCACTGCACCTGGTTTCATCACACGCCAGACCTCACGGAATACTTTTTCCTTATCGCTACAATAGACGAGTGTTTCGATGGCATAGACCACATCGACCGACTGGTCTGGGATCTGTGGAAGACTGCTATAGTCCTGCTCGTAAATGGTGACATTCTCCGGGTAGTCAACCTTCTTACGAGGTTGCAGATCGACCCCCACAAACTGAGACTTTGGATGGCAATGGGCGAGATAGATGAGATTGGCTCCCTGCCCGCAACCGAGTTCCATCACGGTGTCACCGTCCTTAATGAACTCTGAGATAGAGTCGGGCTGATGGTAGATGTCCTCATCGCTGAAACAACCGTTCTTTGATATCCGGAAGTGCATGAAACCATCCTGTGAATGGTAATGCCTATAGGCCCAGTGATTGATCCTGAAATAAGAGCGTATCTGGTCTATGGAATTTTTTTCCCCCTCAATGAATTTCTTCAGATTGATGTACTTCGACATCTCATCAATCTTAGCATGAAGCCGATAATTGCTATATCTCTTGTTCATATTTGATTTATGGCTAAAAAAAGGTTACCCGCATTGCTGCAGGTAACCATTTCACATTACTCCTTGTCCAGCAGGATCTTCATCATCTGGATGGCCGAATACGGAATCGGGGTTCCAGGTCCGAAGATACAGGCGACACCAGCCTTGTAGAGGAAGTCGTAGTCCTGTGCGGGAATCACACCACCGGCAGTCACCATAATATCCTCACGCCCAAGCTTTTTCAGTTCTTCAATCAACTGAGGGATGAGTGTCTTGTGACCGGCAGCCAGTGACGAGGCACCGACGATGTGCACGTCGTTCTCCACAGCCATACGGGCAGCCTCCTCCGGTGTCTGGAACAGCGGTCCCATATCCACGTCGAAGCCACAGTCGGCATAACCTGTTGCCACCACTTTCGCACCACGGTCGTGACCGTCCTGACCCATCTTGGCAACGAAGATACGCGGACGACGACCCTCCTTCTGAGCAAACTCGTCGGTAAGGCGCTTGGCCTCCTCGAAGTCCTTGTCGTTCTTTGATTCTGAACTATACACGCCTGAAATTGTTCTGATTACTGCTTTATAACGGCCTACGATTTCTTCGCAGGCATCTGAAATCTCACCAAGGGTACAACGCAGCTGAGCAGCCTTCACAGCGAGGTCGAGCAGGTTGTTCTCGCTCTTACGGCCTTCCTTGAAGTCACGCACGCACTCTGTGATAGCCTTCAAAGCCTCCTGACAAGCAGCCTCGTCGCGTGATCCACGCACCTGAGCCAGACTCTCCTCCTGCTGCTTGCGCACAGCGGTGTTGTCCACCTCAAGGATGTCGATGGGATCCTCGTGCTCCAGACGGTACTTGTTGATACCGACAATCGTCTGTGAACCGGAGTCGATACGTGCCTGCGTACGGGCGGCTGCCTCTTCGATACGCATCTTGGGCAGACCGGTCTCGATAGCCTTGGCCATACCACCTAACTTTTCAATCTCCTGGATGTGCTCCCAAGCCTTATGCACCAGCTCGTTAGTCAGGGTCTCCACGTAGTAAGAACCTGCCCACGGGTCGATCTGCTTGCAGACCTTCGTCTCGTTCTGGATATAGATCTGGGTGTTACGGGCGATACGGGCCGAGAAGTCCGTCGGCAGGGCGATGGCCTCGTCGAGGGCGTTGGTATGCAGCGACTGAGTGTGACCCAGCACGGCAGCCATAGCCTCAATACAGGTACGGCCTACGTTGTTGAAGGGATCCTGTTCGGTCAGCGACCAACCAGAGGTCTGAGAGTGAGTACGAAGTGCGAGAGACTTCGGATTCTTGGCACCAAAGCTCTTCACAATCTTCGCCCACAACAGACGACCTGCACGCATCTTGGCAATCTCCATGAAGTGGTTCATACCGATGGCCCAGAAGAAGCTCAGACGAGGAGCAAAGGCATCCACATCGATACCGGCATTCACACCCGTACGCAGGTAGTCCATACCATCAGCCAAGGTGTAAGCCAGCTCGATGTCAGCGGTCGCACCAGCCTCCTGCATGTGATAGCCTGAGATAGAAATCGAGTTGAACTTCGGCATCTTCTGTGAGGTATACTCGAAGATATCAGCGATGATCTTCATCGAGAAGGCAGGGGGATAGATATAGGTGTTACGCACCATGAACTCCTTCAGGATATCATTCTGGATGGTTCCAGCCATCTCCTCCAACTGAGCGCCCTGCTCCAGACCAGCCACGATGTAGAACGCTAAGATAGGCAGCACGGCACCGTTCATGGTCATCGAGACAGACATCTTGTTCAAGGGGATACCAGAGAAGAGCACCTTCATGTTCTCCTCATTACAGATACTCACACCAGCCTTACCCACATCACCCACAACTCGGGCGTTGTCAGGGTCGTAACCACGGTGGGTAGGCAGGTCGAAGGCCACAGACAGACCCTTCTGACCCGAAGCCAGATTACGACGATAAAATGCATTCGACTCCTCAGCGGTAGAGAATCCGGCATACTGACGGATGGTCCACGGGCGGAACGGATACATCATCGAATACGGACCTCTCAGATACGGCGGAATACCAGCCGTAAAGTCCAGGTGTTCCATCCCTTCCAGGTCTTCTTTCGTATACACCGGCCTTACCTCGATATGCTCCGGGGTCTTCCAGTTAGGCTCAATATGATTCTCTTTCAGCCAGGCTGTTCCATCACTCTGATGAATCCCAGCATAAATATCGATATTTCTAAAATCTTTTCTCATCTTTCTGAATTTTTTAATGAAACACAAAGACACAAAGACACAAAGTCTTTCCCACAAAGATTACCAATCTTTGATGTAAATGATATTTGCGTTTTCAAGTCTTCCATTTATTTTTCTTTTAATACCTTCTTTAAGAACTGAAACATTAAAGTTGATCAATAAACCCATGTGAATATCTGCTAACTTCATGTATGTCAGCAACTGAACTTCGTGCAAGGACTTCATCATCTCAACAGCTTTTAATTCCACAATAAAGATATCTTCTACAAGCATATCAATACGGAAATCTTTACCTGTATCTATACCTTTATAAGTTAATGGAAGATCGACCTGGGTTTTTACCTTCAGACCCATCGATTCCAATTCAACCCGAAGACACTCCTCATAAACAGACTCCAAAAGACCAGGGCCCAATTCCCGATGCACCTCTATCGCAGCACCAATAATAGTGTTGCTCAATTGTTGCAAACGGTCATATTCCTCTTGAGGAATAACGCTTTGTGTCTTAACACTCAGCGCAGCCCTTTGTGTCTTCGTGTCTTTGTGTTCCATACAAATTATATACCTAACTTCTGATTATACTCCTTAAGGGTTTCTAACACATTGCACTTCACATGAACATAGTTCTCGATGCCGGCAGCCTTCAGGTCCTCCATACAGGCCGGGGCACCAGCTACGACGAACATCGCACGACCATTCAAGTACTTGAAGGCGGGAATCGCATACTCAGCATACTCATCGTCAGAAGAGCAGATCACCACGATATCAGCCTTAGCCTCCAAAGCAGCATCCACACCCTCCTCAACGGTCTTGAAGCCGAGGTTGTCAATCACCTTATAGCCAGCGCAGGCCAGGAAGTTGCAAGAGAACTGTGCACGGGCCTGACGCATCGCCAGATTACCGATGGTGAGCATGAAGGCGGTTGGCACTTTCGTTTCCTCGGTATGAATCCTCAGATCCTCGAAATCAGCCGCCAATCTCGTACTCTCAATCTTCTTAAATGCAGCCTCTTCACAGCATCCATCCTTTGAGTCTTTGTGTCTTTGTGTTCCATTAAGAGCCTTCTTGCCCTCACTCTTCTCGGTGAAGTTCGGAAACTGGTTGGTGCCCAACAGGAACTCCTTGCGCTTCGCAGCATCGCCATGACGCTTCACATTCGTGGCATTGATATCATCCTGGATCGTTCCAGCCTTCACAGCAGCGAGGAAGCCTCCCTCCTCTTCTACCTTCAGGAAGATCTTCCAAGCCTCCTGAGCCAAAGCATCGGTCAGGTGCTCAATATAATAGGAACCGGCACCTGGGTCGACGATACGGTCGAAATGGCTCTCTTCCTTGATAATCAACTGCTGGTTACGGGCGATACGCTCTGAGAAATCTGTCGACGCCTCATAGGGGGCATCAAACGGGGTCACCACCATCGAGTGCACACTACCTAAGGCAGCACTCATGGCCTCAGTCTGCGAACGTAACAGGTTCACATACGAGTCAAACAGGGTCTGATTATAGGTCGACGTCGTGGCGTTGATGATCATCTTACAGGCACAGTCGCACTTGGGCTCGTACTGCTTCACAATCTGGGCCCACAACAGTCTGGCGGCACGGAACTTCGCGATCTCCATGAAATAGTTCTCGCTCACACCCATGTCAAACTTGATGTTCTTCGCTGCAAGGTCTACATCGACACCGGCATCCGTCAACTGCTGCAGATACTCGTTACCCCAAGCCAGGGCATAACCCAACTCCTGCACGATATAGGCACCGGCATTGTTGAGCGCATCAGAGCTGACAGCGATACAACGGAACTGCGGATACTCCTTCAACACCTCGATGAGCTTCGGAGCCGTCTCAAGCAGTGAGGTAGCGTCCTTGCCCTTCATCACCATAGCCTTCAACGGGTCAAAGGCGATAGAGCCGACCACTTTCTCCTTGTCATAACCCTTCTTGGCGAAGAAGGCGACGAGGATCTCAGCCAGTTCGAGTGCATGCTTCGGACAGGTGGCGAAATTCACCTCGATACAATCGCAGTAGATACCCTCAAGCAGTGTCTCGATGGTCTCTGCCGACACCAGCTTACCAGAAATCATAAAGCCCAGTGAGTCGACACCCTTGTTCAGGATGTCCAACGCCTTGGCATTGGCCTCCTTGGCATCATTCACTTCGATGTTCTGACGAACATACCACACATTCGAGTCCTTCTTGTTGCCACGCACGAACGGGAACTCTCCGGGGAGAGCGTCGGGTGTCTTCAGGTTCGCCAGGTCTTCGCGGCGATAGAAGGGCTGCACATTAAAACCTTCGTTTGTTCTCCATACCAAGCGCTTCTGGAAGTCCGCACCTTTCAGGTCGACCTCGATCTTGTCCAGCCATTCCTGAGTGGTCGGAGCCGTGAACTCGGTAAAGAGTTTCTCTTTGTTTGCCATAAAATAAAGTTATACGTTAATTGAATAATTATATAAGTTGTCTTTTCTCAACCTTTTTGCATATTTTCTGCAAAGATACAAAATTATAAGCATACGAATAATACAACTGCGTATAATTTATTCTTTTTTAAGAGAAATCTTACCAGCCAAGTCTCCACAATTCCACAAATAATTTGTGGATCAGATTATGTTAATTATTCAAATTCGTTCCACCAACTGCCATATAGGTTTCTATAATATGCTGGCGCGATAAATCAAAGCCTGCCCACTATGATGTTTTTATTTTCCATATTCGATGTGCTTATTTTTGGTGCAAAGATAGCATTTTTTATTGGAACTCAAAACAAATAGTGCGTTATTTTACTGCGGTAACCCACTTTTTTTTTGCGTTACCGCAGTATTATAGACTTCTGCGCTGTAAATACCATACTAGAAAAAAGCATCTATCAGAAATCATAGTTCCCCATTCTTCCTCCTATTCAAATAAAGGTATAGAGTTGGACGCTTTACACCTGTACTGCATTGCGTACAATCTGTACAATATCGTCAAGATGGGTACAGTTCTCGTAAAAGGTAATTATTTGAGTTAATAAGGTACGTTGGTAAGCACTTTTATGAAGAAAAAAGCAAAAAAATAACGAAATGTTTCGTAATCTCGAAACAAATTATTAACTTTGCACCCACAAAAGACAATATGATGGCAAGAAACAACCCGAAAGTCGCATATCTGGAAGAAGCTCTTTCGTTTATTGAGAGCATACCAAAGTCCGCAGGTGACAAACTGCTGGAAATAGTACACCGTGTGGAGTGTGGCGAAAGGAATCCCGTTATATTCTCTAAGCTGGAGGGTACGGAAATCTGGGAGTTCAGAACGCTCTACAATAAAGTCAAGTACAGATTGTTTGCATTCTGGGATACGCAGACCGATACATTAGTTATTGCCACGCATGGTATTATTAAGAAGACTCAGAAAACGCCGAAGAAAGAAATTTCCAAGGCTGAGAGAATAAGACAAGAATATTTTAACGCTAAAAAATAAGAGGTATGGAACAGGTAGGAAAATTCAAATTGTACAGCTCAGAAGAAGTGCTTGACAAGCATTTCGGAAAAGTTGGCACACCACGCCGTGACGAGTTTGAGAGGAGCGTTGCCGAATCGGTACATGCCTATGAGTTAGGAGAGGCTATCAAGAAAGCACGTCTGCAGCAGAACCTCACACAGGAACAGCTGGGCCAGCGGATAGGTGTACAAAGAGCACAGATCTCTCGATTGGAGAAAGGTTATAGCATCAGCATTCCAACTATGAGCCGTGTTTTTCAGGCTCTCGGAGTGACTAGCGCTACACTTGATCTCGGTGATGCAATAGGCAAAGTTGCCCTTTGGTAACAATAAGCCAATTCATGCGATTGTGCATAATCACAAAAAAAGCCATAAAGCACATTCTTTGGAATCTGCTCTATGGCTTGCACAAGTTTGGAAGCTAAATCAGATATCATAATAATCCTTTGGTCTCTTCTGTGGCCAGAAAAGATAGGAGCAAAATTGCCAGAGCAGCGAGAGCAAACCAAACTTGTTTGAAGTTTGCCGAGTCGTGATGGCATTCGACGAAGTCATTACAAATCCCGGATATTCACAAACTCAAAACCTGGATCTTCCAATAGTTCATATACTTTCTTTGCTTCTGCATCTGCAGAAACAAAAGCAAATATATCGTAAGCCATCAGTGAACCCCGTATTTCCAGACTGAGATTTTGTCCGTACCTTTGCGCGGTATTTTAATCTATCGCGTATGACATACATGACAATTGAACAGTTCCGCCAGATCCATGAGGACTGGAAACAGAGTGGACTCA
>JAFVGS010000056.1 GCA_017474845.1 Prevotella sp.
AGAGCGTTTCAAGCAGTTCAATGCCAATGGCCAGCCCATTCAGGAATATGTCGAGAAAGAGAACAAGTACAAGACCATCTATCAGCAAGACCGCCCACTCTGTTTTGATTATCAGATGATTCATGAAAGATTTGATATCTGTCTCGATTCTATAGTGGGTGACCAGCCAGTAGAGAAGGAAAATAATGCAGAAGAGTGCCACTGACGGGAAGGGGACGATGGGATGGTGTCACGGGTTCAAACTGCATTTCATCTGCAACGACCGAGGAGAGATCATAATGTTCTGTCTTACAGGGGCCAACGTGGATGACAGGGACCCGAAGGTATGGGCTGTGCTCGGCAAGAGAATCTACGGGAAACTCTTTGCTGACAGGGGATATATCTCGCCCAACCTGTTTGATGCGCTCTTTGCCGACGGAGTAATCTGGTCACTGGAATCAGGAACAACATGAAGAACAGGTTGATGCCACTATGGGACAAAATTATGCTCAAAAAAAGGTACATCATCGAGTGCATTAACCATTTGCTCAAGGACAAAGGAAATCTCGTACACTCCAGACATAGGTCTGTCAACAATTTCCTGATGAACCTTATCGCTGCACTTGGAGCATATTGTTTCTTCGACAACAAACCTGAGGCTATTCAGGGGTATTGTATTGAGGACACTAATCAACTCTCATTGTTCTAATCTTATCCCGAACTGGCGCAAAAATTTGTTTTCACACGGCTGGCGGCACTGAGCTGATAATTCACTTTTTTTAGTTCTTTTGCGACAGTTATGGCAAGGATTGCCGTTTCTGTCGCAAATGTCGCATATGCACCATAGGCTTCTCTGCCGGAAGTCATCTTTTTTATTGGAATGAGCCATAAATCGCCGTACCTTCGCGCTCAGAAATCAGACAAAACAAGTATAAACAATAAAAATATAAACGAACAATGAAAAAGAATTCATTTCTGGTAAAGACAGTGCTCATGAGCATGCTTACCGCAGTTAGTATTTCATTCGCATCTTGCTCAGATGACGACGACCTGATGGTCAACCCGTACACAACGGACACCCCAGAGGCCGCCATGACGAGAGGCGGCTCCGCCAGCGATGCCTTTAAGCCCAATGTTGACTACAGCCAGTGGATGGCTCCGCTGAGTAACAGCCGACTCGTGGCCGACCTCTCACTGCCTGGCACCCACGATGCCTGCACCGGCGAGGGCTGGCATCTGGCCTCACAGATCGGAAAGTCGGCGGCAACCACTCAGGACTTAACCATCGACGAGCAGCTGAAGGTGGGAGTACGCGTGTTCGACCTGCGCCCGGAGCGCGTGCTGAGCACTACCGACGCCACCTACGACCTGCGCTGCTGTCACGGCATCATGCAGACCGAGCTGCTGGTGAAAGACTTCTTTATCAAGATGCGCGACTTCCTGAGAGAGAATCCCACGGAGTTCTGCATCGTGACCTCCAATGTGACTGATACCCCCGACATGAACGCCTGGGCAGAGCAGTTCGCCGCCCTGGTTAACGACAGCGAGTTCAGCGGACTCTTCGCCGACTTTGCGCCCCGTCTCACTGTAGGCGAGATGCGCGGGCATGTGCTGCTCCTCTCACGCGACGCCTGCAACGGCATGACCGCCGGTGGATTCCTGAAAGGCTGGAGCAGCAGCAAGCACTTCAACGAGCAGCAGAACGGCACTATCAAGGGCACCGATGGCAATTCGACACCCCTCTGGACCCAGGACTACTACGCTATCGGCTCAGACCTGACTGGCAAGGACGACGCCATCCGCAAGATGCTCGATGCCACAGCAGCACGCGACCTTACGGCAGCAAACCCCGCCTGGGTGTTCAATTACTCAGCAGGCTATCAGGGCATGGTAAGCTCTAACCACTACCGCGAGAATGCCGCACGCACCAACCGCCTCGTAATCGACTATCTGAAGAATCCGCTCCATAATGCCTCTACAGGTGTTGTCTTCATGGACTTTGCCGGCATGCAGAAGTCGCCTGCTTACAACGGTGGTGACATCTACGAGACCAGCGGTCTGGAACTCGTCGAGGCCCTCATCAGCCAGAACTTCCGCACCCCAGGCACCATCGACGCTTCGCTCTTCACCGTATGTACCCTCAATGTCGATGGTCTGCCCGCATACGATTTCGTCAATAACGACGGTCCCGACACAAAGTACACCCCCGTCATCAGCCGCTATCTGGCCGACCACAACTTCGACTTCATCGGCGTGCAGGAGAACTTCGACTTCGACCAGGAACTGGGCCGCTACCTGACAGCCAACTACGATCACGACAGCTGGGCCGGCGGCATGTCACCCAACAACCTCTTTGACGACGGCGTACACTCCTTTGTGTTCCACACCGACGGCTGTAAGGCCTGGTGGCAGAGTCATCTGAAGACCGTCCGCACCGACAGCATCCGCTGGAACAACCGCTACGGCTACGACACTCACTGTCGCGACGAGGCTGCCACCAAGGGTTTCCGCCGCTATGAGATAACCACCACCGAGGGTTTTCAGCTCGTGGTCTATAACATGCACATGGAAGCCAGCGAGCGCTGGGACGAAGTGGGAGGTACCGACTCTCTCGACCGCGACTGCCGCAGCAAGCAGTGGATTCAGCTCAAGCAGCACATCATGTCGAAGCTCGACCAGCGCCCAGTGCTCGTCATCGGCGACTTCAACACCTACTACTGCCGCGACAACATGAAAACTGTGTTCATCGACGCCATCAACGCCTCTGGCCGTGCCACCTGCGGGGATGCCTGGATCGAGAAGTGCAAGGGCGGTGTATATCCCGAGCTGGAAAAAGATACGAAGATCAAGGACGACGGCGACTATCTGGGATGGACCATCCGTGGCGAGATGCCCGACAAGATCCTCTACATCAACCCCGTGGGAGGCCACAGCGTGGAGCTGCTCAGCTGCGAGTACGACAACAGCAAGCAGACCAGAGCCTACTATAAGGATGGTGGCGACGAGCCTCTGGGCGACCACTTTCCACTCTTCGCCAAGTTCCGCCTGAAGAACTAAAAAAAAGACTTTTGCGACAGTTATGGCAAGGATTGCCATTTCTGCCGCAAATTTCGTATATGCGCCATAGGCTTCTCTGCCGGAAATCATCCTTTTTGTTGGAACGGGGCCAAAATCGCCGTACCTTTGCATCGTCAATCAGACAAACAACGTTCTTTGACTTACTGATACAGATTACAATAAAAGAGGTACAGACCGCAGCACCTCCCCCGAGGTGCTTACACTTATCAGTTTCGCCCTTACTGACACAAGAAAGGGACCACAGGTTTCTTCCTTCCTACCAAAAAGGATGCACAAAACAACATTTCAAAATAATAATAATAAATAAGTATAAACAAATAAAAAAATAAATATTATGGCAAAAAAATCATTTTTGGTAAAGACCGTGCTCATGAGCATGCTTACCGCAGTTACTTTCAGTTTCACATCCTGCCAGGACGACATTCTCGACCCCGACATGGCTCCACAGACGGAGAAAGCCATAACCCGTGGCGCTGAAAGCACGGGCTATAACATCAACGACCACAATGCCTCGAAAGGCGCAACAAACTACCAGCCCTTTAACCGCAAGGATTGGCGAAGCCAGCAGTCCGTATTCCTCTATGTGGGCGGTGCTGGCGGTCAGGACATCAAGGGATGGGAAAACGGCCTCAATCTTAGCCGTCATGGCTATGAGCTACAGAACCTGCCCTGGGCAAAGAAAGGCGGTCCCAACTCATACATTCCCAAGGCTATCATCGATGACCTGCAGGAAGACCCCAGCTGGCAGCTCGTACTGCTGCAGGCCGGCAGCGACGCCACGAAGAACGGCAACTACCTGGGCTTCTACCACAAGTATCGCGGCATTCTCCGCATTCTGACTTTCATGAAGCCCGGCGGTCAGAACATAACGAACCACATGTGGGGAATATCCATGGGCGACGAAATGGCCAGCCACTCCGTGTTCGGCTATGCGCTGCCGAAGGACAAGGTGGGCATGCTAGAAAACAGCAAGCGAGTGCTCAACATGAACGACTGGATGAACAAGACCGTCACCCCGATGATGAACAGGTCGACATGGGACAACCCCGACGGCAGCATCCAGCCCAACGAGGGATGGTGGTCGTTTGACATCGACCTCTCTGTGTATAACCCAGATGCAGACGTGACGAAGGCTGCCGCGAACGACATGATGCTGAGCCTGAATCCGCTGGGCTATGCGACGGATTCATATGAATTCAGCAGTGCAATGAAAGCCGCCGCCAGTGGCGACATCAATCTGGAGCAGTGCCAGGCAGCGTCGGACGGAAGCGTGATCGGATCCTTCCTGAAGGGGCTCGACGTAGTAGCCAAGGTGGCTGAATTCGCAGGGAAGTGTGCCGAGGGCGACGTGGCAGGAGCTATCTCCGGTGGTGTGGAGCTGGCCAAGACGGGCTGCGAGATTGCAGGCATCAGCACCGACGAGAATAGTAACAACTACAAAGGTGACATCCACTTCGACATGAGTGGCACCATCACCACCACAGGCACGAAGAGCACACCCGTGATCTTCAACGAGATGCCCGCAGCAGCCCTGAAGCTTGCCGACTTCGACTTCAGCGGAAACGACAACACCTTCGGACAGGGTGTGTGGAACCTAGAGACGGCCCCCGTGGTGTATTGCACCAATGCTGAGACTAACTGGATTGAAAAATCATATTGGAAATCATATGCTAACGAAGGGCGCGGTCTCTCTTGTACCCAATGGCAACCTCTTGCAAAAGTATTTAGTCCCTTTGGCGGTATAGGTGTATCTTGGGAAAAAAGTGATAAACCCTGGCACGGACTGGTATGCTTCTTCGATCCCAGCAGCGTGAAGGTGTCGCTGAACCCCCAGGTGTTCACGCCCAATGAAATTGGACGCGCAAAAGTGTCGGCAGTCTGCGGCGTGCGCAAGGGCACAGACTTCAGCCGCTATGAGCAGTATCGCACGATACAGAAGCTTCAGAGTGCAAAGCACCACGTGAACGACACCTACCAGTTCCCCAACCGTTATACCGGTGAGGCTCCGTTCAATGCCTACGGACTTGGCGTGAATAAGTTCAGTGCAGACCCTGTAGATAATAACGAAGTGGGCTACATCGGCGGCGGCGACAGCGACTACCTGATTGAGCCAGTAGGCCTCAGAGGACAGAAAGACGAGAATTGGGGCGACTACTACCTGCCTACCTACGAGGTGACCGTGACGGTGACAATCCCTCTTGACGCCGGTAAGACCGTAGTGCTCTCACGCACATACCTGCCGGAGTTTAAGGACATCGACGCCATGCAGGTGGAGAGCTACTACAACAAGCTCAAGAATGGCGCCATCGGAATGCCCGCCCACTACCAGGGGAACGTCTATAAAGGGCAGGTGGAACGCATCGGAAAGCTGAGCCACTGGATCCGAACCACTCCTATCGCCATTATAGGCTCACCTATAGATCTGGCTGATAATAGTCGGATAGACGACGGAAAATTATCATTCTCACGCGTCATCGACGGCGACAAGAATTCGAAGTGGGCGAGCCATGTGACGAACAAATACATAAAAGGAAAAGCCGAATATCAAACCAAGACCGTCGAGAAGAACTGCGACCACAACTGCTGGTTTGCCGAGTTCAAGATCTACTCCAAGGAAAAGGCCAAGAGCTTCACCCTGACCTCCAGCAATACCGGCGACAATAAGAAGCCGCGCAGCGTCCGCTTCTTCGCCCGCAACGACAACCAGGGCGAGTGGGTACAGCTCTACTATCAGAACAACATCCAGATGCCCAGCGGCCAAAATACGGAGATGACCTTCAACATTCCTTCCAACGTGCAGGGCAACTACAACACCTACCGCTTCGAGGTGGTTGACAACTGGGGCGGCGACTACCTCGACCTCAACGAGCTGACCATGAACTGGGCAGAGTAATCTGTAACTTGAAAATTGCGGCAGATATGGCATGGCTTACCATATCTGCCGCATTTTTCGTTTTCTGCAGTCAGGCCTTGATGAACGCCACCTTGCGGCGGTTCTGCTGGAAAACGACAATATTTTGGTTCACGGACCCCTTTTGTCGCTCCAATCCCACCCTGTCGCAACAACTCAGAGAAGATTTCGCCTAAATTTTTGGAATCTGGGCAGAATCGCCGTACCTTTGCCGTCGCAAACAAGTTGCAACGGCGAGTGAAGGCTGCGGCTCAGCAAAGCTCGAACAAGTTCGGCTCTGCGTTCACCTTGCACTTCACTTGCATCAGAATTAAGAATTAAACGTTAGTTATAAAATAGGTTGATAGTTTTTCTTTTTCATACTTTGTATTTTGGTTTTTAGTTAGTAATGATGCACATCGGGCTCGCAGGGATGCGGGCCCGATGTGCTGCGGGCCCCTTCGCTGTTTTTTGGAGCAAAGGAATCAAGGGGAGTGCACTCAAAAACTTTTTCCAGTGCAGGGGAAAAAGTTTTCCTCCGCACTCTGGAAAAACCGTGAGTTAACTCAAAAGTCCCGTTGAGTTAACTCAAACGGCAAATCGAGTTAACTCACGACAAAAAAGAACCTCACCGCCCGTCGTCCGGGCAGTGAGGCTGACTTTTTTGTGGGTTTTGCGGCAGTTATGGCAAGGTTTGCCGTTTCTGTCGCAAATCTTGTATATGCGCCGCATGCTTCTCTGCCGGAAATCTTCTCTTTTGTTGGAAAGAGCCGGAAATCGTCGTAACTTTGCACTCAGAAATCGCGAGAACAGGCTGCACCTCAGCAAAGAGCCGAAAGAATTTCGAGCTATTTCGAGCGGAAGCGGCTTCGAATGAAGTTCAAAGTATAAACAATTAAAAATAAAAAGATTATGGCAAAGACAAGAATGATGGTAAAGCAGGTGCTCATGAGCATCGTTACCCTGGTGAGTTTCGTAATGGCACAGTATGAGGACTTCAACCGCGTGACAAGTATCGGTGGCGGGTTTGCGGGCATGGGCTACTACTCTTCTGAAGACAGGTGAGAGGTGAATGTTTGGAGGAAAAAGGAAAGAGGAAAGGGATTAGCGACTGTCGC
This sequence comes from Prevotella sp., assembly GCA_017474845.1. Taxonomy (GTDB): domain Bacteria; phylum Bacteroidota; class Bacteroidia; order Bacteroidales; family Bacteroidaceae; genus Prevotella. The sequence continues at coordinate 7,066 of JAFVGS010000056.1, forward strand.
AGAAGTAATCTCTTTCCTCTTTCCACTTTTCTCTTTCCTCTTACTTTAGCCGGAAGGTGGCGTCGGCGATACTGACGGCGCTTAGCGCGACGAGTTGCGCGGGCTACGGGCCTATCGCACTCTGATCCAAACGTTGGAATAGCCAACAAATAAAAGGATTTTGCGACAGTTATGGCAAGGTTTGCCGTTTCTGTCGCAAATTTCGTATATGCACCATAGGCTTCTCTGCCGGAAATCATCCTTTTTGTTGGAACGGGCCACAAATCGCCGTAACTTTGCCGTCGCAAACAAGTTGCAACGGCGAGTGAAGGCTGCGGCTCAGCAAAGCTCGAACAAGTTCGCCTCTGCGTTCGCCTTGCACTTCACTTGCATCGTGATTAAGAAACAAAGTATAACAATAAAAAATAAAAAAGAACAATGAAAAAGAATTTATTTTTGGTAAAGACAGTGCTCATGAGCATGCTTACCGCAGTAACTTTCACAAGTTTTACATCCTGCAGCAACGACGATGATATGGCCTACGAGCCTGTTTCCCCCGTCCCCACAAGAGAGCACGTCGCCGACTCAAGCCAGCGCGTCATCAAATTCGAAGGTGTGGATAACGCCCGCGACATGGGCGGACTCGTCATGCAAGACGGCCGCACCGTATGTTTCGGCAAGCTCGTGCGGAGCGGCAAACTGGTGAAAGCCACCGATGCCGACGTGGCCATCCTTCAGGACCAGTATCACCTCAGCGATGTCTTTGACTTCCGCTTCGCCCTGGAAATGAGCGAAGCCTCCGACCGCGTCATCAGCGGCGTGACCTACACCCAGGTCTCCACGATGCCCCAGAAGCTCATAGAAATTCAGGAAAAGTTCGGTGCGGGCTCAGGACAGTTATCCACCCCCGGCACGATAGACGTGCTCATGAAGTACGCCTTCGACCCCGAGGTGCAGGAGATGGTCAAGCAGCTCTATCCGATCATTGTGACCGACCCGCAGTCGCAGGCCAACTACGGCAAGTTCCTGCATGGCGTGCTGGATGCAAAAGGCGGCGTGCTGTGGCACTGCTCAGAGGGCAAGGACCGCTGCGGATGGGGATCGGCATTCCTCCTGGCTGCCCTCGGTGCCAGCAGGCAGGTCATCGTCGAGGACTTCGACAAGTCTAACGAGAGCTATGCCACCGAGGTGGAGGCACTCTCTGCACAGGTGCGCGACATGAAGGGCGGCGAAGGTGCCGTAGAATTCATACAGGCCATGGTGGGCGTGAGCACTAAGAACTTCGAGGCCACCCTCGACCTGATAGACCAGCAATACGGCTCCATGGAGCAATACCTGGAGAACCAGCTCGGATTCTCAAAGGAAGACCAGAATCTGCTCAGAGCCAAATACCTCACTGCCGCGAATTGAAACAAAGTATAAACAATAAATAATATAAAGATTATGACTAAAAAATCATTTTTAGTAAAGACAGTGCTCATGAGCATGCTTACCGCAGTTACATTCAGTTTCGCATCTTGCTCAGATGACGACGACATGATGGCCGAAAACGTAATGTATCACAAAGCAGGGGCAGAGATGGTTGCCAAGTCTATCACCGGTGTATGGTACGCCGCATACAAGGCCAGCGGCACTGCCGTCAGCGACAACAACGACGGGAAGTCGATTGATTACGCCCACGCATTCGATGTCTATGAGTTCCATGAGGACGGCACGGGTTCGTTCCATCGCCACTTCATCAGCGAAGGCGACAGGACTCCCGAGTTGTCGTGGGGCAAGGAGGGTAAGGGAGATTTCACCTATACCTCGACAGCCGACGGCCAGGTAAAGGTCACCCTCAGGAACGGGCAGGGACTGCCCTACGACGGCCAGTGGAGCATGAACTACAGAGAAAAGGATGGAAACATCGTGGCCACGGGTGCCGACAACAGCAACATCACACTTACACCGGCCAGCGAGAGCATGAAAGAGGTGTTTGACGAATGGAACGACGACACGCGACATGCGACACGATACGGTGCCGCTGCCGCAGGAGCCGCATCGGTGAACAAGCCCGGCATCGACATCATCGACACATACGGCCTGCTCGTCAGGTTCACCGGAGCCCTTCTTGGCAAGTATGGCGAGGGATACATCTGCGGTATGATGGTAGGCGACCATCGCGAACTGGTGGAGATTCCCGAGTTCCTGAACTGCGGACTGATCAACGCTCCCCTGCAGTATCGCATCATCGGTATTGACAGCTGGGCTTTCAGGGGCCACAACCACATCAAGCGGCTCACCATCGCACCGAGCGTGCTCTATATCGGCAGGGAAGCCTTCAAAAACTGTACCGGGCTGGTAGATGTACAGCTGAATCCCGTAGAGCTGGGCGACGGCGCCTTCAAGGGCTGCACGGCATTAGAGTCGGTGAACATATCCGATGCCAGCACACTCAACAAGATAGGCAAAGACTGTTTCAATGGTTGCACGCGCCTCTCGTCGTTCCAGTTCCCACTGACCGTCAATGTCATCGGCGACCGTGCCTTCAAGGGCTGCAGCAACCTGATGTCGGCCACCTTCGGCATGCACCTCACCACCATCGGCAAAGAGACATTCAGCGGCTGCTCCAAGCTGTTGTCGGTCTACTTCCCGTCACAACTTGAGACCATCGACGACGAGGCCTTCCGCTACTGTGTCAAACTCGTCAGCATAGACATCCCCATCGGTATCCGCAAGATCGGCAAGAAGGCCTTCGCCGACTGTTCAAAGCTGTCGTCAGTCTCTCCCTACCAGTTTGAGTACCACACCGAGATGGCCACGGACGCATTCGAGCACACGCCCATGCTCCACAAGCCCACAGTAAAGAAATAGGCCTCAGGCCGTCAGGCTCAAGTCCGTTTTGCGACAGTTATGGCAAGGTTTGCCGTTTCTGTCGCAAATTTCGTATATGCACCATAGGCTTCTCTGCCGGAAATCATCTTTTTCGTTGGAACGGGGCCAAAATCGCCGTACCTTTGCCGTCGCAAACAGAAAATAAGTATAACAATAAAAAAAATAAAAAAGAACAATGAAAAAAAATTCATTTTTGGTAAAGACAGTGCTCATGAGCATGCTTACCGCAGTTACATTCAGTTTCGCATCTTGCCAGGACGACATCCTGGAAACAAATCCCATGACGGAGAACAGCAGCGCCAGCCAGGCCATCGGCGACGGCGACATCCTGGTGGAAGGCCACGCCTACACCATGCCCTTCACGGTGAAGGCCAACGGCAAGTGGCGCATAGAGCAAGACCGCTACTTCTTCACCGTGAGCGAGGAGGAAGGAATGGGTCCGAAGGTAATCAAGATCTACGTGCAGGACAACCGCTACGACGAGCGCAAGCAGGGCCACATGACCATCATCACGACCGACGCTCAAGGCCGCGAGCAGCGCCAGGTGCTGGAGATCGTGCAGAAGGGCGCCAACGAGAGCATGACCCGCACCATCAGTCCGGTGCCCACCTCCAACCGCGTGTATAGCATCGGATACGGCTACAGCACGCTGAAGGGCTACAACAACCACAACGCCATCACATCCAAGATCCTGGATGTCAACAAGCTGCTCGAACAAGAAAGATTCACTCAGAGCAGCCTCAACGCCGAGATCACCTACGAGCACTATACAGCCAACAGTCGCGACGGCCTGGTCAACGCGATGTGCGACAGTCTGGGACACGTGTTGAGCCACACCCCGAAACAAGTGTCGAGCGAGACCCCGAAACAAGTGTCGAGCGACACCTCGGAACAAGTGTCGAGCGACACCTCGGAACAAGTGCCGAGCGAAAGCCCAAAACAACAGAACCCCTGGGAACTGACATTGCCATTCACCTTCGAGGTGGGAGCCGCCTTCGGCATGGACAACAATCAGACAGAGAGCCACGACTATGCCATCAGCTATCTGAACTATGGCGTGCGCCGTATGCAGATTGAGATGGGAGTCAACATGCTGAAGGAGATGAAGTACATCAACGAGGATGCCGCCATGGCCATCGACGGCAAGTTTGAGTCGTATAAAGGCAAGGAGGGCGTGAAGAACCTCATACGCGACTTCGGCACCCACCTGGTAATGGGAGCACGTGTAGGCGGCCGCATACGCTCCACCCTCGACATCAAGACCGACAGCGTCAGCGACACCTACGACCTGGACCTCTATGCCCGCATCGCCATCGGCGAGAAAGACCTGCTGAAATGCAGCGATAAGTTCAAGAAGAACTATAAGAAAGACATGGGCTATTGCCAGCATAAGCTCAACGTGGTGGGCGGCACGCAGGAGAGCGTGGACAAGATGACCTACGAGGTGACTCCGGCAACCCTCGACGCCTGGAAGACATCCATCAAGGAGACGGCAATGGTCATGGTAGGCTTTGAAGAAGGCGACCTCATCCCCATCTACGAACTGGCAAGCACCGAGGCTCGCAAGCAGGAGATCCGCAACTACATGGAGGGCCAGGGCCCCGGCACGATGAGCGCAGACTATGCCCCCGCCCAGACCGGCACCGTGACGGAGATCGAGGTTCCCTCATTTGATGCCTACAGCAAGACACTGGTGAAGAACATCATGCTCTCTGGCGAGCGAGTGGGCATCGCATGCAACGAGTACATCCCACAGCTGAACAAGGACGAGCGCGTCACCGTCATCTACCCCGTCGTCAACGGCAAACTGGCACTCAACCAGGGCGTATTCCTCGGCGATGAGGAGCACAAGCCCAGCCGCGTCAACTGGCGTAAGGACAGTGCCGAGCCCAAGATCACCCCATACGTGCAGCTCGACTACGGCACGCCCACCAAGCTCTACCTGCAAGGCACTTCCGTCAGCACCAAGCTGGCTCAGGGACAGGAGGTACGCAGGGCCAAGCTCCAGGATGCCTACATGGAGGGAATGACTTGCGCAGGCGGCATCAGCACCCAGAAGGACTATCCGCTGGTGAAGATCTTCAACCGCATCTGGACCCGTGAGGACTATCAGGGCGAAGTGGAAGACGGACTCTCAAAGTGCTCACGCTACTACTCCGACAAGAGCATCGCCCGCAGCGGCATCCAGGGATGGGAGATCGCATCCGACCGCGACTTCGAGCTGCTCAAGCAGGGCATCAGCGCCAGCGGCACCAACTCATTCCCCATACTGCTGCTGCAGAACTACGGACGCGCCAAGGAGACTGGCTTCGACCTGAAGTGGGACGGCTACATGCGCAACGGCTCTGTGGAGGGTGCCGGCCAGCAGATGCAGTACCTGGTACAGATTGAGGGCAAGAACGATTCCTACGGCTACGTAGATATCAAGTCCAGCGGTGCCATCAACATCCACAAGAGCTATCTCGGCCTCGACCGTATGGCAGTGCGCTACGTGCTGGCTGACTAATCAACAGACAATCTTCAAAAGGGATTTTGCGACAGTTATGGCAAGGTTTGCCGTTTCTGTCGCAAATTTCGTATATGCACCATAGGCTTCTCTGCCGGAAATCATCCTTTTCGTTGGAACGGGGCCAAAATCGCCGTAACTTTGCCGTCGCAAACAAGTTGTATAAACAATAAAAATATAAAGAACAATGAAAAAGAATTCATTTTTGGTAAAGACAGTGCTCATGAGCATGCTTACCGCAGTTACTTTCAGTTTCGCATCTTGCTCGCAGGATGATGACCTCCTCACGGAAAACAATTCAGGCGTTGAGACCGAACAGGCTCTGACCAGAAGTGCAGCCAACTGCGAAGAACTGGCAGTGGATGTAGCCAACGTGAAGTATCAGGTGACGAACGACCAGGAAGCCGGGCCGGTAGATGTATTGAGGAATTTCGTGAATGGCTCGGAGTGCGATCCCGACGTGGAAGCCTACGTCAATCAGTTGCGCAGCGAGGCAGAACAGCAGCAGCGCGGTGCCATGACCCGCACGGCCACACCCAAGCCCACCTGGGGCTACCGTTACATCGACTTCAACTACGAGAGCATCGACGAGCAGGGCAAGCCCGTCACCCTGTCGGCACGCGTCTGCTGGGGCATGGACATCATGGGCAGAGAGATCAGTCCTAAGTACATGGTGCTCTGCCCTCACTCCACGATTGCTGCCGACTACGAGACTCCCACCAGGAACGCCTCGCTGGAGAACGCCCTGCTGCAGGGCGACAGGCTGCTCATCATGCCCGACTATCTGGGCTATGGCGCCAGCAAGGACCGCGTACACCCCTATATCAACCACGACCTCTGCACCCGCAACAGCATCGATGCGCTGAAGGCCGGCTACAAGGTGTTTGCCGACATGAGCAAGGTGCCCATGGATCCAGACTGGAGGCTCTATGTGTCAGGATGCTCGCAGGGCGGTGCCAACGCACTGGCCATCCACAAGTGGCTCGACACCCATCTCGACTTCGCCCAGCGCTGGCGCTTCGAGTACAGCTATTGTGCCTGTGGCCCCTACAGCCCCGTGGTGACCTTCCAGGAGTATTTCAAGCAGAAGAAGCTCGACTATCCCATTGTGCTCCCGCTCACGCTGAAGGCTATGTTTGCCGCCTATCCAGAGATCCTGGGGAAGTGGAAGGAAGAGGACTTCTACAGTGAGGCCTATCTGAAGCATAAAAGCGTGGTGGACTACATGATCAGCAGCAAGGAGTACGCCTCCGGTCCCATCAACAAAGAGATATTCAAGATCTTCCCCCACAAAGGCGAGGCAGGCATCAAGGACGGCGAGCAGATCTGGCTGACGGATATCCTGAATCCCGAAGTGATCAATCCAGAGTCGGCTATGAGCAAAGCCCTCTTCGAGTGTCTCGACAAGAACGACCTGACCAAAGGCTGGAAGCCCGTTCACCCCATCCACCTCTATCACGGCAAGAGCGATACCTACGTGGGCTTTGCCAACTCGGAGGCAGTGATGGCAGCCTTCCCCGACATGGCCACGCTCGACATCTCCATGGCAGGAACCGACGGCCATCTGATGACCTGTATCAAATGGATGTCGAATGTAAGGATCGGGAACTGGTAAATTTATTTCCATTTATTTGTATGATTCAAAAAAATAACCTACCTTTGCAGTCAGAATCAGCATTTTGTACGACGATGACGAGGCTTGAACTAAAAGTGGATATGGACGAGGTGAGGCGCGCCAGAGCGTTTGCCCTCTCCATAGCCGATGACGCCGGATTCAGTGAGCGTCAGACGCAGAACCTGCACCTGGTCATCGAAGAGGCTGTGGCAAATATTGTGAACTACAGCGGAGCTACCATGATGGAACTCCGCGCCTGGCAGGAGGACGGCAGACTCTATGTATCTTTCACCGACGACGGCATCCCCTTCGACCCTACCCGGCATCCCGAGCCCGACCTGACTCAGCCCATAGCGACGCGCGCCATCGGCGGTCTTGGCATCCTCTACATCCGCAAGATGAGTGACGGCGTGGCCTATCGCCGAGAGGACGGAAAAAACATCCTGACCGTCTGGAAAGCATTAGGAAACCATAGTAACATAAAAATACATTAAGGTATGGAGATTAAAATAACAGAAAAGAACGACCGGCTGGTAGCATTGCTCATTGGCGAGCTCGACAATACCGCCTGCATCGAAGCAAAGAAGGCCTTGGCTCCGCTGACCCAGCAGACTGACCACGACGTAGAGATCGACTGTAGCGGACTGGAGTATATCTCGTCGAGCGGGCTTCGCCTCTTTATAGGTATCTACAAGCACCAGCACGACATCGGACGGCGGTGTATCATGTCCCATGTCAGCGAAAAGTTGAACGATGTGTTTGAGGTCGGCGGTTTTTTTGTGCTATTTGAACAGGAGGGCTGATCATGGCAGACAACCAGAAACAGTTGCAGGCGGAAAACGAGCAGTTGCGAGCTGAGAATGCCGAGCTTAGGAAGCAGCTCGACTATACGCGGGAGCAGTTCGTGCGCCTGATGCATCGCAATCTCGACCTCACTGACCGTATCGAGGACTACATGCAGTTCCGCCAGCGTGTCGAGGTGGCACGCGAGCTCATCGACATGAATTTAGAGCGAATACAGAATGCCGACCTCCGCGACGACGGGCAGCTGATGGCCATCGTCGAGACGAAAGTGGAGGGAGAGCGCCTTCATCTCGACCCAGATTTCGACGCTGCGGCCCTTGCCAAGTTGGTAGGCGTCAGCAAGGAGCGCCTCGACAAGCTTTTCCGCAACAAGTCGATGTACCGCACCCCCGAGGCTTATATCGACAATTTCCGTTTGCTGTCGGCTATGCGCCTGCTTCGTGAAAAGCCGAACTACAACATCGCTTCCATTGCCGAGGATTCAGGCTTCAAGCACGTGCGCACCATGCAGCGCAAACTGGTCGATGCCCTGGGACTCACGCCTGCCGAATACAGGGCTCTTTACACGCGGGACTTATAGTTAAGACGTCAACTGCGACATCATTTTGCGACAGTTATGGCAAGGTTTGCCGTTTCTGTCGCAAATCTTGTATATGTACCACCGGCTGTGGAGGATGAAACTGGCAAATTTGTTGGATAGAGACTGGAATCGCCTTAACTTTGCACTCAGAAAACAAAAAAAAGAAAAGTATATGAAGACAATGAAGAATCTGGCAAAGTTGATGTTCATGAGCATCCTTACCGCAGCAACAACAGTTAGTTTCACCGCTTGCACAAGCGACGACGAATTGATGACGAATGAGAATTGGGAAGCCGACAAGGTGGCTACCCGTCAGCCGATGCAGCCTGAGAGAACCGTCCTCGTCTATATGGCTGGCAAGAACAACCTGTCGAGTACCGGCACAGATCTTCTGGAAGCCGACCTGAACGAGATCAAGGAAGGCTCGAAGAAACTGGGCGACAAAGACTGTATATTGGTGTTCGTACGCCGCTACAAGGCCAATGACAATATGGAGACGCCCTGGCTCGCACGCATCTGGAGGGGCGAGGTGACAGACTCTGTCTCCGTAGCCGACATGGGTATCTCGATGAGCGACGCACGTGCCTGCGACCCTGAGGTGATGGAGCGGGTGATGAACTATGCCTACACCAAATATGCCGCCACACGCGATTACGGACTGGTGCTCTGGGGCCACGGCTCGGGCTGGTTGATAGAGAGCGACATGGCGAGAACGCGCGCCTACGGACTGGACAACGGCAACTATATCGGTGGCTCCGGCAAATGGATGAACATACCGACGCTGAACAGCATCCTGCAGAAGATGCCTCACATGAGGTTCATCCTATGCGACTGCTGCCACATGATGTGCTTAGAAGACCTCTACGAGCTGCGCAACGTGACCGACTACATGATTGGATCGCCAGCCGAGATTCCCGGGCAAGGAGCTCCTTATGACACCATGCTGCCCGCTTTCTTCGAGAAAGAGTCATTCTACAGTTCCATCATCGAGCGCTACCACGCCTCTGTCAAAGGCAATCTTCCCCTGTCGGTGGTGAAGATGAGCGAGATGGACCATGTGGCACAGGCCACGGCTCAGGCCCTGCAGAGTGTGAAGGCCAATCTCGGCGGCGGCTATGCCGACATGAAAGGCATCGTCCACTACGGCTATGTGGGCGATGACTCGGAGCACAAAGAAGAGCACGACTTCTTCTTCGATGCAGGCGACTTCATGAGCCGCTATGCCTCTGCCGCCGATTACCAGATGTGGAATGAGGCGCTCTCGAAAGCCGTTGTCATGAAGCGTATCGGCTACAACTGGGATACCGAAGCGACCTGGTCCAAAATCTATAGCGACTTCAAGATGACGGAAGAGAAATTCCACGGTGTGTCGATGTTCGTGCCTCAGAATCCCAGCAAGGGCTATTACGCCAGGTTCAACGAAGACATCAAGCAGATGGAGTGGCATCAGGTCGTCAGTCTGTAGCTACAGCCGCAGGCGGGACATCTGCACGGCAAGTGCGGCCTCCGGCACCCCTGGAGGTCGCATTAAACATGTTTTTAAATATTTTTATATCAAATTAATCATTTATTCAAGTAGAAAGTTGTAACTTTGCACTCAACATAAAACGACATCAAATCGATTCCACTTATGGCAGCAATAAAGATACTAAGCGTGGACGACGAAGCACCTATTGAGCTTCTGATGAAACAGTACTTCAGACGTAAGATCAGGGCTGGTGAATATGAGTTCTTCTTCGCCCGCAATGGTCTGCAGGCCCTCTCCATACTGGCCAAAAACCCAGACATTGAGATCATCCTCAGCGACATCAACATGCCCGAGATGGACGGTCTGACGTTGCTGGCTAAGCTGAATGAGATGGGCAATCCCGCCATGCGCGTCATCATGGTAAGTGCATACGGCAACATGCGGAACATCCGCCTGGCGATGAACAAAGGTGCCTTCGACTTCGCCACGAAACCCATAGACATGGAAGACCTGAGCCGCACCATCGAGAAGGCCATCGAGCAGATCCGCTACGTACATGAGACCCAGGAGGAGCATTCCGAGCTGGTATCGCTGAAGGAAGACCTGACCTCGGCCAGCGAGATACAACAGTACTTCCTGCCAAGAAAGTTCCCGCCCTTCCCCGAAATCAGCGACAAGCTCGACATCTATGCCTCAATGAATGCTGCCAAGGATGTCGGTGGCGACTTCTACGATTTCTTCCGTGTCGATGCCGACCACATCGCCTTGGTGATAGCCGACGTATGCGGCAAAGGCATCCCCGCCGCCCTGTTCATGGCCGCCAGCCAGATGATTATCCACTCAAATGGCATGCAGTGTACCAGTGCAGCAGAATGTCTGATGGAGGCGAATCACGTGTTAACCGTCTATTCTGTGGATGATATGTTCGTGACCGTATTCTATGCCATCTATAATACGACGACAGGCCACCTCACCTATTGCAATGCCGGACACAATCCGCCTCGCGTACTGCGTGCCGACGGCACAATAGAGGACTTACCGAGGCATCGGAATCTTTTTATGGGTGCCCTCGACGGTGCAGTCTATAAGGAAGATACCCTGCTATTAGGACACGGCGATGCCCTGGTGATGTACACCGACGGCGTGACCGAGGCCAAGAACCAGAAGCGCGAAGAATTTGGCACGGAGCGGCTCGACGCCATACTCAAAGGCATGCCGGGCAAGAGCAGCCAGCAAATCATTGAAGCTGTCAAGGCCGGCGTCGCCGATTTCGTCGCAGGTGCCGAACAGCATGACGACATCACGATGTTGGTGCTGAAACGGAAGTGAGAGTTTACGGTTTACAGTTTAGAGGTGGGAAGTGGAAAGATAAAAAGTCGTATCGCCATGGGATGCATGGCCGCCCTGCTGACGGGATCGGTAGCGGCGGGACTTTATATGTGGCATGGCGACAGCGAACGCATCAAGGAACTGGAATCGCAACTCGGCACCCTGCGGAAACAAGAAGAACAGTCGGCCGTTGACCGCAGGATGAGTCAACAGCTGGAGGAGATAGCCTACGGACAGCAGGCACTCTCGGAGGAGCGCAGCCGCGAGGCTATCCGCCAGTCGGAGATTGCCCAAAGGATGACCCTGCGCTCAGAGGCAGAGCGGCAGAACGCTTTGCGGGCGCAGGCTGCCGCTGAGGCTTCGGCTGAGGAGGCAAAGGCATCCTACCAGTTGGCAGAGCATCAGCGCCAGTTAGCCGAGCATGCCCGTCAGGTGGCAGATACGCTGAATTATATCTCATTAGGACGCACCCTCGGCTCACAGTCGTATGCCATCTACCGCAGTGGCGACACGGAGCTGGGCACGATGCTGGCATACGCCGCCTATCTCTATACCAGCGACAACGGTGGCAACCTCTACACCTCATCGGTCTTTCAGGCCCTCACGCAGGCTGCCAGGAGCAAGCGCAGCTGGAGCATCCACAACGGCAGGATTACAGGTGTCGATATCTCCAAGCAAGATGGCGGTCTGATGACGGTGAGCACCCGTGGCGAACTCCTGCTTCACAAACAGGAGGGGAGCCGGATGAAAACCAAGCGTCTTTTCGATAACCGTGACTACTGCTTCCGTGACGTTTTTTCAGCAAACATCGGAAAGAGTTATGCCGTCAGCCATACGGGCCATCTGGTGGTCGTCGATGGTAGCCAGACGCGGGTGGTCGTCCTTGAGAACGTACTCCGTCCCTTCAGTCTGCAACCCATGCCCGAAGAGCGTCTGCTGCTCATCATCGGCGAGGGCAGCATAGCCATGTACGACATGGCCACCGACAAAGTAATCGGCACTCGCCCACTCGACTTCAAAGTTGTCAGTACAGGGCGTCATCACAACAGGCCCCTGCTGTTCGACCATCGCGGGCAGATGCACTCAGTGGGCAGTCTCGACAATATAACCAGCAAGAAAGTTCCCGTCGCAGGCCAGGTCACAGCCTTTGCCAGCAACGCTTCCCTGACGGCATACGGCATGTCCGATGGCAGCATCTGGCTCACCTACCCTAATGGAAAGGTGCTCAAACTCGCAGGCCATCTGTCGAAAGTGACCAAGCTGAAAATGATCGACGATCGTCTCTACTCCTCCAGTTACGACGGCAAGATGCTCTTCTGGATGACCAGCGACCTGCAAATCCGGCCCATCACGCTGTTCCAGGCCGACAACTGGCTCACCGATTTCACCTTTACCAATGATAAGGACTACATCTGGACAGGCGACAACAGGGGCACTGTCTCAGAGCATCTGATATCGCTGCCTGTCATCGCTAAACACATCCGCCAGAGGGTGAAGCGCAACTTCACCCAGGAGGAATGGGATTTCTATGTAGGAAAGGGGATTCCGTATAGGAAAGTGAAGAGTGAATAGGGAATAGTGAATAAGTTGATACCGCTATGGAGTATATCATCATCAAGAGAATCAGCAGGCGCGCGGCACTGACAGTGCTGCTGCTCTTCAGTGCGATAGCAAACTCTTCACTTTTCACTATTCACTCTTCACTCCTTCACGCCCAGGGACTGCCGCTGATACGCAACTATACGGCAAATGAGTATAGAGCACACAACTGCAACTTCGATATCGAGATAGGCAAGGACGGTACCGTCTATGTGGCCAACTTCGCCGGACTGCTCTATTATGACCGGGCACAATGGCGGATACTCTATACACCGGGCATCAACCGCGTTACCGTGGTCTTTCGTGCCAGCAACGACACGATATGGGTGGGCGGTTACAACTTCATAGGGCGACTGGAGGAAACGCCCAATGGCAAACTGACCATCCGGCAAATAGGCAAGACAGGACAGTTCAAGGGCGAAGTGATGGAGATTTTCGAGGAGGAGGGCCGGCTGCAGTTCGTGGCCGGCGACAACTGCATCTACGAGATAGGACCTGACGACCAGGTGACCCTGAAGCAAAAGGCGGGCACTGACTTCCATGCGGGGATGGGATTGGAAATCATCTCCGTCGATGCCCTGCTCAGAGGAGACCATCAGGTCATTCTGGAGGACATCACCCAGACAGAAGAGCTGGACGGCGGACTGTCAGTGAAGGTAAAAAGAGATCACGGACTGCTGATCACCGACAAGGATGGGCGCACGCTTTACACCATCACCGAGGAGAATGGCCTCTGTTCCGACCAGGTGTCATACGTGGCCTACGACGGTCACGGTGTACTCTGGGGGGCTACAGCGAATGGCATCTTCGCCATCGAGATGCCTTCGGTCTATACCTACCTGCTGTCCAAGGACGGCCTGACGGGCGAGCTGCGGGCCATCACCTCCTTCGACGGGAAGATATACGTGGGCAGCACCAATGGCCTCTATACCGTGGCGTCGAGACAGGTGAAGCGCGTGGCAGGCATCAACAACATCTGCTGGGCTTTGTGTGAAGACCGTCAGGGACTGCTGGCCGGTACCTCCAGTGGCATCTTCAGAATTGCACACGGCGGTGCCGTCAGCCGTCTGACATCCAACGCCACGACGGCTCTGATGGTGGATGGCGATCGGATCTATGCAGGAGAGACCAACGGCGTCTATCTTTATCAGCAAGGGACGGTCAGCAAGGTTGACGACCTGCCGTTGGTGACGGAAATCCGGAAGGATGCCGGGGGACGGCTATGGATGAAGAATGTGCATGGAGAGACGAAGGGTGTGGCACCTGCCCAGAAGATGGAGCCCGTCGGCAGTCTGCCAAAGCATCTGCTCTGGCCCCTCAGCGATATGGAGATCAAGGCCCAGTACAGACATGGCGACAGGGTATGGCTCGGCAGCATCGACAAACTCGTCGTCGTGGATACATCACAAAAAGACCTCGATACGCTTACGACCAGTCGCCATGTGCGTTTCCGCTCAATCGTCATGGGCACCGACAGCGTGCTGTGGGGCGGCTATGGGGAGATGCCACGGTCGCTGCCCAGGCTGCAAAGCGACGAGCGTCGCCTGCGCTTCGTCTATGCCGTCGATTATGCGCCCCTCACCGGCAAGGTCATGTACCGCTACCGCATCCGCTCGGCTTTGCCGCTTTTCTCTGAAAAGAATGATGGCCGGTGGAGCGACTGGAGCGAAAGTCAGGTCGTGGAGTTCCTGAATCATCCCTACGGCACATACACACTGTCCGTCCAGGCGCGTCTGGCCAATGGCGAACTGACAGAGGTGGCCTCTGTCGGTTTCGGCATTTCCTATCCGCTACTGATGCGATGGTACATGATTGTCGTCTATTTCCTCCTGATAGCCCTGCTGGTCTATGCCATCATGCGCTATCGCATGAAAAAGCTACAGCGCGACAAGATCAAACTGGAGCAGATTGTGGAGGAGCGTACCGCCGACCTGCGCGATGCCCAGCAAGAACTGATACGGCAGGAGAAGATGGCCTCGATAGGTAAGCTGACGGAAGGCCTCATCGACCGCATCCTGAACCCGATGAACTATATCATCAACTTCTCCAAAATGTCGATTGACTTAGCGAAGGATATCAAAGTCAATATCGAGAACAACAAGGAAGCCATCAACGAAGACGACTATTCAGATACCGAGGATGCACTCGGCATGCTGACAGAGAATCTCGCGAACGTGGACCAGTACGGCCAGAACACCAGCCGCATGCTCAAGGCTATGGAGGAGGTGCTGGAAGACCGTACCGGCGGCTTTGTAGATATGGACCTGTTGCCCGTGCTGCAACAGAACGAGCAGATTCTCAACACTTACTATGCCAAGGAGATAGAACAATACAATATACAGACCGTATTTACCTTGCCTCCTGAAAGTATGCCCATATACGGTAATCCCGACATGCTCAACAAGACCATCATGGACCTGCTCGGCAATGCCGTCTATGCCGTGGTGAAAAAGGCCCAGAAGAATCTGGAGGACTGCCCGTCTGATGCTGTCAAGAATCAAGAACCTGCCCCCCAGATCCTTCTCTTCGCCACCAAGGCCGAGGGACGATACATCCTGAAGATACGCGACAACGGCATCGGCATCGAGGCGACGATCATCGACAAGATATTCGACCCGTTCTTCACCACCAAGACCACCAACGAGGCTGCGGGCATAGGTCTCTACCTGAGCCGCGAGATCATCCAGAACCACGGCGGCGACATCAGCGTGGAGTCCGTCAAGGACGAATACACGGAATTTACCATCACATTACCCAGCAAGAAGAGTGATTAGTGAAGAGTGAATAGTGAATAATGAAGAGTGAATAGTGAATAATGAGAAAGATAATTAAAAACATAACGGAGAAGAAGAGTTGGATAGAGAGGGTGATGGTATTCATACTATTCACTATTCACTATTCACTGCACACGCGCAGGATGACGCCAGGCAGCGCCAGGTGTATGCCCAGGCTGAGAGAGACTACCAGATAGGGCGCACAGAGCAGGCCCGCGACTCACTGATGCTTCACCTCAATACCTTCCAGGGCAACCTGCGCGAGAACGCCCTGCGGCTCATCGCCCTCACTTATTTGGAGAGCTTTGACGTCAAGCAGACCGAGCGCTATGCCACACTGATGCTACAGCAGAATCCCTATTATACCGTGTCGTCGCAAGACCCGACGGAGTTCGCCGACATTGTTTCTCGCATCAAGGCCGCCATGACAGTCACCGTCACCACGGCATCGAGCCAGGCGGAGACCATCGAGGAGGCTCCCTTGCCCGTGACGCTCATCACCGAGGAGATGATCCGCGACAGCGGGGCCCGCGACCTGCGCGACCTGCTCACTAACTACGTGCCGGGCATGGTGGCCCTCGAGAACATTGAACCGACAATAACCATGCGGGGAACCTTCAGCGAGGCGCAGGACAAGATACTCGTCATGCTCAATGGCCACCGACTGAACGACTACAGCTCCAACGTGGCACGACTCGACTACTCGATGAGCCTCGACAAGGTGAAGCGCATAGAGGTAGTGCGAGGACCGGCTTCAAGCCTCTATGGCGGCTCTGCCTACACAGGCGTGGTGAACATCATCACCAAGACCGGCGGCGACATCGACGGACTGCAGGTGGGTGCTGCCGCAGGCACCAACCAAGCCCAGTTGAAAGGCTCGGTACTCTTCGGCAAGAGCTTGCCCTACCTCGACATCATGGCTTGGGCAAACGTCTATAAGACGGATGGAGAGAAGTCGAACTTCGAGACGTCAGTAGATAACGAATATTTATCAAAATACTGGACGTGGCGCGGCAACCTTAACTTTGGGACATATAACCACAAGCCCGCCATGGACTTCGGAGTCATAGCGAGATGGAAAGGGCTGACCTTCATGCACAACACACACTCGTCACACTATGTAGAGCTTCTCAGAAATGCGGGCCATCCGCTATTCGACTACCGCCGGTTCCCCAGCATCAACGGCAACAAACCGGGCATCAGCCAGGGCAGCCACCACACCTCACTATCTTACGACTACCAGAAAGGACCATGGGCACTGACGGCCAGCATAGACTATGACGTAAGCAAGGACATGGAATACTTCTTCGTAGGAGACAGTTTGTCTCTAAACGTCACACCATTCTACAACGAAGAGCCCCACGATGTGGAGAATGTGCAAGGGGTCTACGAATACCGCGGATGGAACAGCAGCAATCTTAAGGCAAGCCTGAAGGGTTCGTGGACCTACGCCTTCGCTGGCAGCCATCAGGGCACCATCACCCTCGGCCTGCAGTCGGCAAAGTTCACCTTAAGCGACTTTCAGGATTATACGGGCGTCAACTACAGCAGAATTATAGAGTCGAGATCAGACTGGAGAAACCAGGAGCAGCACGAGAAAAATGCCAGCACTCACCTGCAGGTGAAACACCGGTGGGGCAGTCTGATAGCCAATGTAGGAATGCGTTACGACCACGTGGAGCGAAGAACGGGAAAGACCTACAATGAGTTGTCACCGCGTATGGCACTCATCTTCATGCAACCCCGATGGGGTGCCAAGCTATGTTACTCCACGTCGCTCGTCGAGATCTCTTTCAAAAGAAGAATCCGCTTTGCATACGATGGAGAAGACGAACATCTCCAGCCAGAATACAGCCGCTGTTGGCAACTCACGCTCTGGGGCAAACAACTGCTCAAGGGACTCAATGCAGAGGTTAACGCCTATCACAATACGTCGGAGAACATGGACTTTATGGGATATGGCAGCAACATCGGAACGATGAAGAGCATAGGCATGGAAATCTCCGCCGACTATACTTATAGGAAACTTGTGTTGCATGGCAATGCCTCATGGAAACGCATCCTGGAAAGTAAAGACAACACCGTTGATGAGTACTACGACTATTACGTGTACGGCGACCCCCAGTTCTCAGCCAATGCCACGGTGGCCTATCAGCTGCTGCCGTCGCTCCGGCTTCATGCCAATGCCCACTACATCGGTAAAAGGTATCTGATGCTTTATAGATACCCATACAAAGACTTATATTCATTCGAAGATGATTATCCCAAGGTTAACGACGTGCTGATGTTCGACATGGGTGCCAATTGGAGCTGGAGACGTCTGGGAGTAAATGTCAACATTCACAACATCTTCGGAAAGAAATTCTATCAGACAGGGTTTAGTCTCGGCTACAACCGCCCGCTGCAGGGGCGCTGGCTGCTCGTGGAGCTGACCTACAAAATATAGAGGAGAATTGAAGATTTGAAGATTTGCGGCAGATATGGCATGGCTTACCATATCTGCCGCAATTTTTCGCTTTTAGTTAGTAATGATGCATATCTACATATCTGATACATGGGAAACATGCTCTTCATAGCCAGTTCTGCCAATGCAATGCATTTATCCTCTACACTATCACCATTGAGTTCAGCATTATTCACATATACATTGGGAGCTAGAAACTCAATATTCTCTTCTATTCCTTTTGAATCTTCATCCAGTTCTGTTTCTGAAACTTTTCTAAGAATCTCTGAAACATGAATCACGCACCGGTAAACAGGTATTGGGTGAACGATAAGGATCTGGTAGTTCTCGTCGTCTATCACATTCATGATTTTCCCCACATATTTTGAAGGCTTAACATTATCTGTACTAAGCCCATGTCCGAACATCTCCAGAAAGTGCATGTTTGGCTGATTTGTCATAACTGCGATATATTCGCCTTTCTTGTAGGTATCCATTGGTACTGCATTTTTATTGTTTCATTTGTGAATGCAAAGATAGTACAAATGTATAAAACAAAAAAGATAAATTATATGTATGGTATGAACTCCTGATTATATGGTATCAAACTGTTATTTCGCAACAGATTGTAGTAACGAGTTAATCGAATCAAACCGAATGGTAACTTATTGAAAATCAATAGAAACATAGTAATTTTCGCTCAGAAAATACTGCCAATTTTTCTTTGTATAATGAATTATCCTCCCTACCTTTGCACTGCGAGAGGTTCCGAAATGTGACGTAAGTTAGCAAGAGGTTTTTTCGTGATACGAAAAACTCTTGAACACTTGGCGACAAGTGTTGATGGCAGAGTACTCGCAGGCTCGCACCTCTTATGTTGAATATTAATCGTATTTAATTATG
>JAFVGS010000057.1 GCA_017474845.1 Prevotella sp.
AGAGCGTTTCAAGCAGTTCAATGCCAATGGCCAGCCCATTCAGGAATATGTCGAGAAAGAGAACAAGTACAAGACCATCTATCAGCAAGACCGCCCACTCTGTTTTGATTATCAGATGATTCATGAAAGATTTGATATCTGCCTCGATTCTATAGTGGGTGACCAGCCCGTAGAGAAGGAAACTAATGCAGAAGAGCAAGACCTTCCATTCTGACATAGCGTAAAAACAGATGTATCAATTGTAGCAATGTGTGCATTGCTGATTTTCAAGAAGATAGCCATCAAATGGGCAGTAGCAAATATGTATAATTATGTAGCACAGATTGAGCATGTTTGCTTGTCTTGTAGCAGGATGTAGCAGAAACAAAAATATAATATTAAGATAGAAATGAGAACAATCCTGTTAATCAATAGGTTACAGTCTTAATACCTATTGCTACAATTTACTACAGTCTCTACAATTGAAAAGAGTTTTGCATGTTGCACACAACAATGATGAAGCATGTTTAGTCAAGCGATTGAAACGAAAAAAGAGAGAAAGGCTGTGTTTCGCCCTTCTCTCCTTGGTTGTCTTTGACATTACCTTCCCGCTATGTCTCAGCTCTATAAGAACTCAACAGTATTATATACCAATGAGAAAAAGTATTGCCATCTTTCCACCTCCAATATCTCACTGCACGACTATTTTTCCAAGATTATCGGTGTATTCGGGGATAATGCAAAAGTTGGGATCAGCTTCTACATCGCTACGCTCTTTCGTGATATAGTCATGGGCAAGACGGCATGTCTGCCTCTATTGAATATCTTCGGCCCTAAAGGTTCTGGTAAGACTGAACTGGCAGAGACACTGATGTCGTTCTTCATGACTGGCAACGAGCCGCTGAATATTGAAACGGCAACTGTTCCAGCCTTGGCTGATGCTATAGCCAGCGTAAGCAACATGCTTGTCCATGTTGATGAATACAAAAATGGTATCGACATAAAGAAGGTTGAGTTGATGAAGGACGCATGGGCAGGAATCGGACGCTATAGGATGAACATGGACAAGGATAAAAAGCGCGAACAGTCGCACGTAGATTCCTGCATCATATTGACAGGACAGGAAATCCCTACGGCAGACATCGCTCTTTTCTCCCGTCTTATATTCCTGACCTATGAGAAACAGCATCACACACTGGAAGAACGCGATAAGTTCTCTGAGTTGATGCAATACCGACAGATGGGAGCCACTCATATTACATTGAAAATTCTCAAATTGCGTCCTACGTTCATTGCCAACTTCGACAAAGCATGGCAGAAGGCCAGGATAGATTTACATTCCCGTACTGCTGCATACAAAATCAATGATCGCATCGAAAAGAACTGGCTCTTTTCACTTTCGGCATTCCTGACAATTGAGACAGAGATAGATTGCCCATTCTGTTACGAAGAACTTCTGGACATCTGTGCTAAAGGAGCCATCCGCCAGAATGAGCTGATTTCGAGAACAGATGAAGTAGCAGGCTTTTGGGACATCATCAGCAGTGCACAGCAGAAAGGGATTTTTGTCAACGGTCAGGACTATGTTATCAAGCCAAAGACGGCCATTAAGACCTACGAGACAAAGAACACTATTGACTTCGGTGTGCCTAAGGATATTCTTATGATACGCAAGAACAGTATGCTGACCACCTATCGCCAATTAGGTCGTCAGGTTGATGAGCGCATGTTGCCTTCTGAGTCAATCCTTCACTACCTCCAAAACTCACCTGAGTATTTGGGCACTTCGTTCTCGCCAGAGCGTTTCAAGCAGTTCAATGCCAATGGCCAGCCCATTCAGGAATATGTCGAGAAAGAGAACAAGTACAAGACCATCTATCAGCAAGACCGCCCACTCTGTTTTGATTATCAGATGATTCATGAAAGATTTGATATCTGTCTCGATTCTATAGTGGGTGACCAGCCAGTAGAGAAGGAAAATAATGCAGAAGAGTGCCACTGACGGGAAGGGGACGATGGGATGGTGTCACGGGTTCAAACTGCATTTCATCTGCAACGACCGAGGAGAGATCATAATGTTCTGTCTTACAGGGGCCAACGTGGATGACAGGGACCCGAAGGTATGGGCTGTGCTCGGCAAGAGAATCTACGGGAAACTCTTTGCTGACAGGGGATATATCTCGCCCAACCTGTTTGATGCGCTCTTTGCCGACGGAGTAATCTGGTCACTGGAATCAGGAACAACATGAAGAACAGGTTGATGCCACTATGGGACAAAATTATGCTCAAAAAAAGGTACATCATCGAGTGCATTAACCATTTGCTCAAGGACAAAGGAAATCTCGTACACTCCAGACATAGGTCTGTCAACAATTTCCTGATGAACCTTATCGCTGCACTTGGAGCATATTGTTTCTTCGACAACAAACCTGAGGCTATTCAGGGGTATTGTATTGAGGACACTAATCAACTCTCATTGTTCTAATCTTATCCCGAACTGGCGCAAAAATTTGTTTTCACACGGCTGGCGGCACTGAGCTGATAATTCACTTTTTTTAGTTCTTTTGCGACAGTTATGGCAAGGATTGCCGTTTCTGTCGCAAATGTCGCATATGCACCATAGGCTTCTCTGCCGGAAGTCATCTTTTTTATTGGAATGAGCCATAAATCGCCGTACCTTCGCGCTCAGAAATCAGACAAAACAAGTATAAACAATAAAAATATAAACGAACAATGAAAAAGAATTCATTTCTGGTAAAGACAGTGCTCATGAGCATGCTTACCGCAGTTAGTATTTCATTCGCATCTTGCTCAGATGACGACGACCTGATGGTCAACCCGTACACAACGGACACCCCAGAGGCCGCCATGACGAGAGGCGGCTCCGCCAGCGATGCCTTTAAGCCCAATGTTGACTACAGCCAGTGGATGGCTCCGCTGAGTAACAGCCGACTCGTGGCCGACCTCTCACTGCCTGGCACCCACGATGCCTGCACCGGCGAGGGCTGGCATCTGGCCTCACAGATCGGAAAGTCGGCGGCAACCACTCAGGACTTAACCATCGACGAGCAGCTGAAGGTGGGAGTACGCGTGTTCGACCTGCGCCCGGAGCGCGTGCTGAGCACTACCGACGCCACCTACGACCTGCGCTGCTGTCACGGCATCATGCAGACCGAGCTGCTGGTGAAAGACTTCTTTATCAAGATGCGCGACTTCCTGAGAGAGAATCCCACGGAGTTCTGCATCGTGACCTCCAATGTGACTGATACCCCCGACATGAACGCCTGGGCAGAGCAGTTCGCCGCCCTGGTTAACGACAGCGAGTTCAGCGGACTCTTCGCCGACTTTGCGCCCCGTCTCACTGTAGGCGAGATGCGCGGGCATGTGCTGCTCCTCTCACGCGACGCCTGCAACGGCATGACCGCCGGTGGATTCCTGAAAGGCTGGAGCAGCAGCAAGCACTTCAACGAGCAGCAGAACGGCACTATCAAGGGCACCGATGGCAATTCGACACCCCTCTGGACCCAGGACTACTACGCTATCGGCTCAGACCTGACTGGCAAGGACGACGCCATCCGCAAGATGCTCGATGCCACAGCAGCACGCGACCTTACGGCAGCAAACCCCGCCTGGGTGTTCAATTACTCAGCAGGCTATCAGGGCATGGTAAGCTCTAACCACTACCGCGAGAATGCCGCACGCACCAACCGCCTCGTAATCGACTATCTGAAGAATCCGCTCCATAATGCCTCTACAGGTGTTGTCTTCATGGACTTTGCCGGCATGCAGAAGTCGCCTGCTTACAACGGTGGTGACATCTACGAGACCAGCGGTCTGGAACTCGTCGAGGCCCTCATCAGCCAGAACTTCCGCACCCCAGGCACCATCGACGCTTCGCTCTTCACCGTATGTACCCTCAATGTCGATGGTCTGCCCGCATACGATTTCGTCAATAACGACGGTCCCGACACAAAGTACACCCCCGTCATCAGCCGCTATCTGGCCGACCACAACTTCGACTTCATCGGCGTGCAGGAGAACTTCGACTTCGACCAGGAACTGGGCCGCTACCTGACAGCCAACTACGATCACGACAGCTGGGCCGGCGGCATGTCACCCAACAACCTCTTTGACGACGGCGTACACTCCTTTGTGTTCCACACCGACGGCTGTAAGGCCTGGTGGCAGAGTCATCTGAAGACCGTCCGCACCGACAGCATCCGCTGGAACAACCGCTACGGCTACGACACTCACTGTCGCGACGAGGCTGCCACCAAGGGTTTCCGCCGCTATGAGATAACCACCACCGAGGGTTTTCAGCTCGTGGTCTATAACATGCACATGGAAGCCAGCGAGCGCTGGGACGAAGTGGGAGGTACCGACTCTCTCGACCGCGACTGCCGCAGCAAGCAGTGGATTCAGCTCAAGCAGCACATCATGTCGAAGCTCGACCAGCGCCCAGTGCTCGTCATCGGCGACTTCAACACCTACTACTGCCGCGACAACATGAAAACTGTGTTCATCGACGCCATCAACGCCTCTGGCCGTGCCACCTGCGGGGATGCCTGGATCGAGAAGTGCAAGGGCGGTGTATATCCCGAGCTGGAAAAAGATACGAAGATCAAGGACGACGGCGACTATCTGGGATGGACCATCCGTGGCGAGATGCCCGACAAGATCCTCTACATCAACCCCGTGGGAGGCCACAGCGTGGAGCTGCTCAGCTGCGAGTACGACAACAGCAAGCAGACCAGAGCCTACTATAAGGATGGTGGCGACGAGCCTCTGGGCGACCACTTTCCACTCTTCGCCAAGTTCCGCCTGAAGAACTAAAAAAAAGACTTTTGCGACAGTTATGGCAAGGATTGCCATTTCTGCCGCAAATTTCGTATATGCGCCATAGGCTTCTCTGCCGGAAATCATCCTTTTTGTTGGAACGGGGCCAAAATCGCCGTACCTTTGCATCGTCAATCAGACAAACAACGTTCTTTGACTTACTGATACAGATTACAATAAAAGAGGTACAGACCGCAGCACCTCCCCCGAGGTGCTTACACTTATCAGTTTCGCCCTTACTGACACAAGAAAGGGACCACAGGTTTCTTCCTTCCTACCAAAAAGGATGCACAAAACAACATTTCAAAATAATAATAATAAATAAGTATAAACAAATAAAAAATTAAATATTATGGCAAAAAAATCATTTTTGGTAAAGACGGTGCTCATGAGCATGCTTACCGCAGTTACTTTCAGTTTCACATCCTGCCAGGACGACATTCTCGACCCCGACATGGCTCCACAGACGGAGAAAGCCATAACCCGTGGCGCTGAAAGCACGGGCTATAACATCAACGACCACAATGCCTCGAAAGGCGCAACAAACTACCAGCCCTTTAACCGCAAGGATTGGCGAAGCCAGCAGTCCGTATTCCTCTATGTGGGCGGTGCTGGCGGTCAGGACATCAAGGGATGGGAAAACGGCCTCAATCTTAGCCGTCATGGCTATGAGCTACAGAACCTGCCCTGGGCAAAGAAAGGCGGTCCCAACTCATACATTCCCAAGGCTATCATCGATGACCTGCAGGAAGACCCCAGCTGGCAGCTCGTACTGCTGCAGGCCGGCAGCGACGCCACGAAGAACGGCAACTACCTGGGCTTCTACCACAAGTATCGCGGCATTCTCCGCATTCTGACTTTCATGAAGCCCGGCGGTCAGAACATAACGAACCACATGTGGGGAATATCCATGGGCGACGAAATGGCCAGCCACTCCGTGTTCGGCTATGCGCTGCCGAAGGACAAGGTGGGCATGCTAGAAAACAGCAAGCGAGTGCTCAACATGAACGACTGGATGAACAAGACCGTCACCCCGATGATGAACAGGTCGACATGGGACAACCCCGACGGCAGCATCCAGCCCAACGAGGGATGGTGGTCGTTTGACATCGACCTCTCTGTGTATAACCCAGATGCAGACGTGACGAAGGCTGCCGCGAACGACATGATGCTGAGCCTGAATCCGCTGGGCTATGCGACGGATTCATATGAATTCAGCAGTGCAATGAAAGCCGCCGCCAGTGGCGACATCAATCTGGAGCAGTGCCAGGCAGCGTCGGACGGAAGCGTGATCGGATCCTTCCTGAAGGGGCTCGACGTAGTAGCCAAGGTGGCTGAATTCGCAGGGAAGTGTGCCGAGGGCGACGTGGCAGGAGCTATCTCCGGTGGTGTGGAGCTGGCCAAGACGGGCTGCGAGATTGCAGGCATCAGCACCGACGAGAATAGTAACAACTACAAAGGTGACATCCACTTCGACATGAGTGGCACCATCACCACCACAGGCACGAAGAGCACACCCGTGATCTTCAACGAGATGCCCGCAGCAGCCCTGAAGCTTGCCGACTTCGACTTCAGCGGAAACGACAACACCTTCGGACAGGGTGTGTGGAACCTAGAGACGGCCCCCGTGGTGTATTGCACCAATGCTGAGACTAACTGGATTGAAAAATCATATTGGAAATCATATGCTAACGAAGGGCGCGGTCTCTCTTGTACCCAATGGCAACCTCTTGCAAAAGTATTTAGTCCCTTTGGCGGTATAGGTGTATCTTGGGAAAAAAGTGATAAACCCTGGCACGGACTGGTATGCTTCTTCGATCCCAGCAGCGTGAAGGTGTCGCTGAACCCCCAGGTGTTCACGCCCAATGAAATTGGACGCGCAAAAGTGTCGGCAGTCTGCGGCGTGCGCAAGGGCACAGACTTCAGCCGCTATGAGCAGTATCGCACGATACAGAAGCTTCAGAGTGCAAAGCACCACGTGAACGACACCTACCAGTTCCCCAACCGTTATACCGGTGAGGCTCCGTTCAATGCCTACGGACTTGGCGTGAATAAGTTCAGTGCAGACCCTGTAGATAATAACGAAGTGGGCTACATCGGCGGCGGCGACAGCGACTACCTGATTGAGCCAGTAGGCCTCAGAGGACAGAAAGACGAGAATTGGGGCGACTACTACCTGCCTACCTACGAGGTGACCGTGACGGTGACAATCCCTCTTGACGCCGGTAAGACCGTAGTGCTCTCACGCACATACCTGCCGGAGTTTAAGGACATCGACGCCATGCAGGTGGAGAGCTACTACAACAAGCTCAAGAATGGCGCCATCGGAATGCCCGCCCACTACCAGGGGAACGTCTATAAAGGGCAGGTGGAACGCATCGGAAAGCTGAGCCACTGGATCCGAACCACTCCTATCGCCATTATAGGCTCACCTATAGATCTGGCTGATAATAGTCGGATAGACGACGGAAAATTATCATTCTCACGCGTCATCGACGGCGACAAGAATTCGAAGTGGGCGAGCCATGTGACGAACAAATACATAAAAGGAAAAGCCGAATATCAAACCAAGACCGTCGAGAAGAACTGCGACCACAACTGCTGGTTTGCCGAGTTCAAGATCTACTCCAAGGAAAAGGCCAAGAGCTTCACCCTGACCTCCAGCAATACCGGCGACAATAAGAAGCCGCGCAGCGTCCGCTTCTTCGCCCGCAACGACAACCAGGGCGAGTGGGTACAGCTCTACTATCAGAACAACATCCAGATGCCCAGCGGCCAAAATACGGAGATGACCTTCAACATTCCTTCCAACGTGCAGGGCAACTACAACACCTACCGCTTCGAGGTGGTTGACAACTGGGGCGGCGACTACCTCGACCTCAACGAGCTGACCATGAACTGGGCAGAGTAATCTGTAACTTGAAAATTGCGGCAGATATGGCATGGCTTACCATATCTGCCGCATTTTTCGTTTTCTGCAGTCAGGCCTTGATGAACGCCACCTTGCGGCGGTTCTGCTGGAAAACGACAATATTTTGGTTCACGGACCCCTTTTGTCGCTCCAATCCCACCCTGTCGCAACAACTCAGAGAAGATTTCGCCTAAATTTTTGGAATCTGGGCAGAATCGCCGTACCTTTGCCGTCGCAAACAAGTTGCAACGGCGAGTGAAGGCTGCGGCTCAGCAAAGCTCGAACAAGTTCGGCTCTGCGTTCACCTTGCACTTCACTTGCATCAGAATTAAGAATTAAACGTTAGTTATAAAATAGGTTGATAGTTTTTCTTTTTCATACTTTGTATTTTGGTTTTTAGTTAGTAATGATGCACATCGGGCTCGCAGGGATGCGGGCCCGATGTGCTGCGGGCCCCTTCGCTGTTTTTTGGAGCAAAGGAATCAAGGGGAGTGCACTCAAAAACTTTTTCCAGTGCAGGGGAAAAAGTTTTCCTCCGCACTCTGGAAAAACCGTGAGTTAACTCAAAAGTCCCGTTGAGTTAACTCAAACGGCAAATCGAGTTAACTCACGACAAAAAAGAACCTCACCGCCCGTCGTCCGGGCAGTGAGGCTGACTTTTTTGTGGGTTTTGCGGCAGTTATGGCAAGGTTTGCCGTTTCTGTCGCAAATCTTGTATATGCGCCGCATGCTTCTCTGCCGGAAATCTTCTCTTTTGTTGGAAAGAGCCGGAAATCGTCGTAACTTTGCACTCAGAAATCGCGAGAACAGGCTGCACCTCAGCAAAGAGCCGAAAGAATTTCGAGCTATTTCGAGCGGAAGCGGCTTCGAATGAAGTTCAAAGTATAAACAATTAAAAATAAAAAGATTATGGCAAAGACAAGAATGATGGTAAAGCAGGTGCTCATGAGCATCGTTACCCTGGTGAGTTTCGTAATGGCACAGTATGAGGACTTCAACCGCGTGACAAGTATCGGTGGCGGGTTTGCGGGCATGGGCTACTACTCTTCTGAAGACAGGTGAGAGGTGAATGTTTGGAGGAAAAAGGAAAGAGGAAAGGGATTAGCGACTGTCGCAGAAGTAATCTCTTTCCTCTTTCCACTTTTCTCTTTCCTCTTACTTTAGCCGGAAGGTGGCGTCGGCGATACTGACGGCGCTTAGCGCGACGAGTTGCGCGGGCTACGGGCCTATCGCACTCTGATCCAAACGTTGGAATAGCCAACAAATAAAAGGATTTTGCGACAGTTATGGCAAGGTTTGCCGTTTCTGTCGCAAATTTCGTATATGCACCATAGGCTTCTCTGCCGGAAATCATCCTTTTTGTTGGAACGGGCCACAAATCGCCGTAACTTTGCCGTCGCAAACAAGTTGCAACGGCGAGTGAAGGCTGCGGCTCAGCAAAGCTCGAACAAGTTCGCCTCTGCGTTCGCCTTGCACTTCACTTGCATCGTGATTAAGAAACAAAGTATAACAATAAAAAATAAAAAAGAACAATGAAAAAGAATTTATTTTTGGTAAAGACAGTGCTCATGAGCATGCTTACCGCAGTAACTTTCACAAGTTTTACATCCTGCAGCAACGACGATGATATGGCCTACGAGCCTGTTTCCCCCGTCCCCACAAGAGAGCACGTCGCCGACTCAAGCCAGCGCGTCATCAAATTCGAAGGTGTGGATAACGCCCGCGACATGGGCGGACTCGTCATGCAAGACGGCCGCACCGTATGTTTCGGCAAGCTCGTGCGGAGCGGCAAACTGGTGAAAGCCACCGATGCCGACGTGGCCATCCTTCAGGACCAGTATCACCTCAGCGATGTCTTTGACTTCCGCTTCGCCCTGGAAATGAGCGAAGCCTCCGACCGCGTCATCAGCGGCGTGACCTACACCCAGGTCTCCACGATGCCCCAGAAGCTCATAGAAATTCAGGAAAAGTTCGGTGCGGGCTCAGGACAGTTATCCACCCCCGGCACGATAGACGTGCTCATGAAGTACGCCTTCGACCCCGAGGTGCAGGAGATGGTCAAGCAGCTCTATCCGATCATTGTGACCGACCCGCAGTCGCAGGCCAACTACGGCAAGTTCCTGCATGGCGTGCTGGATGCAAAAGGCGGCGTGCTGTGGCACTGCTCAGAGGGAAAGGACCGCTGCGGATGGGGATCGGCATTCCTCCTGGCTGCCCTCGGTGCCAGCAGGCAGGTCATCGTCGAGGACTTCGACAAGTCTAACGAGAGCTATGCCACCGAGGTGGAGGCACTCTCTGCACAGGTGCGCGACATGAAGGGCGGCGAAGGTGCCGTAGAATTCATACAGGCCATGGTGGGCGTGAGCACTAAGAACTTCGAGGCCACCCTCGACCTGATAGACCAGCAATACGGCTCCATGGAGC
>JAFVGS010000058.1 GCA_017474845.1 Prevotella sp.
GCCTTGGTGTCGCCCTCGTAAGCCTTCTCACGATAGCCATCTGCCTTGTTTCGCTCTTTTGGCATAAATTCACTTAAATCTGATTGCAAGGATGGTGCAAATCGAACGCAAAATAGCTTGCTTTTTGCTGAGATGCAGCCCATTCTCGCAACTTTTGTTGCAAAAGTAGCAAGAAATAACGAATTATTGCCTACTTTGCAGGAAGTTTTGGGAAAAATTAGGATTTATAGTAGTATTGTATGCTGATTTTTCTCAAAATGTTTGTTATATTAAACATTATTTCTTATTTTTGCACCCAATAAAGTACAATTATGGGTAAGAATACATTTGGCAAGACGATGCCAAGGGCATTGAGCCAGAACCTGAAGATCATGGGCGAGCAAATCATGTTGGCCCGCAAGCGCAGGCATCTGTCCATGCAGGATATAGCAGACAGGGCGACGGTGACACGACTGACCGTCTCTAAAGTGGAACATGGTGACCCGACGGTCTCCATGGGGATTTATGCTCGCGTACTCTTTGCACTTAATCTGGAAAACGATATCACCCTATTGGCTGCCGACGATGCTCTTGGCAGACAGCTTCAGGATGCAGAATTACTTAGGCGATGAAGAGAATAACGGTTTACGCTGATTTTGACTTCCTCTCTACACCACAGGAGATAGGAATACTGGGCTACGAACACGTTCGCGGCAAGGACCATTTTGTCTTTGAGTATTCGCGCCAGTGGCTGAAACAACATGGTGGCATTCTGCTGAGCGGTGACCTGATGAATGTTCCTTCGTTGCAGCATCCTCGCGGTAATGACAATGTATTCGGATTCGTCAAGGATTCCTTCCCCGACCGTTGGGGTCGTTTGCTGCTTGACCGCAGGGAGCGACTGACGGCCCAGTCGGAAGGAAGGCCAACACGTATGCTCACCAATTACGACTATCTTATTGGCATTGAAGACTTCACCCGTATGGGAGGCATACGTTACAAAGAGGAAGACAGCGATGGCTATATTAACGCAAGTGATAAATATCTCGTTCCTCCCATTGAAAGCCTTCGCGCCCTATGCGATGCGTGCCATGAGATTGAGTTGGCGGAAGAACGAAATGAATTGCCGGAACAACGTTGGCTTGACCAGTTGATTGACCCAGGAACCTCACTCGGTGGCGCTCGTCCTAAGGCTAATGTTGTCGATACTGATGGTACACTGTATGTGGCCAAGTTCCCGTCAAAAAAGGATTTGGAGAACACGGAACTCATTGAGCACTTCTCGCATCATCTCGCAGCCAAGGCAGGCATCCATGTGGCAAAGACCCGCACCATCAGTATTTCCAAAGACCGCGACCTGCTGCTCTCCGAACGCTTTGACAGGACAAAGGATGGCCGTCGCATTCATTTCGCTTCGGCCATGTCATTGCTTGGCCTTGATGATGGGGCCGATAGCAGCACAGGCAATGGTTATTTGGACATCGTAGATTTCATTCTGCACAGCTGCACAGATGTACGGCAGAATCTCAGGGAACTCTATCGCAGAGTGGCTTTCAACGTTATGTTCGGCAACACCGATGACCACTTCCGCAATCATGGTTTCCTGCTTACTCCAAAAGGCTGGACGCTATCACCCGCCTACGACATCAACCCTGGAGCAAAGTCACATCAATGCCTGCTCATCGACTCATATACGGAACAGTCGGACATCAATGCCCTGCTCTCCGCAAGCGAGAACTATATGCTCGAAAGACAGGAAGCTGCAGAGATTATTGAGGGGGTTCGTGCCGCCATCAAAGACTGGCGCATGATAGCTACAGAACTGCAAATACCCATCAAACAGCTTGCAGCATATTCCATGCGTTGGGAAGAACTATAAAATATTAGTAACGATTGCAATATGATTAACAGACTATTGGATTTCCTAAATGCATCGCCAGTGAATTTCCTGGCAGCAAAGAACATTGCCAGCTATTTGGAACAGGCTGGCTATCGTCGCTTAGACCCTCAGATGCCTATCGGAGAGGTCAAGGCTGGTGACAAACTCTACGTGACAAAAAACGACTCGTCGGTCTATGCTTTCCACATCGGACGCCTTCCACTGACCGATGCCGGGTTCCGCATGATTTGCGCCCACTGTGACTCACCCACGTTCCGCATCAAGCCTAATGCTGAGATGACCTGCGAGGGTGGCATCGTGAAACTGAATACGGAAGTCTACGGAGGTCCGATCATGTCAACTTGGTTCGACCGTCCACTGACGATAGCAGGACGTGTGATTGTCCGCGGTGAGGATGCCCTCCATCCCAAGACGCTGCTTCTTCATGTCAAACGTCCTCTGCTTCAGATCAGCAACCTTGCTATTCACTTCAACCGTGAGGTGAACGATGGCGTGAAACTGAGCAAACAGAAGGATATGCTGCCCATATTGGGAATTGTCACCAGCGAGTTGGAACGTGGCAGTCTGCTGATGAACGTCATCTGCGGAGAACTGAACATCAAGCAGGAGGACATCATTGACTTCGACCTCTATCTGGCCGATGCCACACCAGCCTGTACCTTCGGCGTGCATGACGAATTCCTGTCCTCTGGCCGATTGGATGACCTCTCAATGTGCTTTGCCGGTCTGGAGGCAATGATTGCAACAGAAACCATAGACATGACCAAGGTGCTGGCCATCTTCGACAATGAAGAGACGGGCTCACAGACCAAGCAGGGGGCTGGCAGTCCGTTCCTCTCAATGATGCTGAAACGTATTGCACTGGCACAGAGTGGAAGTGAAGAGGCATTTTATCAAGCCGTCGAACGGGCGTTCATGATTTCAGCGGACAATGCCCATGCCTGGCATCCCAACTACAGCGAGAAGTATGACCCCACGAACCATCCCGTCCTCGGCGGTGGCCCTGTTATCAAGTTCAATGCGGCTCAGAAGTATGCCAGCGATGCCGTGTCTGCAGCCGTCTTCGCGGAGATCTGTAGGGAGGCCGGAGTGCCGTGTCAGTGTTTCGTTAACCATTCCGACGTGGCAGGCGGCAGCACTTTAGGAAACATTCTTGCTTCGTCGATTCCCGTGCGTGGTGTCGATATGGGCAATGCCATCCTGGCCATGCACAGCTGCAGGGAAACGGGCAGCACAGCCGACCACATCTACTGTGTCAAGGCCTTCACGAAATTCTTCGAATAAGGTTGCTTTGGCAGTCCGGCCTGGGCGGACTGGCAGGGAGGCTTGGGCGGACTACCTGAAACCCTTGGGCGGACTCCCACGGGCGACAGCTAAGCATTACTTGAATGGAGTCGTTCTTTCAGTCTTGTGTTACGCTTCAGCACCATCATGTTGTGGATGGCGTAGGCCAGGGCCTTCGTAGTGCCGACGATGATACAGATTTTCTTGGCACGGGTGATGCCGGTATAGACGAGATTGCGCTGGAGCATCACGAAGTGGGTCATCAGCAGGGGCATGACCACGACGGGATACTCAGAGCCTTGCGACTTATGGATGGTGGTGGCGTAGGCCAGCGTCAGCTCGTCAAGTTCAGAATCCTCGTACTCAATACTGTTGCCGTCGAACGAGACAGTCAGAGTCCGCTCCTCCATGTCCACATGCTCCACCGTGCCGATATCACCGTTGAAAACGTCCTTATCGTAGTTGTTGCGTATCTGCATCACGCGGTCACCCCGTCGATATCTGAATCCACCTCGTGAGAGGCTGTCGCCCACAGGATTGATAGCCTCCTGAAGGGCGATATTCAGGTTTGTGGCTCCCACCACACTGCGCTGCATAGGAGTCAGCACCTGTATGTCGTTGGTGCTGAAGCCGTAAGCCTTGGGAATGCGGTTCTTGACGATGTTGACTATATCACGGGCAGCCTGTTCGGGATCTTCCTGTTTAATGAAGAAGAAGTCGGACTGTCGCCCGTTGCTGATGTCGGGGAAGATGCCCTGGTTGATCTTGTGGGCATTGGTGACAATGCGGCTCGACTGTGCCTGACGGAAGATGCGCGTCAGACGGATGACAGGTACTGCGCCGGAGTCGATGATGTCGCGGAGCACGTTGCCCGCTCCCACACTCGGCAGCTGGTCGATGTCGCCGACGAGTATCA
This sequence comes from Prevotella sp., assembly GCA_017474845.1. GTDB lineage: Bacteria > Bacteroidota > Bacteroidia > Bacteroidales > Bacteroidaceae > Prevotella. The sequence continues at coordinate 4,080 of JAFVGS010000058.1, forward strand.
GACGCATCGAGAGCGGCACGGCCTTCAACAGCGAGTTCATCAGGATGATGTCGATCATCGACGACTCGTCCACTATCAGCACGTCACCGTCCAGCGGGTTCTCGTCGTTGCGCCCGTAGCCCTCCGCAGGGTTGAACTCCAGCAGTCGGTGGATGGTCTTGGCTTCCTTGCCCGTTGCCTCACTCATGCGCTTGGCGGCACGACCCGTCGGGGCAGCCAGCAATATGCGCTGGCCAAGGGTCTCAAACGAGGCGATGATACCTAATGTCGTGGTGGTCTTGCCAGTGCCCGGCCCTCCCGTCAGCACCATCACCTTCGAACCGATGGCTTTCCTGATGGCTGAAAGCTGCACTTCATCGTATTCTATCTGCCCTTGCCGTTGCGATACATCGTCGGTTACGGTACCGCCATTATCGAAGATGTTACCCATCGGTGTTTCTATCAGCCGCCGCAGTTTGTTGGCCACACCCACCTCAGCATAGTAGAACGGTGGCAGGAAGATAGCATCCTCGTCAAGCATCAAGTCCTCACTGGCTATCATCTGGTCGAGGGCTTGCGTAATCGGCTCTTCATCGGCCTGCAGCAGTTCCTTGGCCGATTTCACCAGCTGTTCGCGCTCGGCATAGCAGTGGCCGTCCTCCGAAAGCTTGCCCAGTGTATAAAGGATTCCGCTACGGCAGCGGCGGGGGTCGTTCTTCTCGTAGCCCAGCTTCTCAGCGATGGAATCGGCAGTTTTGAAGCCGATGCCCCAGATGTCATCAGCCAGACAGTAGGGATTGTCCTGCACCTTCTCGATGCTGTCCTTGCCATACTGCTTGTAGATTTTGGCGGCGTAGGTGGAACTGACACCGTGTCCCTGCAGGAACACCATGATGTCCTTCACGTCCTTCTGCTTCTCCCAACTATCGCGAATCTTGCCTACCCTACCCTTGCCGATGCCGGGTACTTCGAGCAGACGGTCGGCATCGTTCTCGATGACTTCGAAGGTCTCCAGCCCAAAGTGTTTCACAATCAGCTTGGCCATCTTCGGGCCGATGCCCTTCACCAGTCCGCTGCCCAGGTACTTTTCTATACCGATGATGTCTGCCGGGAGTTCCTCAGTCCATTTCTCAGCCGCGAACTGCCTGCCATAACGTTTGTCAACGCGCCAGTTCCCCTCTACGGTAAGGACAGCACCCACTGTCACCTCGTGGAAGATGCCTACAACAGTCTGTTCCTCCCTGTAGCCCTTGATGATGGTCTGAAGGACGGAATAGCCATTCTCAGGATTCTGGAACGTGATACGCTCTATGGTACACTTGATCTTCTCCATGGCAGGTTACTTTTCACGATAATCTTTGTATGCTTGCCATGCCTCGCTGATGTCAAGCGGGTTAGACGCATCTTCAAAGGATGTCGCCTGGCAATCGTCTTTGAATGGTGACCAGTTGCCGCAGATGGTTCCATCGTAAGCGATGACGGGCTGGAAGATACCGCTGTTGTTGTGGGCATGATGCCGGTGCTCAGAAGGGAGTACGATGTCGCGGGACTTGTAGCTGATAAGATATTCGTCGTAAGGAGGAATCAGGAGGAACTTGCCCTTCCTGAAGCCTCGTGAACGGCATTCGTCGGTCAGGTAGAAGTCTCTGTCTTTCCAACGTTCTACGTGAATCGTATTGCCTAAGAGTTCTATGCCTCGCCTGCAGTCGCTGATGTTCAAGCCTGACCACCAGACGAAATCCTCCAATGTGGCGGGCTGGCGGCTCTGGAAGTACTTGCGAGTAAAGCACAACAGGGCTTCGTCTCTTTCCATCTGCGCCACAGGCTTGACCTTATTGGCTGTAAGTGCGTAGGTGGCTTTCATCGGCAACAGTTCGCCACTGCAAAGGGTGCCCGACATCTCGGCCATGCGGATATGGTACGACAGTCGATGGTCATCCATTCTTATGTCTTTCTCTGCCAAAGCACGCACTAAATCCTCTTTCGTCGCACTCCCCAAGTCGGCAGCCCTTCGGGCGAGGATGTCGCGGACGCGCATCAGTTCCTCGTCGGGAATGCTGATTTTATTGCTGCTCATCCAGCCCTTCGTGACAGCGATGGCCTTGGGCGCACAGAGACCAATCATCATCCAGTATTCCTCAGCAGACACCAGCTGCCAAGTGCCTCGCATTAGGTGCAAACGAATAATCCTTCCGTTGTCGAAAGCCCGTTTGAATGCCTTCGCCGACGGCCTGCGCGTTCGCATTGCCACAGCCCACCGCATCATGCGATACTCTTGGGCTTGCATTGCACCCATGTAGCTGACCACCTCGGCAGGATCACTGAACTGAGGGGCAACAAGCTGTTGGCTGAGAAGTCGGATGGCAATCGGATTCATTTCTTTTCAATTCTATCATTGTTCCACATCTAAATGACTGTAGCTGTTTGCCCATCACGCCCTTCATTACCTCAAACACATTATCTCCTGTGCAATGGCTGGTGTAGAACCTTGTTTCTGGATAGTTGGCTTTTAGCCTTTGAGTCAAAGCCACTAGTTCTTCGTCCGTCTCCTGACCGTCGAGCAAGTGGAAACCACCTACAACGGTATGAACGTGCCAAGGACAGGCTGACAAAATGTTCTCAAGACCACTATGAGCACAGCCAGTGAATAGTTGACCATCAACATATAGAGCCAGTTCATGGCGGAAATCGTCATGGATATAATCTCCGTGGGCATCCTGAACATAAAGATTCTGATTACCCTTGGGCATTGGATGAATCTGAGGTATATGGGCAATAGCGTGAAGACCTTCTGCTATCTCACAGGTCTGGTCTATCAAGATGAGTCTGTCTTCGTCTATCTCGGCCCACTCCGTAGTAATACTATGCAGATTCCCTCGTTTAGAAAAGAATTTTCCGCTCATGGCATCGGGCGAGACGATGACTTTTGCCTGTCTATTATGCTCTAATATGTATCGTAAGCCGCCTGCATGGTCACTATGTCCGTGAGAAATGAAAACATAATCCACATCACTAAGATTTACACCCAGCAACTCTGCATTTTGGATAAACACATCACTTGCTCCAGTATCAAGCAGGATCTTGTGCCGCTCTGTTTGCAGTAAAACTGACAGCCCATGCTCTGTAAAGAGACAGCTGTCATAGCTACGATTATCTGATAATACAGTCCATCTCATCGCTCACTCATCTTCGTAATTCTTGCTAATCATCTTCTACTTTACAGTGTAAATTTCCAAATTATTCTTAATACGCATATATTAATCCGTACTTCTCATGGAGCTGTCGGAGGGTTCCGTCAGCCTTCATTTTAGCAATGACGGAGTTGACAAGGGCGAGGAGATCGTCCTGTCCCTTTTGCATCAGCACACCAATCTCTCCGTGAGTAAAGGGGGCGTTCAATAGTGGGGCGGCAAGTCGGGCATCAGTCTGCACATAATAGGGAGCCTCTGTTATCTCCGTTATCATCACGTCGGCTGCACCTTCAGCAACAAGTGTAGGTATTTCCTCGTTCTTCTGGTGAACGACTATGTTAGCGTGAATCAGGTTCTCGTTGGCAAACTTCTCGTTCAGTCCACCGGGATTCACCATAACTGTCACTTCGGGCTTGTCGATGTCAGCTAATGTCTTGTAACGGTCTGCCTCTGTTGAGCGGCATAGGATGGTCTTGCCGTTAGCCAGATAGCCGTCACTCATTAGCATCGTCTCCTTTCGTGTGTCGGTAATGGTAATGCCACCGATGGCGAGGTCAAAGGTCTGCGGTTCTGTCAGCACATCGGCTGTCAGCGTAGGCCAAGAAGTCTGCACATATTCGATGCCAACACCAATACGTTCGGCAATCTTTTCAGCCATCTCAATGCCGAAGCCCCAATAGTTGCCCTCGGCCTCGCGGTATGAGAGAGGTCGATAGTCACCCGTGGTTCCTACCAGCAACTCGCCACGCTCCTGGATGCGTTGTATGGTGGGCTGCTGCGTCTCAACAACAGGATTATCATCACTGCTGCTACAGCAAGTAGTTATGCAAACGGAGCTAATGCAAAAGATGGCGGCAAGCACCCATATCCATGTTTTCCTCTTTTTCATTTCTTTTGCTCTAAATAATCAAATATATCAATACTCCCTGCCTCGTTTCTGATATCAAGGGTTGGAACATACTCTTCCATTCTCGTTGTGCCACTTGTCTTATTGACATAAAAATTCACGAATGCCCCAGTATAGCTGCGGAATACCACTTGATACGCAGAATCGGTCTCTTTGCCCATCTGCACATACATGATGTCGGGGTTGTCCTTTGCTACGCTCCAGTCATATTCCTTATGGCAGTAGTTGTTCACACCCTCAAAAGCCATTTCTTCCGTAATGGTTCTTAGCGTATCTCCCGTTTGCATTTCAGAGGACTGTGTGTCATTCACCTTGTTATTTTTGCATGAGCATAAAGACAAAGCCACAAATATGAATGTAAAGGCAATGTACTTCATTGGATTTCTTCTAATGCTCCTGTCTCTGAATCAATGATAAAACCACGAACCGCTATATCTTTCGGCACAAGAGGATGGGTCTTGATAGTCTCAACAGTCTTGCAAACAGATGTTGGAGTGTCCTTGAAGCCCTCTAACCATTGGTCAAGGTCAATGCCACACTTACGGATGGAGTCGAGCGTTTCATCCGTCACTCCACGGGCAATCATCTCGTTATGGAAGTGGTCGTAACTCATGTGGCAGGCTCCGCAATGCGAGTGTGCCACAACCATGATTTCCTCTACACCTAACTCGTAAATAGCTACGATAAGGCTACGCATGGCAGAATCGAAAGCAGAAATTACCAAGCCTCCAGCGTTCTTGATAATCTTGGCATCGCCGTTCTTCAGGCCGAGGGCCGCAGGGAGCAGTTCGGTTAATCGGGTGTCCATACAAGACAGTACCGCCAGTTTCTTGTCGGGATACTTGTCGGTCAGATACTTCTCGTAGCCTTTTTGCTCTACGAAACTCTTATTGAAGTCAATAATCTGGTCTATCATATCACAAAACATACTAAATTTGCGTGTAAAGTTACGAAAAATCAATGAATAAGTGCTACCTTTGTAGCCAATTATTACGATACTTTAAGAAGAATGATAGAAATTGGTCTTAAACATACAAGTGAATTGACGGTTACTGATACCGTTACCGCTATTAAGATGGGGTCTGGTGACATGCCTGTACTGGCAACTCCTGCCATGATGGCATTGATGGAGAATGCTGCCATGCTTGCTGTCGATGATGAATTGCCAGAAGGTTGCACGACTGTTGGCGGTCATATACAATCTTCGCATCTGAAGCCCTCAAAAATTGGTGATGTAGTTAGGGCAGTAGCCGAAGTGACCAAGGTTGACGGAAAGAAGATTGAGTTCAAGGTGGCTGCCTACTCTGGCAATACGTTGCTTGGCGAAGGTACACACCTCAGATTCATAGTTGATCGAGAGAAATTCATGTCAAGACTTGGATAATTATGGAATACAAGGTATTGAATAACGACCTGAAGATGCCGATGGTTGGTCTGGGTGTCTATAATATCTCAGAGAGAGAAACCCAGCGAGTAGTGGAAAATGCCATATCGGTAGGCTATAGAAGCATTGACACGGCTGCTATGTACTACAACGAGAAAGGTGTGGGGGATGCTGTTCGGGCATGTGGCGTTCCTCGTGATGAACTGTTCATCACGACAAAGATATGCGATTCCTGCTATACGAAGGAGGAAACCTTGCGTACAGTTGACCACTCCATGAAGCAGTTGGGGCTTGACTATGTGGACTTGATGCTGATTCACTGGCCTGTCGGCAATCCTACCATCATGTGGCACACGCTCGAAGAACTCTATGAACAAGGTATGTTCAAGGCCATTGGCATATCAAACTTCTATCCAAACACCTTTCCGAAGATTGTGGATGATGCAAAGGTGATGCCTGTCGTGAACCAGTGCGAGACTCATGTGCTCTATCAGCAACGGAAGATGCTGGAATACCTGAAGCCTTACAATGTAGCTCTTGAAGCCTGGAGTCCGCTGGCAGAAGGCAGGTATGGTATCTTCAAGAATCCTGTTCTTATGAGAATCGGTGAGAAATATGGTAAGACTTCCGCTCAGATAGCCTTGAAGTTCCTGATCCAGAATGGTATTATCATCATTCCCAAGACTACCCACAAGGAAAGAATGGTTGAGAATATCGATCTCTTTGACTTTACGCTGTCAGATGACGACCTTCAAGAGATTCGCCTACTTGATACAGGTAGGAATGTGACAGGCTGGCCATCGGATGCACTTAAATACAATCCTAAAAGCAAATGATGGTGATTTCTGGCATTTCTGGCATGATTTAAAAGCCCAGTTCCCTGGTAAATAAATACACCTTGGTCTTGTTCTCAAATACAAAGTCTCTCATATTTCTTACCTTTTATTTAATATAATATTACACGTTTTCAAATGAAAGTTATCTCACCGGGAGTTTTCAGCGGAAAGCACCTTAAATCTCTCGAGGAGATAAGGGATGTGAATTGAAAGGAACGATTTCAGATCATCAATATAAGCCTGGTAGTTATCATGATAGACAGGCTTTTCCCATGAATATACCTGTTGGTCGATGCGCCACACGCTGAAGTTCTGCTCCTGAGAAAGTTGGAGGTGAGCCGACAGACTGTCGATACAATGGAGCAGATGTCCTTGAAGTCCGGCGTCCACCAGATGCTGGAGCCGGTTAGTGCAGGCGCGGGCAAACCATGGGTCGGACCAAAGCCGCTGTATCACTTTCTGGAAAGGACGGTCGTGGAAATTGGCAAATGCCTCCATCTCACGCAGCAAGCTATACTCGCCGCTGCGGTCGTAGGCAAAATCCATATCCCATAGGGGACCGAAGCAAAGACGCTGATCGACATTCCTGTACATATAGATGCTCAGAAGCGCGTCTAGGTTGCCTGTAATCTCAGAGGCCACATACCAGCCGACAAGGCTCTGCCCGTCGATGTAAGCCCTGTAGCCATGAATGGAGTCTGTGAAGTCCTCGGCAAAGACAGCGTCCTCCATCTTCCCTATCCATGAACTGATGGCCGACATGATGCTATCGGCAGAGGTCCTGATTTTTGGGTTCATGATATTGTAGGTAAAGCCCCTCGGCGTAGTGAAGTTGTATCGCTCCAGATTCCACTTACCCGCTGTCTCTATGATCCATCCCGACGATTTCTTCACGGCTACACGCTGCTTGCCAGCCTCTATCTGGTCGCTGACCTGATAGTTGCCAAGATACTGGCCGTTCACATACAAGTCCACGAACAGGTAGCCGGGACAGAAAGGCAATCCGACAAAACGCCCCAACTCGTAAGTAAGAGCATTGCGGATGAGCGTCTTATCACCATGATTGGCCAGCAGTGTCCAGTCACGGGCATTGGCGAAGCCTGAGCCCAACAGCCGTTGGGGAGATGCGAACTTGAGCCGGTAAGGCTTCTTTTCAGACATACGCCATGTGGAGTTCCCTCTTCCCCTTATCTGCAGGCTGTCGTATGTCGTGATACCTGATCCGTCAACAATCGTCAGCGTGCATTTTATGTAATGTTCCTTGCTCACCACAGACTGCTGGCCCTCTGTCTCTATGTAATAGGTAGGCAGATTGGTCAGTTGTCTGTAGTCTTTGTCCTCAGCCTTGATGTCAGTGGTCAGGAGGAGGACTGCAAGGATGCATAGTAACTTCATTGTCCGCTGTTAGAATGTAATGTTCACGCCGCCCATGAAAGTAGCACGGGGCATCGGGTAGCCCAGATTGATCTCGTAACTTTGCGCCAGCAGGTTCTCGCCACGCACCCAAAGATTGAGTCCCTTCATCACGTTGTAGGCGACGGAGGCATTCAGCAGACAGAAGTTCTCCTTCTGCTCCTGGTCGCCTACGGCTGTGTAGAGTCCGCTGATGTACTGCAGCCCTGCCACGACCGTCCATTTGCAGCAATTGTAGTTTGCACCGAGGAATCCCTTATAGGTAGGTGCGGCAATGACGGGGTCCTTCATGTGCAGCAACGAGTGGTTGGTGTTTACCGACCAATGGCCGTCGATATGGTAGTCGGCCTCCAGTTCCATGCCGTAGTTCTCTATCTCGCCCGTGTTCACGTTCTTGCGGTTGACGGTCTGAATCATATTGCCGCCTTTAATATAAAAGAGGTTGGCCCCGTAGTGGAATGCGCCGATGCGATGCTTCCAAGAGAGTTCGTAGTTCCAGATGCGTTCCGGCTCCAGTTCCTCGTTGGATGGCGGGTATAGGTACATCTCGCGCATGGTGGGATTGCGGAAGCCCTTGCTGGCCATCGCCTTAATCTCGCCCGTCTGGATGGGGCGCACCACGATACCTGCCTGCGGTATCCACTCCGTACCCGATACAGAGTGATGGTCCAGGCGCAGACCGGCATCGATGGTCAGCCACGAAGTCAGGTCTTGACGGAAGTCCACATAGCCTGCTATCTCGTTGCGATAGCTCTTGCCGCTCTGCTTGTTGGGCGTGTCGAGCACTTCGTCCGTTTGCTTAGAGGTGTAGAAGGCATTACCGTAGATGTGCATGTAGTCGATGCCGACGGTCAGACGGTTGCCCTCAAACAGTTGGGCACTCTGATACCACGAGATGCCCGTCAGTGCGTCCTTTGAGCGGAAGAAGCGCTGGGTGGGCTTGGTGGGGTCTGTCGTGCCGTCGTCAATCTTATGCCGGCCAAAATTGCTATAGACGCTTAATGCGCCGCTCGTCTTATCGTAGTGGTTCTCTACTGCCGCCGACACCACGCCACGGGTAATCCACTGGTCGGCATCGTACATCGGACTGTTCGTGGCTCCAGGATAGCTGCTGTTGAAATGGGTGATGTCAGCATCAACGTAAGCATTCCAGTGCTCCGTGAAGTCGTAGCCCAGTTTCAGATAGCCGCCATACTGCTCAAAGCCCATGCGCGGACGATGGTTGTCGGTACGATTGTATTGCGCTGCTACAGTCGACGAGAACTTGCCGCTGCGAATCTGGTTGGAGGCTTCAGTCTGAACGGTGCCGTAACTGCCGGAACCCAGGTTGATATGGGTCTTCACGCCATCCTCGTGCATCGAGCGTGTGACGATGTTGAGCACGCCGCCCATAGCATTCGAGCCGTAGAGTACGGAGGCCGGACCGCGCAATACTTCCACACGGTCGGCCATCAGGGTCTGATAGCTGTCGCTGATGGGGTGGCCATAAATGCCCTGATACTGCGGATGCCCGTCGATAAGCACCAGCAACTGGCCTGCACCGCCCGAGATACCGTGCAGGTTGATGCCACCCGCAGCTCCTGTCGATACGCCGTAACCCATCATCGAGCGGCTGGTGACAAAGAGTCCCGGCACCTGCTGCATCACCGTCGGCAATACCGAAGGCTGATGCTGCTGGGTCAGCGTCTGTCGCCCGATGACCGTCACTGTCATAGGCAGATGGCGCACATCGGTGGCATTGCGGGTGCCCGTCACCACCACTTCCTGCAGCGACAAGGAGTCGTTGACGGTCTCTGCCGACACCTTGGCTGGGAGCAAAAGCGTGCCCACAGCCGAAGCCATGAACACAGAAAGTAATCTCTTTATCATCTGTCAATACTAATCAGTTCATACTTCTTCGAGCCTAAGCCGATTTGCTCTGCATAGTCGGTGATATAGGTGCCATGCTGGCGGTTGATGCGCTCGATGAGCGGCTTGTTGTCATCACCGGGACGGCCCTGGTAGTTGAACACCATGTCGAGGCAGGCCTGATCGACAGCCACGGGATCGAGGCTGGCCATGATGCCCATGTCCTGAAGTTCCGGTTTGGCGGGATGGCCGTCGCAGTCGCAATCGACAGACATATTGTTCATTACGTTGATGTAGATGACGCGACCGCTGAAATAGTTGTGGACGGCCTGAGCTGCCGCAGCCATCGACTCCAGGAAGAAGTCCTGCTCCGGCAGGTTCTAAAACAGCTTGCTGGGGTCTGTCACCTTGCCTGCCGTGTGGATATAGGTCTTCCCTGCCGTAGAAGCTACGCCGATGGAGGCATTCTTCATCACGCCGCCGAAACCGCCCATGGCGTGGCCCTTGAAGTGGGCCAGGTTAATCATGAAGTCATAGTTGGCCACATGTTCGCCCACAATGTCGTATTTCAGGTGTTTCCTGTCCTTGATGGGGATGCGTATCTCGCCGAACTCATCCATCAGGTCGACGGCGAAGATGCTGTCGAAGCCATGCTCGTGAATAGTCTCCCAGTGTTTCTTGGGGTCTTGCCGCGAACCCCCGTATGCCGTGCAGCACTCCACGATGGTGCCGTTCACTTCGTCCACCAGATTGCGGATGAGTGTCGGCTTCAGATAGTGCGTGTTGCCGCCCTCACCCGTAGAAATCTTCACTGCCACCCGGCCCTGCGCCTCTACGCCCAGTGCCTTATAGATTCTCACCAGTGACTCTGGAGTAATCTCCTTCGTCATAAAGACCTTGCTTTGTCCGAAGGTCATTGCTGCCGTCATGAGCATCAGGGCGACAGCCGTCATTCGCATCTTCTTCATTTTATTATCTTCTTTTCTCCGTTAATGATATATGTTCCTTTCTGCAGTCCGTCGAGGGTCGCGGCATTCGAGAGCAGTTTCTTGCCGTCGAGGGTATAGACATTGTAGCGCCGGGTTGGTGATGTGTTCTTTTCTGTCACCGATGTGGACTGGTCTATATCGGTCAGCATGTAGTGCTGTGAGCCGAGACCGATTTGCTCGGCATACTCTACTGTATGGGTGCCATGCAGGTTTTCGATGCGGCGGATGAGTGACGATGCATCGTCGCCTGCCACTGACTGGTGGTTGAACACGAGGTCGAGACAGGCTTTATCGAGAGCCACGGGATCACGCGATGCCAGTATGCCGATGTCCTTGAGCTGAGGAGTGGCAGGCGAACCGTCGCAGTCGCAGTCAATGGAGATGTTGTTCATGACATTGATATAGACGATGTCGCGCCCATCCTGCTTGAAGTAGTTGTGTACGGCTTGTGCTGCCGCAGCCATCGACTCCAGGAATGAGTCCTGATTGGAGTTGCTGATGCCTGAAGTGCTGCGCCCTGCCGTGTGAATGTAACTCTTGCCGGAGGCAGCGGCAACACCTATCGACTGGTTCTTCAACACACCGCCGAAGCCACCCATAGCATGACCCTTGAAGTGGGCGAGGTTGATCATCAGGTCGTAGTTTTGCAGATGTGAGCCTACGATGTCGTATTGAATCCACTTCGTGTCGGCGACGGGAATCTGCATCATGCCTTCCTCGTCCATGATGTCAATGTCGGCGATATCGTTGAAGCCGCGCTCGGCAATTGCCTGACGGTGACGGGCTGTGGTGGAGCGACTGCCACCGTAAGCCGTGTTACACTCCACAAGGGTACCGTGAACGCCCTTCACCAGATTCTTGATGAGTTCAGGGCGCAGATAGTTGGAACGGCTCGACTCTCCCGTAGAGATCTTCACTGCCACGCGCTTGCCCCAGCCGAAACGCCCAGGGCTTCGTAGATCTTTACAAGCGACTCTGCCGAAATGTCTTTTGTAAAATAGACTACGGAACCGGTGCCGTCATTAGTTGACGGATGCTCCTGTGGTGACTGCTGTTCAGGCAAATTACCCGCGCACGATGTTATGGCAGCATAGCAGGCCAGGACCAGTGTAGCGATTGTCTTCTTATACGCTGAGCATTCCCTATGGAGTAGCCTGCCAGCACCCACTATTACTGATACCTGTTTCATCATCCGTAAGTCTCAATAAGATATTTCACAAATTGCGGGTCTCCGAAGTTGATGGTGCCCGTGTCGTGCTGGTTCATCTGAGCGATCTGTGCCATATCGTCATCACTCAGCGAGAAGTCGAAGACGTCGAAGTTTTGCTCCATGCGCTCCTTATGACTCGACTTGGGAATAGCTACGATGCCGCGCTGGGTGAGCCAGCGGAGGGCAACCTGGGCTGCACTCTTACCATACTTGGCTCCGATAGCAGTCAGCGCCTCGCTCTTCACGATGCCGTCGACGCCCTGTCCGCCAAGCGGTCCCCAGGCCATTACCTTTGTGCCAAATTCAGCATGAATCGGCTCGATGCCCGTCTGCTGGATAAGCGTGTTGCATTGCAGCTGGTTTACCATCGGCTTCAGCTCTACATAGTGGGCGAAGTCGAAGAAACGGCCAGCCTGGAAGTTGCTCACACCGATGGCACGAACCTTGCCAGCACGATAGGCTTTCTCCATCGCCCGCCAAGTACCGAACACGTCGCCGTAGGCTTGATGGATGAGCAGCAGGTCGATATACTCCGTCTGCAATTTGCGCAGACTCTCATCGATACTCTTGGCGGCCTTTTCCTCGCCGTTGTTCGAAATCCAGACCTTTGTTACAAGGAACAGATCCTCGCGCTTCAGTCCAGCCTTGCGCCAGGCATTGCCAACGCCTTCCTCGTTCTGGTAGGCCTGTGCCGTATCAATCAGGCGATAGCCTACACTTAATGCATCACTCACGCAACGCTCACACTCTTCAGGGCTTACAAGAAACACACCGTAGCCCAATGTCGGCATCTGAACACCATTGTATAGTTTTATGTATTCCATATTATTCGTCGTTAATATCCTAAACCATTCAACCACTTCTCGACCTTTTTCTTTTCCGTAC
>JAFVGS010000059.1 GCA_017474845.1 Prevotella sp.
TCATAATTCATAATTCATAATTATTTTGTAATTTTGCACAAAAATAGTAACGTTTATGGATATTAAGAAACTCTACGAGCTCTATCAGCAGCATCCGTGCATCACGACCGATAGTCGTGACTGTCCTGAAGGAAGCATCTTCCTCGCCCTCAAAGGCGAGACGTTCGACGGCAACAAATTCGCCCTCCAAGCCCTTGAAAAAGGCTGTGCATACGCAATAGTAGACGACAAGGATTTATTTACGACAACCAAGACAACATTAGGCGACAGTTCGTCGCCTGAGGAAAAAGAGTTGTCCAAGTTGTCCGAGCTGTCGTCAAGAATCATTGTCGTCGAGGATTGTCTTCAGACCTACAAGGACTTGGCCCGCGAGCATCGCCGTCAGTTCGACATCCCCGTCATCGGCATCACAGGCACCAACGGCAAGACAACCACCAAGGAACTCGTGGCTGCTGTGCTCTCACAAAAATACAATGTGCTCTATACCCAGGGCAACTTCAACAACGACGTAGGTGTGCCCAAAACCCTCTTCCGTCTGACGAAAGAGCACGAGATAGCCGTTATCGAGATGGGCGCCAGCCATCCTGGTGACATCAAGACACTCGTAGAGACAGCAGAACCCACTTGTGGTCTGATCACCAACGTAGGCCGAGCCCATTTGCAGGGCTTCGGATCCTTCGAGGGTGTCATCAGGACCAAATGCGAGCTATACGACTTTCTTCGCAGCCGCAAGGACAGTCTCATCTTCATCAATGCCGACAACGAGCACCTGATGAACCAGATTGGCGACGACGAAGAGATCTGGATGTCGCCTTACTCTACCGATCCTGATAACTGGTACAGCTGCATCTCTGGCGAGGTCATCGAATGTAATCCCTTCCTGAAGTTCCGTTGGCGCGAGCCGCTGATGGTGCTCGAAGAGGAAGGTCGCAGCACCAAATGGCACAAAGTGCAGACCCAGCTCATTGGCTCCTATAATATCGACAACCTTCTGGCCGCCATCGCCGTAGGCATCAACTTCGGCGTAGACCGCAAGAAGATTTGTGCAGCGTTGGAAGAATACGTCCCCTCGAACAACCGTTCGCAGATGACCGTCACAGAAAAAAACCACCTTATCGTCGATGCCTACAACGCCAATCCCACTTCTATGCACGCTGCCCTCGACAACTTTAGCCTCATCGAGGCCGAACATAAAATGGCCATCCTCGGACAGATGGGCGAACTGGGTGAAGAGAGCGACAAAGAGCATCGATTATTAGTGGATCGTCTGGAGTCTTCCGGCTACGACGACGTGTGGCTCGTGGGCGACAACTTCCGCGACATCCCCTGCCCCTTCCGCAAGTTCCACGATGTCGAAGAGGTGAAAGCCGCCATCACTGCCGACTGCCCCCAAGGCTTCTACATCCTCATCAAAGGTTCCAACAGTAACAAACTCTTCCAACTGCCTGAGCTTCTGTAAGGCAGAAACGCGTCTGACAGTAGTTTTCATGTTTGTTGACATAAAGTCAACTCATTCGTTGACTCCAGTCAATTCGTTCGTCGACTTAAGTCGATTAATGCGTTGACTGGAGTCGACGGACGGTTTAAACGGTCTTAAGCATCGGTTTCATCCGAGTTTCCTGTCAGTTTCCTCCGTAATGTCTGTCAGTCCAAAAGCATAAAAAATCGACGGGATATTAGGTAGTCTGTGATTTTCTTCGTACCTTTGTGGCCGAAATCATTAAAATTGAGCAATGTTTGAAAAGAAACCGTCTGTCATTTGGATATGTCTGCTGCTGTGTCTGCTGACGGCAGGCTGCAGGGAGCGGATGGAGTTGGACGAGGGCAACGCCGTGTACTACTGGCGAACGGATCTGAGGCTCGACTCTACGGAACGGACATTCCTCAAGACCTATAATATAAATAAGGTGTACTGCCGCTACTTCGATGTGGTGATGGATGAGAGAGGAGAGCCGATGCCCAATGCGACGATTACTTTCAGCGACACATTGCCTGCCGGCATTGAGATGATCCCAACGGTCTATATCACCATTGATTGTCTGCAGAAGCCGCATAAGGACATGGCGGAGAAACTCGTGAAGCGAATCCAGCAGATGAACGAGACCAACGACATCAGCGGCGTCAAGGAGATACAGATCGACCACGACTATACGGCCCGAAATATGAAGGTGTACTATGACTTCCTCAGGGAAGTAAAGAATGCCTGGGGCAGAACATTGTCGACGACCATCCGCCTTCACCAGCTGTCGATGGAGGCACCGCCTGTGGACTACGGGGCGCTGATGCTCTACAATACGGGCGACCCGCAGAAGTTCACGGAGCGCAACCCCATCCTCGACCAACGGGATGTGGCGCCCTATCTGCGATACCTCGATGACTATCCCTTGCCCTTGGCTGCTGCCTATCCCGTGTTCAGCTGGTTGCGCATCATCAGCGGTGTGGAGATTGAGCATACAGCAGAGGCCTCGGAATTCCTACAGGTGAAACACATAGTGGAACAGGAACGGCAGGACCTGAGCCGATCCGTCATCACCTATCATTTAGACAAAGAAAACATTAACAGATATAAACCAGAGACTTATGAAGAGATTTATCATCACTAATCTGTTGGCGGCAATGGTTCTGCCCATGCTGGCCTGCGCTGGAGGCTGGACCTCGAACTATTACCTGTTCCGCATCTACGACAGTCAGGAGTTCAGCGACCGTGTTCATCAAGTCTGCACTAACAATTGGAAAGCCTACTTAGGCAAAGCGCCAGACGAATGGTATTGGTTTAATGCCGACGAGGTGATCGACTTCGCCCAAAAGAAGGGCGACGCCCTGATGGTGAGCTACGTGCAGAACCTCCAGAAGTATCTCGACTGTGCCCGTAGCGTCAGCGACGAACGGTGGGAATACCCCACGAAGGAAGAACTCGCAGCCCGCAACAAGACCCTGCAGAGCGTCCGCACCTACGCCCTCGGCAAGACCAAGTCGAAGCTCCGTTCCCAGCACGCCCTGCTCTACATGCGGTGCAACATGCTCTTGGCTAAGCATCAGGAGAACGTCACCTTTTGGGAGGAGACCGCCAGCCAATACATCGAAACCGTCTACAAGGACATGATGAAGAACATCTACGCCGGCGCCCTTTATAAGACAGGCCGCTCAGCCGATGCCGGAGAGCTCTTCGCAGAGATGGGCGACTACAACAGCCTGATGACGCAATACTATAAGAAGCGCTCCTTCGCTGCCATCCGTCAGGAGTACCTCAGCAATCCGAATGCGAAGGTGCTGCCCTTCCTGCTGCAGGACTTCGTGAACAACGCCCAGGAGGCCGACGACGCCATCCGCTACGAGGGTATGTTTGGCGGCAAGCTCTTCATCCGCGACATCAGCAAAAAGGAAGCCCTCGACATGCGTGACTTCTGCAAGCAGGTCGTCAAGGAAGGCAAGACCGAGGTACCCATGATGTGGCAGGCAGCCCAAGCCTGGATAGAGTTCATGTTCGGCGACAAGCGTCAGGCTACCTCCGACATTATTGCTGCTGCAAAACTCAACGGCACAGAGCTGATGAAGAACTGCACCCGTTCGCTCATGCTCTACATGACCGCCGACCAGGCTAAGGACAGCGAGGCCTTCGACAACTATCTCACAGACGAACTGCAATGGCTGGAGGAGAACAAGGACTACAACTATGTCCGCGAACGCGTGCTCCATCAGGCCCTCAGCAAGCACTATGCCGCCCAGCCATCCCGTCTGCTCGCCCTCCACAAGACCTGTGGAAGCTATGTCTACGACCTGTATACCGACACCATGCAGGTGGAGAAGTTGCAGAAATACCTCTATTACGTCAACACCCCCGCAGAGAACAACCTCGACCGTTACCTCAAGGCTCATGCCAAGCCCAATGCCTACGAGCTTGAGGATCTGATCGGCACCAAATACATGCGCCTCTGCCAATGGGACAATGCCGTCAAATGGCTGAAGGACATCCCCAAGTCGTTCTACGAGAGTCAGGGCTATGCCGTCTACGTTGCCAATCGCAGTTGGCAGACAGAACCTTGGCTCAAGCGCCAGTTCCTGAAGCGCGACGTCGAATACAGCGATACAAAATGGCAGCTCAACAGCAATCCGAAACTCGCCTTCGCCCAGGAGATGCAGAAGATGGAGGGTGAACAGAACATACTTAGCGGCGATGCGCTCGCCAAGCGTTGCTACGCCCTCGCCGTACGCTATGCCCAGGCCCATTTCCGTGGTGACTGCTGGTGGCTGATGCGTAATGGGAAGAGTTCTGCCGATGAACAGCGCGACGGTGAAGCCGACCTCGCACAGAAAGCCGTCGGACTATTGCAGAAAGCCAGCTTGAGCCAGGACGCCGCCCTGAAGGAACGCGCCCTCTTCGCCCTCTGCTACGGCGAGCTCTATAAGGAATACTGGTACAAGGAGAAATGGAACAGCGAGACCTGCAAGTACGACCGCGTGCCAGATTCTGAGACCTTGCAGTTTGCTGCATTCAAGACACTCTCAGAGTTTGAGACCAGTCGCACACCAGCTGACTACGTGTCACGTTGCGATGAATTCAAGCAGTTCAAGAAACATTTTAAATAGTCAGCAACACCAAGAAAAGCGATAATTTTCCAGTATTTCTGAAATTTTATCGCTTTTCTTGCACGTATTTCGAAAAAAGTCCGTACCTTTGCAGCCGCTTTCAAGCAATCGGGATGTAGCGCAGTTGGTAGCGCACTACGTTCGGGACGTAGGGGTCGGGCGTTCGAGTCGCCTCATCCCGACAACGCAAGGTTGTCAATCGCAGGAGTTGGCCCTGCAACCGCTTAAAACAAACTGGCAATAAGTTCCTGACAGTCAGTACGTTGTAAAGCATGGTGGTCGAGTAATCGGCCACCTTTTCTTTTTGGCGTTCACGAAATTTTTGGCGTGTTTTTGGCGTGATAACATTATTTAACGAGCTATCGCCCCATTTATGCTGAATTGAATTGTATTAGTTTGCAAAATGATAGGCAAACAGATTTGTTCTGATAATGCTGTTGGCGTTTGACTCTCACCTTACTTCATTAGCGAACGAGGCGTTCATTCAATTATAAAATAGCAATAGACGCTTTTAGGATTGTTCTGTCCTAACTTGAAAAACTCTTTGACAATGCGGTATTCCTGTCCTCGCTCGAAGTCGTATTTATCCGGCTCAACGTGAATGGTGAACTGGCGGGTACTGTGTGGGGCAAGTTCGTAGCCAATATCGTTAAAGGCATAAACGGTTCCGTCTTTCCTTGGCTTGATGGGTAGTACCGTCCATTCGCCGTTTATCCGTTGCTCAATGGTGTATGCTTCGCCTGTTACGCAAGTGCTATCCGTGTTATTCATCATTTCCACGACAATAGAGTCCAATGGAAGTTTCAGTATCCTCCGTATGAGGGAGTCGGTTTGCGAGAGGCTTTTGTCGGTGATGAGCATACGCAGGGTGTTCTCACTGGTCACGGCATCGGTGCTGTCCGTCGGCTGTACCACATCTGCCACCGTCTGCCGTGCCGTTGGACGACAAGAGGCTAATACGAGGGCGAAAATCAGGAAGAAGAGAACTTTTGCTTGTTTCATTGTATACTAAGCTATATCAGAAACTCGGCTCTGCGTCGTCGCGAGTGAAGACGGTCTCGTCATTTTCGCCGTTGTGGACGAATCCGCCGCTGAAACAGAGGCTCTTATCGGTGAGACTATAGAGTGTGGCGTATAGCGAATAGGCATTATAGTAGAGTTGCGATAATGTTGTTTCGTCATCGAAGCTGGCCGAAAGACTGAGGATGTTCCTTCCGTCGCCCTCGCTGCTATTCCTTTCCCATACCAGTTGCCATGTGCCCGTGAACGTGCCATTCTCGCCCTCCACATCCTGCCAGTCGGTGTAACGCTCCTCACCGTCGATGGTGACAAGTTGACGGGTCTGCCATTTGCGCAAACCAGAAAACGTGCCTCTACTGCCTACGATGCCATTACGGCTGTCACTAAAGGTCAGTTTCTCAAAGTAGCGCTGCTTCTCGCCGATACGCTCAACGTGCCATGTGCCAACAAGCAGCGGCGCGTATCTCTCCTGTAGCTCCATAGTCTTTTCGTGTGCCTCTGGGTCTGCCCATTCTGGGTCGCTACTGCACGCAGCAAGAGCGAGTGGAGCAAGGAAAAGGATTAATGCTTTTGTCGGTTTCATTTTTCACTTCACTTTCTTGAACCTTGATATTTCTTCATTGGTACCGGGCTTGTTCCAAATCATCTGCGTGCTGGTGAGACGGCGGATGTCGCAATCCACGGTGAGGGCAACTGAGGTGTCATCGGGCTTGGGAGAAATATGCAGGCGCCCTGCGTCGCTAACGGTGTAGATACGATATACGGTGGTGTCGCCTGCTGCCCAGTCGGAGGTGAATATATCAACGGTACCGTTATTGGCAGACTGTGGATGGAATGTGTACTGTACCGTGCCAGCATCGGCCACACCTTCGTCATACACCTTTTGCCATGTGCCACTAAGTTGTGCTGCTTCGTAGACATCGTTGTCATCATCGCTGCTGCAAGAGGCGAGGGAGAAAGCAGCAAGCATCACAAAGGCGATTCTCCAGACTTTCATTTTTTTCATTTCATGCTATGTTTATTCGTTATAGTTCCTGTCTATATAAACGTAAACTGTCGGAAATCTTGCATCTTCGGACGTTAATTCTTCTTAATCTGACACTTTTATTGCGGACAGCATCGGTGCAGAATACCGATAACTGCCCGCTATCAACGAGAGAGTTATGCTTCAAAGACTAACTTCTGGAAC
>JAFVGS010000070.1 GCA_017474845.1 Prevotella sp.
ATCGGAACTAAACAGTGCAGCACTCACCATCTGACTGACATCCATCTGCTGCCCCGATTTTCCCATCAAGGCATCACCAGCTAAACCAAGCCCCAAGTCAACCGCCACAAATTTGGACAGTCCGGCAAAAGAACTCACGCCTGTAACAGGCAGCGTCAGGGTCAAATCCGTCAGCGAACCGAGGGCTTTACCTGCTCCTTTCTCCAATAGCCCTGGATCATACCGCTCCACTATTTTCTTGTCGATATACTGCTGCAGTTCGGTAGTCGGCGCACTGACAAACGACAACAACGACGAGCGACGGGCTTCGTCGAGAATATAATCCACAGAGCCTTTGATAGGCGTCTTCTCCACCTCATAGTCCACCATTCGCATCGTCAGCCGATGGTTGACATACGCCATTGCAAGGTCACCACCCAGCTTCTCTGAGAGCTGCTTATACCGCACCTCGCCCACCTGAGCGACTGCCGCCGTGCGCCAAGCCTTTGCCAGCACCTCGATGTCGTGGCTCAGCTGCTTGTCCCGCGCCATCTCGGCACCCAGCTTCTCGATGTCCTTGGCAGGAACGTTCAGCGTCACACTCGTAGCATAGTCCTCCGATGGAGCCAAGGCATTCGTCAGCCCAAAGCCCGTAGAGCGCCCCGACACCACGGCAGCGTTTCGACTGTCAATATAGAAGTCCAGCCGCTTCGTCAGGTGCCTCTCGAAATACTTGTCGATACAATACTCCGCATCTATGAAATTCTGTAAATCCATACATATAGATATTATAGGCCCAGCAACTGTTGTCGCGTCTGCTCGATGGCCTTGTGATAGACACTCATCTGTTTGGGCCAGAAACGGGTGAGCCAGGAATCCTTTGAGATCTGGTCACTGATAAAAGCTATAGCCAGCTTACGGGTTATCTCAATAGCCGGCTCACCCTTCTCACGCCCATTAAACCAGGCCTTCGTCCAGCAACGGTTGCCCTCTGAATCGAAATACACCGAGGCAATCCGTCCCACATCGAAGCTCTTCACATCGACCTGAAGGCCAGCCAACGGGTCTATCACATAGCCGTCGGCTGCTGCCTGCTCACGAAGTTTTTTTTTACGTCGTCACCCCACGTCGAGAGATAGGTATCATGACGCAGGGCCATGTAGTTCAGGAAATCACCTATCAGCAGGTTCTGCACCTTCGATGCCAGTGGTGCACCCCGACTGCTCAGTCCCAGCGGATTCCCATAGTTGGGAATCGTCTCGAAGAAGTAACTGCGGTCTGCCGACTGTGCGAAGATGTTCCTGAGCGACTGTTCCATCCTTGCAGGAGGAACATAGCGCCCCAAGCGGATGTCGTTCATATACACGGGCAGCCAACGGAGCATCATCTGCAGCAGTTCCTCCTGATCTGCGTCGTAGTCCGTCTGCACCTTCACACCCATGTTGGCCAGCCGATAGTGTCCTTTAATGCCCATCGCCTCCAGCTGGGCAATGTTGCCGTAAATCATCGCCAGAAACTCCATCGGGTCAAGTACCTGACCCTCACAGTTCACCTCGAAATGCAGGAAGTTTCCACTCCTGGCAATCTGCTGTCCGGCGCTGACGGGCATACCGTAGGTGAGATACGCCTCACTCACATGGCCGTACTTCACCTCAAACTTGCCATACTTGGTGATGATATAGTTCTCGTGGACGGCATCCGTTCCGACGCCCACCACCGTACCTGTCGCCAAAGCAAACAATGGCAGGTCGTGGGCAGCAAAGTCCACACCCCTATGGTGAAAACGCTCGCCTGTCATGGGATGCGTCTGCTCACCAAAGCCCAGGCTCACCTGTACCTCTTCCTCCTCACTCGCCTCGAAAGGCATCATGAATCCGCTTGCGGACTCCAATAATATATCTTTTGTGTTCATCCTCTTCCTCTTCTTATAGTATATTCATTCTCCTCACTTTCATTCTGGGCCAATTGCGGCTGATAATGCTGCTGCACAGGCTGTTCAACAGGCTGTACCTGATAGCCCTGACTATACGGTATCTGTTGCTGGGGTATTATCGTCTGCTGCATCCGCATGTTTTTCATGGCTAAAGAGCCAAGGAACAGCGAAGCGATCTTTCCCATCCAACCGAA
>JAFVGS010000007.1 GCA_017474845.1 Prevotella sp.
AAGACCTTGCAGCAGAAGGTGAGGATGTGGCCGGAACTGTCAGTTCTGTCATGGGCTGGCGCTACAACGAGAAGATGCCGAAAAGGCTCAGCGAGGCATTAGCAAAGGCGGGAGTGAAGGAGGCGGATCAGACCACCCCTGACCCCTCCTACTCAGGAGGGGAAAAGGATACCGATATCTACGCCATGCTGCCGCTGGATAAGTGGGCGGAGAAGTTGCAGGAGATGGCGGAGTATTATCCGTGCATGAAGGAGCTGTTTCTGAATGCTCACCCGCATAAGATGCCTGCGATTCTCTTTAGTAGTGCGGCGCTGTTCGGGACACTGATGACTCGAGCCTATTACCATTTCTGGTATGAGCCGGAGATTGTCAGGAGACTGAACTACTGCATCTTCATCATCGGTGATCCTGGTGCGGGAAAGAACGTGATTGAGAAGTTCTACTTCAAGATTGCAGACCCGATAATCCAGTCAGACCAGGGGCTCATCGACGCCGTGAACCGCTATAAGGACGGACGTACGGAACGTACCACAAGCACCAAGGCTCAGAAAGCTGACGCCCTGAAGAAGCCCGTCGTCGGCATCCGTGTGCATCCTGCCCGTACCGCCACGGGTGAGTTCATCCGCCACATGCTGGCTGCTGTCGAGACGGTCCAGGGACAGCCGATGAACCTCCACATGTTTTCGTTCGACTCCGAGCTGGACAACGTCACCAAAAACAACAAAGGCGGTGACTGGAAGGATCGCGAGGTGCTGGAGTTGAAGGCGTTCCATAACGAGCAGGACGGTCAGATGTACGCCAATCAGGAGTCGATCACGGGTATGTTCAACGTGTTCTGGAATTTCATCTACACCGGCACGCCCTACGCCCTGCACCGCAAGGTGAACCAGCGGAACTTCGGTACGGGTATAAGTACCCGTCTTGCCGTGATCCCCATGCCCGACAAGGGCAAGGCCGGGCGCCATCAGAAGGTGGATCCCGACGCCAACGAGACTTTGAAGACATGGGCCTACCGTCTCGACAAGGTGGAGGGCGAGCTGCCCATTGAGCCTCTGAACGACGAGACCTACGACTGGCAGTCGACACGCCTCGACATTGCCGAGTTCAACAACGACAAGGCAGACCGGACACTTTTGAAGCGTATCCCGTACTACGGCATCGGCGTTTCCTTGCCCTTTATCCTGATGCGCCATTGGGAGAAGTGGCAGGAGTCGAAGACGCTGACCATGGACGAGACCGACAAACGGCTCTGCCGTCTGGCGATGGAGATCCAGTACAAGTGCCAGCAGTTCTTCTTCGGCGAAATGGCCTTCAACTATTTCGCCGACCAGAACAAGGAGTTCGTGGTACGCCGCCGTTCCACACGCTACGACGAGTGCTTCCGAAAACTGCCCGATGAGTTCAAGACGCAGCAGTTCATGGACTGTTTCGGCTGTTCCCAGTCTGCGGCGTCAAGGGCTATCGAACGGTTCCGGAAAGACGGCCTTGTGGCAGATGTGAAATATGGTCTCTACAAAAAGACCGTTTCCGAATTGCCGTAATCAGTCCTGAACTTATTCACTTATGCAGTTATGCACTTTCGACATTTATAATTTCAAAATCATGAATCAACGAAGAAAGACGATGTTTATCAAATGACCTTCAACAATAATCCCCGCCAAGCCCGGCGGGGATTATCGTTAGAATTGGATGACGTCGGGCTGGAGCGTCGGGGACTTGGCGGTGATGGATCCCTTGCCCGTCACGACCACCATACACTTGCCGAAGAAGGCCTTGCGCTGAGGTGACTTGAAGTTCTCCATCGAGGTCTGACAACCGTTGTCGGTGCCGATGATACGGCCTGTACCCTCGCCGATGAAGACAATCTGGTCCTCAGCCCAGGGACAGAGGTTGCCGTCCTTGTCGACTACCTCGGCGGTGATGAACGTGGTGTTCTTGCCCTTGTAGTCGATGGAGAGACGTATCTTCTCGGGGGCTCCGGCAGTCTTGATGGTCTGAGAGCCGACTTCCTTGCCGTCCTTGCGGGCGACGACCTTCACCTCACCGGGATCGAAGATGACACGCCAGCCGACGTGGTATTCGGTGTTCAAGGGGACTGTCGCGTTGTGCATGTTATAGCGGCCTTCGGGGTTCTCGCCCGTCTTGCGGCGCACGCCTTGTGACTGGCCGTTGACGAAGAGTTCCACCTCGTCGGCATTGTTGTAGTAGCACCACATGTCGATCTCGTCGCCTGCCACCCAGTTCCAATGGGGGAAGAGGTGCAGCACGGGCTTCTGGGTCCACTCGCTCTGATACATGTAATAGGAGTCCTTAGGGAAGCCTGCGAGGTCGATGATGCCGAAGTAGCTGCTTCGTGCGGGGAAGCCATAGGGCGTGGGCTCACCGATGTAGTCCCAGCCTGTCCAGATGTACTGTCCGCCGACGAAGGGATTGTGCTTCACCACGTCCCAGGTCTCTTCGTGGGTGGAGCTCCAAGAGGCATGGAAGTTGTCATAGGAGGAGCACATGTACGTGGGATCGGTATAGGGCAGCCACCACTCCTTCGGTGCCCAGGTGACGGAGTCGGAGGGCATCTTGTAGTAGCCGCGTGTCTGCAGGGCCGAGACGCTCTCAGAGAAGATGAACGGCTTGCCGGGGAAGTTCTGCGGCACGTCCTTCACCCACTGATGGTGGTAGTTGAAGCCGATGACGTCGATGGCGCCGCTCTTGAAGAGGTGGTTGTTGGGCGACGGCTCGTTGCAGCCTGCGAGGATGGGACGGCCTGAGGGGTCGTTGCGCTTGATGAGGTCCGCCAGATGGATGGTGAGGAGCGAGTTGGGGCTCAGTTCACCGTCCTTGGCGAGTGTCGAGGCATCGCGGGCGGCATTGAGGAGGAGGTTTGCCTGTTCGAGGGAGAGTTCGTCGTTATCGCTACTCGACCACTGCTCGAGCACCTCGTTGCCTATGGACCACATGAGGATGCAGGGGTGGTTACGGTCGCGCAGCACCAAGTCGGTGAGGTCGCGCTCGTGCCACTCGTCGAAGAAGCGGGCATAGTCGTTCTGCGTCTTCTTGCGACGCCACATATCGAACGACTCGTCCATGACGATCAGGCCCATCGTGTCGCACATATTCAATAATTCGGGTGCAGGGGGATTGTGAGAGCTGCGGATAGAGTTCACACCCATCTCCTTCAGCTTCAGGAGCTTGCGGTGGAGGGCGTCTTCGTTGAGAGCAGCACCCAGACAGCCGAAGTCGTGATGCTCGCAGACACCGTTGAGCTTGAAGTTCTTGCCGTTGAGCCAGAAGCCGGTCTCGGCATCGAAACGGAAGCTGCGGAAGCCCGTAGTGGTCTGATAGGTGTCGATGACCTTGCCACCCTGTACTACCTCGGTAAGCACCGTGTAGAGATTGGGCTGCTCGCAAGACCAGAGCAAGGGGTTATTGACAGTGATGGTCGATTTAGCACCCTTTGAGCGACCAACAATCTGACCATTGGGAGCTATCAGGGAGTTCTTGATGGTAACCTTTTCCCCTCCTGAGTTAGGAGGGGTGCCGGTAGGCGGGGTGGTCTGAACAGCCTCCAGTTCCACCTCGATGTCTACGCGCCATTTTCCCTTGTTCTTGCGTCCCTCTGGTAGCAAGCGTCCTTCGGCCGAGCGCAGACCACCCCTGGCCCCTCCTAACTTAGGAGGGGAAGAAGTTACATTGGTGCCCCAGTGCTTGATATGCGTCTTGGCGGTCTTTGTGAGCCAGACGTGACGGTAGATGCCACAGCCACTATACCAGCGGGAGTTGGGCTGATCGGAGTTGTCCACACGTACGGCCACCACGTTTTTGCCCTCACGGACGTAAGGCGTGATGTCGTACTCGAAGCTGGAATAGCCGTAGGGACGGTTGCCCACCTTCTCGCCATTGACATAGACGGTGGAGTTCATATAGACACCGTCGAACTCGATGAAGAACTTCGTGTCCTTCATCGGTGTCTCACAGTCGCCTAAGGTGAAGGTCTTACGATACCACCCGATGCCGCCGGGCAGGGCTCCCCCACCCGCTCCACTGGGATTGCCAACGAAGAAATCGCCCTCGATGGCCCAGTCGTGGGGCACGTCGAGCAGGCGCCAGCTGCTGTCGTCGAAGTCTGCCTTCGCCATGATGGCCGAGTCGCCAAGCAGGAACCGCCAGTCCTTGTCAAAACACTGCCTCTCTCTGGCCTGAGCCGTCAGTCCCACGAGGGTCAGCACCAGGGCCGTCATAAAGCATACTGTTCTCTTCTTCATATTCTTTGTTATTACTTACACATGATGCCGCGCTTGGAATGTTCCAGGAAGCTGATGATGTTACGAATCTCAGGACTGTCGGGCACCTGGTCGCGTATCTGCTTGATCACGTCGAACACGCTCGTCTTGCCGTGGAAGAGCAGACGATAGGCGTTAGCGATGTGGCTCTGCACCTTCTTGTCGATGCCGGCATAGTCGAGCATGGTGGTGTTGGGACCACCGTACTCCATCGGGTTACCACCGGCAATGACGTAAGGAGGCACGTCGTGGGAGAAGGCCGTACCAGCCTGGATTAGCGAGAGGTCACCGGCACGGGTGTTGGCATTCTGGATAGCTCCACTGGAGAAGATGACGCCATTGCCGATCTCACAGTCGCCCGCAACCTTCGTACCATAGCCGAAGACGCAGTTGGTACCCACTACCGTGTCGTGGCTGATATGGGTACCTTCGAGCAGGAAGTTATGGTTGCCGATCTTCGTCACACCGTCGCGGTTGGTACCACGGTTGATGACGACATTCTCACGGATGACGTTGTTGTCGCCGATCTCGACATACGACTTGGCGCCACGGAAGCTGAAATCCTGCGGCAGGGCAGCGATGACGGAGCCCTGGTGGATCTTGTTGCTTTTGCCTATGCGCGAGCCGCTGCAGATACTGACGAAGGGGAAGATGATGCAGTTGTCACCGATTTCCACGTCGTCCTCGATATACACGAAGGGGAATATCTTGCAGTTTTCGCCGATCTTCGCCTTGGGGCTTATCTCGGCTTTGGGGGAAATTTCACTTGCCATATACTAATACAATTTTGCAATTTCTATTTACGACAACTTGGACAACTTAGACAACTTTTCATTCCGCAGACGGCAGTTGCCGTCGTAGGCCAAAGTTGTCATTGTTGTCATAGTTGTAGTTTATTTAGCACCGCCACCGAGGGCCTGGTAAAGGTTGACGACGGACTGCATCTTGCTGAACTGGTCGCTGACCTCGTTGATCTCGGCGTTGAGGAGGTTACTCTGGGCAGAGATGACCTCGAGGTAAGTGGTGTTGGACGATGACGCCATCAACTTCTTCGTGTCCTCGACGTTCTGTTTGAGCACGGCCACACGCTTGGCGTCGAGCACGACCTTATCAGAGTAGGCATTGTAGGAAGAGAGGGCGTTAGACACCTCGTTGCCGGCCTTGTAGACCGAGTTCTGCCAGGTATTGAAGGCCTGCTCGTACTTGTCCTTAGCCACCTTCAGACCGGCTACAATCTGTCCGTGCTGAAAGATAGGCTGCACCAGACTACCTACAGCCTGCCAGAGCCACTTGCCGGGATTCACCAGGCCATTGCTGTTAGTGAAGGCAGCAGTTCCGGAGATGGTGATGCTGGGATAGAAACGGCTACGGGCTGTCTCGACATCATAGAAGCACTGGGCCAGTGCCATCTCGTTAGCATGTACATCGGCACGGTTGGCCAGCATCTGAATGCCTACACCTGTAGAGAACTCAGAGGGCAGACTCTGATCTGCGAAGATGCCACGGGGGATGGTCTGTCCGGGCTGTCCGATCAGCAGTGAGATAGAGTTCTCGATCTCACGGGTTTGGCGCAGGATATCGATCCTCTGCGTCTGCACCTGATAGTAGGCGGCCTCAGCACTCTTCACGGCAGTAGAACGGTAGCCCACGCGGTTCTCGTGCATGAACTTCATCTTCTCCCAGGTCTCCTTCGTCAGCTGCTCCATGTCGATGACAATCTCCAGCTGGCGGTCGAGCATTAGCAGCGTGTAATAGAGGTTGGCAATGGAAGAGATGATGTTACACTTCACCACCGTCTGATAGTCCTTGGTGGCGATGAGCTGCATCTGCGTCGAACGCTTCACGGAGAGGAGGTTGCCGAAGAGGTCGACATTCCACGATGCCGTGACGGGCAACGTATAGGCGTTCGTGTTACTGCCGTTGAACGACTGGAGCGTTCCTTGAGGACTCACTGCTACGGAGGGCAGGAAAGCCAGCTTGGCAATCTTCAAGGCCTCGGTGACCATGTGGACATTGAGGGCAGCATTGAGCAGGTCTGGATTGTTGTCGAGTCCCTGCTGGATGAGTGTCTGCAGCTGAGGATCGGTGAACACGCTGCGCCAGGGCAGATTGCCAAACGATGTGGTATCTGCCACGGCGAGGGTATCGGTGACCGACATCGTGTCGCGCACCAGCCCCTTCGTGTCTACCTCAGGACGCTCGTACTTATTATATAGTCCGCAGCTCGACAGCAGCAATGCTGCAAAAGACATTAATACTATTTTCTTCATATTCTTTTCTTCTTTACCACGAATTACACTAATTTCACTAATTTTTAATTCGTTTAATTCGCGTAATTCGTGGTCGTTATTATCATTTCTCCAATTCGTAGTCCACTGGTTTTGCGTGTGCATACTGGGCCAGTTCGGCAGCGACTTCCTCGTTCGTCTCGTCCTCGAACTTCAGCGGGCTGATCTTCTCCTGCAGTGACTGGAAGATGACGAACAGCGTAGGAACGACGAAGAGCTGGAGGATCGTACCGATGAACATACCACCCACGGCCGCAGCGCCCAGCGTCTGGTTACCGTTCTTACCCACACCCGAGGCGAACATCATCGGCAACAGACCGACAACCATAGCCAGAGAGGTCATCAGGATAGGACGGAGACGGGCAGCGGCACCGAGGACGGCAGACCACGAGATGGCCATACCCGTCTGACGGCGCTCCAGGGCGAACTGCACAATCAGGATGGCGTTCTTCGCCAAAAGTCCGATCAGCATGATCAGCGAGATCTGCATGTAGATATCGTTGGCATGGCCGAAGAGCTGCGTGAAGAGGAAGCAGCCTGCCAGACCGAACGGTACGGAGAGCACCACAGAGAGCGGCAGGATGTACGACTCGTACTGTGCCGACAGGATCAGATAGATGAAGATGAAGCACAGCAGGAAGATAATCGCGGTAGAGTTGGTAGCCTTGGCTTCCTCACGAGTCAGGCCCTGATAGTCGTAAGTATATCCCGTAGGCAGCATATCGGCAGCCACTTCCTGCACAGCCTTGATAGCCTCACCGGAAGAGTAGCCGTCGGCCACCGTAGCCGTCACCGTGATAGAGGTGAACAGGTTGAAGCGGTTGATGTTCGACGGGCCATAGACACGCTTCACGTTACAGTACTCCTGGATAGGAGCCATGCCCGCAGGCGTGCGTACATATATACTATTAAGCGACTCAAGCGTCTTGCGCGTCTCTGGCAGACCCTGGATCATCACACGGTAGAGCTTACCGTAGGCATTGAAGTTAGAGGCATAGAGACCGCCATAGTAACCCTGCAGCGTGGAGAGTATCGTAGAGGGCGAGATGCCGCTCTGCTTACACTTGGCCACATCGACCGACACCATGTACTGCGGATAGTTCGGGTTGTAGGACGTCTGTGCCGTCTGGATCTCCGGGCGCTTGTTGAGCTCTGCCAGGTAATCCTTCACGATACCGAAGAACTTGGTCAGGTCGCCACCCGTACGGTCCTGCATCACAAGCGAGATACCCGAGTTGGCCGAGAAGCCAGGAATCATAGGCGGTGCGAAAGCCAGGATCTGGGCATCCTTGATATGAGCCGTCTTGATGAAGATCTGGGCGATGACACCTGTGGATTCATACGGATTGAGGAAGAAACGGTAGATACCGTCGCCCTGCCACAGTCCGCTGAGTTTCCACCAGAATCCCTTCTGACGGTCGGAGAACGGCTTCAGCTTGATGATGAACGTAGCCTGGTCGGAACCCGCACCAGCGATGAAGTTGTAACCTTGGATCTGCTCACGGCTCTGGATGGCTGGGTCAGCAGCGAGGATAGAATCGACCTGACTGATAATCTGACGCGTACGAGCCACAGATGTTGCAGGCGGCATCGAGACGGTACAGAAGACAGTACCCGTATCCTCATCAGGCACCAGTCCTGACTTCGTGGTAAACATCGTCACGCCAAGCACAACGGCACCAACCAGCACAGCAGCAATGATGGCAACCGGCTTGCGCACCAGTTTCTCCAGAATACCCTTATACTTATTGGTTGTCGTGGTGAAAGCCGTGTTGAAGGCTGCATGGAAGCGGTCGATACGCGACAGCTTCTTATGCCCCTCGCCATCGTGCGGTTTCAGGAAGATGGCACAGAGGGCCGGCGACAGCGTCAGGGCGTTCAGCGCAGAAATCAGGATGGAGACAGCCATCGTCACACCGAACTCACGGTAGAACGTACCTGAAGTACCACCGATAAACGATACCGGCACGAACACGGCAGCCATCACGAGCGTGATAGAGATGATAGCGCCAGAGATCTCGTTCATGGCATCGATAGAGGCCGTCAGCGACGACTTGTAGCCCTGGTCCAACTTGGCATGCACAGCCTCGACCACCACGATGGCGTCATCCACCACAATGGCGATGGCCAGCAGCAAGGCAGACAGCGTCAGCAGGTTGATGGAGAAGCCCATCACACTGAGGAAGAAGAAGGTACCCACCAGTGACACCGGTACGGCAATCAGCGGGATGAGCGTGGAGCGCCAGTCCTGCAGGAACACGTAGATCACGACGAACACCAGGAAAAGGGTGAAGAACAGCGTGAACACCACCTCCTCGATAGAAGCATAGAGGAACTCCGTCACGTCGTAGTTGATCTTATAAAACATGCCCGGCGGGAAGAGCTTGGCCTGCTCTTCCAGCTCGGCCTTCACCTGCTTGGCAATCTCGTTGGCGTTAGAACCGGCAATCTGCTGCACCATACCCATCACAGAGGGGATGTTGTTGTTCTTCATCGACACCGAATACTGCTGACCGCCAAGTTCTATCTTGGCCACATCCTTCAGCTTCAGGGTCGTACCGTCGTTCTTGCTCTGGATAATGATATTACCGAACTCCTCGGCAGTCTTCAGACGGCCCGTGTAGCGCATGGCGTACTCATAAGCCACATTCGACTGCTCACCGAGGGTACCCGGAGCAGCCTCGATATTCTGTTCAGCCAGCACGCCAGAGATGTCGGAAGGCATCAGGCCGTACTGTTTCATCACGTCGGGCTTCAGCCAGATACGCATCGAGTAGGTCTTCAGACCCGGCGACTGCACGTCACCCACACCCTGGATACGCTTGATGGCCGGCACGATGTTGATATTGGCGTAGTTCGTCAGGAACTCGTCATCATAACGGCCATCGGAAGTCAGAGAGTACATCAGCACCTGAGAGGTCTGACGCTTCATCACCGTCACACCGATACGGGTAACCTCGGCAGGCAACAGTGCCTGCGCCTGCTGCACACGGTTCTGCACGTTGACGGCACACATATCCGCATTCATGCCCTGACGGAACAGCACCTGGATCTGTGCCGATCCTGACGAGGCAGTAGAGGAGATATAGTCCATTCCTTCCACACCGTTGATGCTCTCCTCAAGCGGAACGATGACGGAATTCTTCACAGTCTCTGCGTCAGCGCCAGGGTAGCTGGTATAGACCACGACCGTTGGCGGTGCGATATCCGGATACTGCTCAATAGGCAGCGAGACCAGTCCGATGAAACCCAGCAGCACAATGACGATGGAGATCACCGTCGACAGCACCGGGCGTTTAATGAAATTCGTAAAAGTCATAATAATTTACAATTTACTGATTTACGATTTACAATTTTATTTCTTCATGGCTCCGACAATGTCACCGGCAGTCATTTCCTTGGCCTGGTCCTTGATCTTCTGCTCATACTTCTCAGGTGTGATGGGAACAATCTCCATACCGTCAGAGAGCTTGGTGATACCATTGGTGACAAACTTGTCGCCCACTTTCAGGCCCTCAGTCACGATGTAGTTCTTGCCGTCGTTCTGCGGATCAACCTTGATCTCCGAGTACTTCACCTTGTTACCCTCGCCCAGCAGATAGATGAACTTCTTGTCCTGCACCTCAGAGACGCAGCCCTGCGGGATCACGATAGCGTTCGAGTTGCTTCTCGGGATGACGATGGCGCCAGAGCCACCGCTCTTCAACAGCTTCTCAGGATTGGGGAACAAGGCGATAATCTGCACAGAACCCGTAGCAGCGTCGATCACACCACTCATCTTCGTCACCTTACCTTCGTGATTATAGATGGTACCGTCAGCCAGACGCAACTGTACAGAAGGCATCTCACCCAGCGAAGCCTGCGTCATGTTCATGGCGTCCTTCTCCGTCAGGGAGAAATACACCTCCATCGAAGAGTTGTTAGACACGGTTGTCATCACCGTCGAGGTATTCACGAGCGTACCGATTTTATACGGTAGTGTACCCACCACACCAGCAGCAGGGCTCTTCACATAGCAGAAACTCAGCATCTCCTTGGCACTGGCGAGACTGGCCTGGGCAGCAGAAAGACTGGCCTTGGCCTGCTCGTAAGAGTTCGTGGCAGACTTGAGTTCGAAGTCACCGATGACACCGTTCTCAAACAGTTTCTGGGAGTTCTCGAAATTCAGCTTTGCCGTGTTGCAAGAAGCCTCGGAGGTGTTCACCGATGCCTGAGCCTGGCGCACCTGCGACTGATAGGTCACGTTATCCAGCACGAAGAGCACCTGTCCGGCACTCACCGTCTGACCTTCCTTCACGTTGATCTGAGTGATGAAACCCTGCACCTTCGGGCAGATCTGCACATCCTGCACACCCTTGATAATAGCGGGATACGTGGTCTGCATCTGGGTGCTCGACGTACCCACAGTCAGCACAGGATACTCATTGTCGCCGAATGTCGGGCGACCACCGCCACCGCCACACGATGCCAACAGCAGCGTTGCGGCAGCAAACATCAAAATCTTGTTTTTTTTCATACCTTTTATTAAACTGATTATTTGTTGAATCTAATCCTTTTACCGAAAACTAATCATCTTGGTTGCGGTTTTCGAGATGCAAAGGTACGAAAAATATATCTTATGATATATCAGCAGTAAGTGTTTTTAACAAAGTTTATTGTAAATTGAAAGAACAATCCTCGTGGGTTTATGATTTCAGCCCCATTTGCCTGGCCTTCTCCATGAGGAGCTGCATGAGCGGCTCGCGTTCGTTCTCCACGCGGTTGTCGAGGACGGCATCCTTCAAGAACTGTTTCAGAACACCCACCTCACGGCTGGGCTTCAAGTGGAACATCTCCATGATCTCGTTGCCGTCGATGACGGGCTGTAACAGACGGACGTAGTCTTTCTCCTTCAGGTCGGCCAGTTTCTCACGGACCATACGGAAGTTTTCGAGGAAGATTTTCTTGCGCACTTCGTTCTTCGAGGTGATATCGGCCTCACAGAGGGTCATCAGGTCGTCGATGTCTTCTCCGGCATCGTTCATCAGGCGGCGCACGGCAGAGTCGGTCACCACGTCGTCGGCAATGACGATGGGGCGCATGTGCAAGTCAACTAATTTCTGCACATATTTCATCTTGGCATCCATCGGCAGCATCAGCCGGCGGAAGATGACGGGCACCATCTTGGCTCCGATGAGGTTATGATTGTGGAACGTCCAGCCAATAGCCGGGTCCCAGCGTTTCGATTTGGTCTTACCGACATCGTGGAGAAGGGCCGCCCATCGCAACCAAAGAGAATCCTCACTCCTCACTCCACACTCCTCACTCCTCGAAACAACATTTTCCAGAACTTCCAGCGTGTGGTAGAAATTGTTCTTGTGTGCGCGGCCATTCTTCTGCTCGACGATATCGAGGGCAGCCAGTTCGGGGAGGATGATGTTCAGCAGCCCACAACGCTGCAGATACTCGAAGCCGATGCTGGGATGCGGGGCGAGGATAATCTTGTTGAGTTCGTCCTTGATACGCTCGCCACTCACTATTTTGATACGGTCGGCCATCCGTTCCAGCGCCTCATAGGTATCTTGTTCTATCTGGAAGTTCAGCTGCGTGGCGAAACGGACACAGCGCATCATGCGCAACGGGTCGTCAGAAAAGGTAATCTCAGGATCGAGGGGTGTGGCAATGATACCGTCTTCGAGATCCGCCAGTCCGTTGAAGGGATCGAC
Organism: Prevotella sp.; assembly: GCA_017474845.1. Taxonomy (GTDB): domain Bacteria; phylum Bacteroidota; class Bacteroidia; order Bacteroidales; family Bacteroidaceae; genus Prevotella. The sequence continues at coordinate 12,271 of JAFVGS010000007.1, forward strand.
GAGTTCTCCGAAACGGTTTTTGTTCAGACATATAGCCATCGCATTGATGGTGAAGTCACGACGGTTCTGGTCATCTTCCAGGGTTCCGTCCTCGACGATGGGCTTCCGTGAATCGTGGCTGTAGCTCTCTTTGCGGGCTCCGACAAACTCTACCTCGTATTCAACACCTTTCTGACGGAACTTCAACTGTGCCGTGCCGAAGTTCTTGAAAACAGAGAGATGAGCCTTGCGACCAACCATCCGTTTCAGTTCTTCTGCCACTGCGATGCCGCTGCCGACGACCACCACGTCGATATCGTTGGAAGGCCGCTCGAGGAAGATATCCCTCACGTAACCACCCACGACATAGCACTCCAGACCCACGCGGTCTGCAGCCTCGCTGATCAGCCGGAATACCGCCTGATCGAGTATCGTCGCCAGTTCTTCGTCGGAGTATAGTTTCATCCTTTCTCCTTGTTTCGGGGTGCAAAGGTAATAAAAAAAGGTAAAAGGTAAAAGTGAAAAGTGAAAAATTTGCTTCCGCTCTACATAATTTTTGGTGGTGGAAGCATTTTTTTACCTTTCACTCTTCACATTTCACTATTTTGTCGTACCTTTGCAGCTGAAACTGATGACAACCAATGTTATGAACATTAAGTTTTTGACATACGTTTTGATTGGAATGACAACCGTTCTCTGCGCTCACGCAGAAGATTACACGCATATGGAGCCCCTGAAGCTGGAGACTCCGGAGATGAAGCCAGAGCTGGTGGAACAGCCCGCGAACCCCTTCACTTCGTCTACTGCATCGCACAGCATGGCAACGACAGCGCATAGCATGAACTGCGGTATGGACTTTGATTTCTTCAAGTCGAAGACCAATCCCGGTCTGAAGCCCTATAAGTTCCTGGACGACTTTACGTTTGCCGGTGTGCCCCTGTTCGTCGCAGGACTGGCCATCAAGGGTGACAAGAACATGTTCCGTGTCAATGACAAGAACGCCAACAGGAACACGCTGCTGCTGTCGGACTTCAAGACAAGCATCGATGACTACACCCAGCTCTTCGGTCCAGTGATGACGATGGGTCTGAAGCTGGCAGGTGTCGAGGGCCGCAGCGATTGGCCACGCCTGCTGGCGAGTGCCGGTATGTCGTATCTCATCATGGCAGCCCTCGTCAACGGCTTTAAATACTCCACCAAGGAAATGCGTCCAGACGGATCGACGGCCAACTCCTGGCCCTCCGGCCATACAGCCACCTCGTTTGCTGGCGCCACCATTCTCCATAAGGAGTATGGTATGACCCGCTCGCCTTGGTACTCTGTAGCCGGCTATGGCGTGGCTACCGCTACTGGTGTGATGCGTGTGCTGAACAACCGCCACTGGGTGAGCGACGTACTCTCGGGTGCCGGTATCGGTATTCTGTCCGGTGAGCTGGGCTATGCCCTCTGCGACCTGATGTTCAAGGGCAAGGGCCTGCTTCGCAACGATTTGGAGGCGGATTATAACAATCCCACATTCTTCGCCATTTCGATGGGTCTGGGCATCGGCAGTAAAGACATTGAGTTCACCAGAGACGACCTCATCGGCAGGGAATTATACAACGAGAACGTGCGGAGTATTGTCGAGGATGACCCCATCCATTTCCATGCCACTACGGTGGTGGACGCCGAGGGTGCCTATTTCTTTAACAGATATGTGGGTATCGGAGGCCGCCTGCGCGTCAGAGCCATGTCGGCCAAGTCATTTGGCGGATTCTCGGAAATCACAGGAGATGACGGTTTGAACGCCTGGGCCAGATTAGGAGGCATCTACCATGTGGATGATTACGAAAGCTACAAATACGACTATGCCGCGCAGTATGCCTTCCTCAAAAAGATTGGATTCGGCACGCCTGACGCGCCCATCACTGAGATGGGGGGTATCGTGAAGAGCGACCACCTGACAGAGTTCTGCGGCAGCGTGGGTTTCTATTTCAACATCCCGCTGGGCACGCGTTTCTCTCTGGGCACCAAGGCCCTCATCGGCCGTTCCATCACTCAGGAACTCGACATCGACGGCTATGCGAGGGGTAACGTGATGGACATCGACTACACCCTCACCCTGCATAACGGCTACTACGAGAATCCGGACATCGCACTCCCTGTCAATACTGGCCATACGTATTATATTGAATGGAAATATGTGACGTTGGGTGCCGACAACTCCACCACTCTGGGTACGGGACTGTCGCTCACCTATCAGTACAAGTCGAACTTCTCCTGGCGCGTTTTTGCCGATTACGACTACTGCAAGAAGACCTTCACGCTGAGGTACGACCCATTGCATTTCATGCAGTACGGACTGACAACCGGCACCTATGAGCTGGCCACACTCTCGCCCATTGCCTTTGAACTCTATCCTCTGGAATACCAGAAAAAGAAAAAGATGTACTATGTCACCCTCGGTCTGTCGTTTATGGTCAACCTCTAATCCCTATATTTGTATGATGAAACGAATTATTATCTTTCTCGCGGCCGTCTGGTTCGTTGCCTGTGGAGAAAATCCTCAGGAACAGGCGGAGCTGTTGGCTCAGCAGGCAGCTGCATGTTGTGAGGACGGACGGCTCGACGAAGCCCGGATGCTTATCGACTCCCTCCGCCGAACCTTCCCCGACATCGTCGAGGCAAGGAAGGCAGCACTCAGGCTGCATCAAGACGTGGAACTGAAGATCGCCCAACAGGAACTGGCTCGTACAGACAGCGTGCTGGTGGTGGTCAACCGGCAACTGGACGGTCTGCAACAACAGGTCGACGCCCACAAGGCAGCCCTGAAGGCAACCGCCGAAGAACTGACGGCGCTCACACTCACCCGCGTACGCCGCGACTCCATCCGCACCCAGTTTGAAGCCCTCGGCATGAAGATCCGCTATATCCGCCAGAAGCAGGAAGAAGGTAAAAGTGAAGAGTGAAAAGTGTAAAATTTGCTGCCGCCGTATAAAATTTATGTAGAGCGGTAGCAAATTTTTCACTTTTCATTTTTACCTTTCACATTTTTGTTGTACCTTTGCACCCGATTATGGACTATCAGGAGAAGACAAACGCCCAATTTGAGCAGGCGCTGGCAGAGTGCAGAGCCCTGTTCGAGAAGAAGCTTCACGACTACAAAGCCTCGTGGCGCATCCTTCGCCCGACGGCGCTCACCGACCAGCTTTTCATCAAGGCCAAGCGCATCCGTTCCCTTGAAATCAAGAAGGAATCGATGGTGGGCGAAGGCATCAGGCCGGAGTTCATCGCGCTGATCAACTACGGCATCGTAGGCCTCATCCAACTCTCTAAGGGCTTTGCCGACACTGTCGACATGGACAATGTGGAGGCGATGAAACTCTACGACCATTTCGCCCACGAGGCCCTAGAGCTGATGAAGAAGAAGAACCACGACTATGACGAGGCGTGGCGCTCCATGCGCGTCAGCAGCTATACCGATCTGATCCTGACGAAGATAGAGCGTATCAAGGAGATTGAGAACCTGGGGGGCGAGACACTCGTTTCCGAGGGTATCGATGCCAACTATATGGACATCATCAACTATGCGGTCTTTGGCGTAATTAAACTATCGGAGTGAGGAAGACAGCCGTCAACATCTGCCGATTGATACTTGCCCTGACGTTCATCCCCTCAGGATTCGTCAAGGCAGTGGATCCCCTGGGTACCCAGTACAAGATCCATGACTATCTGACGGCGATGGGATTGGGATCTATGGTTCCCGACATCCTGACGCTGACGGCAGCAGTCCTGCTGGCAGCCCTGGAGTTCATCCTCGGCATCTGTCTGCTCTTCGCCATCAGGCGGAGGCTTGTGTCGAAGCTGGTGCTCGTCATCATGCTCGTCATGACGCCGCTCACGCTCTGGCTGGCACTGACCGACCCCATTACCGACTGCGGCTGCTTCGGCGACGCACTGGTGCTCACCAACTGGCAGACGCTGTGGAAGAACGTCGTGCTGCTCTGTGCTGCCGTCGTTGTGTGGAAATGGCCCACCCTACAGTCACGGCTCATCGGCGAGACGAACCAGTGGATTGTCGTCAACTACGCAGTGGTCTTCATCCTGTTCTTCATCATCGGACGGAGCCTCTACACCCTGCCGCAGTTCGACTTCCGTCCCTATCACGTGGGCGCAGACCTCAGGACAGGCTGGCAGCGGATGATGGACGGTGAGGAATCGCCCTACAGCGAGTTCTTCCTCGAAAGCGCGGACGACGGCGAGGACATCACCGAGGCGGTGCTCAACGACAGCGGATACACATTCCTGCTCGTAGCACCCCATCTGGAACAGGCCGACGACTCACAGCTCGACGAACTGAACCACGTGTATGAGTACAGTCTGGACAACGGCTATCCGTTCTACTGTCTCACGGCCAGCACAGGCGCAGCCATCACCCGCTGGCGCGACACGACGGGTGCAGAATATCCGTTCTGCAATACCGACGACATCACGCTGAAGACCGTCATACGGTCGAATCCGGGACTGGTGCTCCTCCACGACGGCGTCGTCATCCGCAAATGGAGCCACAACGCCCTGCCGTCGGAAGCAGAACTCACCAGCCGACTGGAAGAGAGTGCGCTGGGACAGCTGCCCGCAGAGACTGTCACAAGCAAGATCCTATGGATGCTCACATGGTTCGTGCTTCCGCTGTTGCTCCTCACCCTCGCCGACCGACTCTGGGCATGGACCCACTGGATCAGGAAAAAGAAAAGAAATGATAGAATTCAAAGTTTAAGGTTAAAAGTACAAAATCAAACAGTTATGAGAAAGAAAATCGTAGCAGGAAACTGGAAGATGAACATGAATCTCCAGGACGGTATCGCTCTTGCAAAGGAGCTCAACGAGACACTGAAGGCTGACAAGCCCAATTGCGGTGTGGTCATCTGCACCCCGTTCATTCACCTCGCTTCTATCGCACAGTTCCTCGACCAGGACATCATCGGCCTTGGTGCTGAGAACTGCGCCGACAAGGAGAAGGGAGCCTTCACCGGTGAGGTTTCTGCCGAGATGGTGAAGTCTACTGGTGCCCAGTACGTCATCCTCGGCCACTCTGAGCGCCGTGAGTACTACAAGGAGACACCCGAGATCCTGAAGGAGAAGGTGCTGCTCGCCCAGAAGAACGACCTGAAGGTGATCTTCTGCATCGGTGAGAGCCTGGATGAGCGCGAGGCCGGCAAGCAGAACGAGGTCGTGAAGGCCGAGCTCGAAGGTTCAGTGTTCAACCTCTCTGAGGAGGACTTCCGCAAGATCGTCATCGCCTACGAGCCCATCTGGGCCATTGGTACCGGCAAGACCGCTACCGCAGAGCAGGCCGAGGAGATCCACGCTTACATCCGCAGCATCATCGCCGAGAAGTACGGTCAGGCTGTGGCCGACGACACCACCATCCTCTACGGCGGTTCGTGCAAGGCCTCTAACGCTCCCGAGTTGTTCGCAAAGCCCGACATCGACGGTGGTCTGATCGGCGGTGCCTCACTGAAGGCTGCAGACTTCAAGGGAATCATCGACGCCTGGAAGAAGTGAGACGACTCGCATTGACCTTAGTACTGTGTGTCGGCTGCTGGCTGGCAGCCGACGCGCAGTCTACCTTTACCGAACAACTCCAGCAGAGCAAGACCGGTGAAGGCAAGGTGACTGTTACGCAAGACAAGGCCATCGAAGACCTCGTCAACACCCCGACGACGACCACTACGACGCCTGCCATGCCCCAGCAGAACGGCAAGCAGGCTGATGACCTTCTGGACGACACCTCTGTTGCAATCGACTCCATCGACCACAGCAAGAAGATCATGAAAGGCCAGAAAATCAACGGCTGGCGCGTGCAGGTATTCGCCGGAGGCAACAGTCGTGTAGACCGTCAGAAGGCGGAGCGCACGGGCGATGAGATCAAGACGCTCTTCCCCAACGAGCCCGTCTACGTGCATTTCTACTCCCCGCGCTGGATCTGCCGCATGGGCAACTACCGCACCTATGAGGAGGCGCACGAGATACTCACGAGGGTCAAGTCGCTCGGCTACCCGTCGGCCGTTATCGTCAAAGGGAAAATAACCGTTTTATACCCATGAGTCAGGAGTCAGGAGACTGGAGTCAGGAGTTAGGAGTCAGGAGTCAGGAGACTGGAGTTGAGGAACTCGCTGCGCACTATCATCAGATCTTGACGCTACTGGGCGAAGACCCGGAGCGCGAAGGACTGCTGAAGACCCCTATGCGCGTGGCCAAGGCTATGCAGGTGCTCACGCGAGGCTACCAGATGGATGCCCACAAGGTGCTCACAGACGCCCTCTTCCGGGAGGACTACTCGCAGATGGTCATCGTCAAGGACATCGATTTCTTCTCCCTCTGCGAGCACCACATGCTGCCCTTCTACGGCAAGGCCCACGTCGCCTACATCCCTAACGGTTACATCACCGGACTGTCGAAGATAGCCCGCGTGGTTGACATCTACGCCCACCGCCTTCAGGTACAGGAGCGTATGACTCAGCAGATCAAGGACTGTATCCAGGAGACGCTCAAGCCCCTGGGCGTGATGGTCGTCGTCGAAGCCCGCCACATGTGCATGCAGATGCGCGGCATCGAGAAGCAGAACGCCATCACCACCACCAGCGACTTCAGCGGCGCCTTCAATCAGGCCAAGACACGGCAAGAATTCATGAACTTAATTCACAATAATCAAATTTAATAGCAACTATGAACCCATCCGACAACCAAGGTTACAGAACAAACGAGAGCGTAGGAAAGATGTTTCTTCACAGCTGCCTCGGCAAATTTGTCATTTTAGCAGTCATCCTCTTGGTGCTCTTCATCCTCGCTGTCCTCACCAAGCCGACAGACCAGGAGATGCGCGACGAGATGAACGACAACATCATGCAGTGCATGGAACAGAACGACAGCATCCGAGGCGACCACATCGACGACTTCGTCAACAACATCGGCTTCATCTTCACCAAGGCTGACACCACGAAGGCCGGTAAGGAGTGGCGCGAGGTGTTCGACAAGTACAACCGTCTGGAGATCTTCAACCATTCGTTCTTCCGCACCGCCTACGTCTACAACAACGTCAAGACGGAGGGCACGCGCGTAGGCTTCGGCATCTACGGTGTCGTCATCCCCACGGCCAACTTCAACGACTTCCTCCTCCGCATTGGCCCGATGCGCAAGAGCTACAACCAGAAGCTCATCAATACCACGACCATCGGAGGCGACCTGGGCACGAACCCCAACATCCAGGAGTTCCACTACAAGCGTAACCCCGACGATTGATCAGGTAACGGTGACATCCTACTGATTCTCTTCCCTGATAACCATCGACGGCGGACAGTCGTACATCACCCGTGCATGATTGGTGCGGATGAGCTGGCTTTCGAGACATTGGCCGGTAGTACGGTCTATGATGTCTCGAAAGACTTTGCCGTTACGATAAACCACGCCGCCCTCTCGCGAGAAATACTCGTCCTCGGCATGGATGTGGAACGTATGCGGCTGCTGCGCCGTGGCCCGCAGTTCGCCGCATAGGTATTCCTCGTCCGTCCAGAGGCGGAGCTGATAGGTGTTCCGGGTGTCGTTCCTGAACCGGTAGTCGATATAGTTGTACGAGATGCTGGTGCCAGTGCCGAAGGGAATCTGGCGCCCGAAGTCGGGAAACAGGTCGAGCCCGTCGTGATGATGATGCTCGGTGATGGTCAGTTCGCTGTGCAGCACGAGCCAGTGTATCAGGTTCGAAAGCTGGCACATGCCGCCGCCGATGCCCTGCGAGGGCTTGCCCTTGGCGATGGTCAGCCCCTCCTTGTAGCCCTTGCGCTTGGTGGTGCGCCCGATGAGCTTCCAGACGGAGAATGTCTCACCAGGACGGATCACCAGCCCATTGATGTGCTTCACCGCCAGGGCCAGGTTCGTAGCCTTGTTCTCCTGCAGTTGCATATTCACGTTACCCAGCCGCCGGCGGATGAGTGAGTTGTGGCGATAGACCACCACTGGCAACGTCTCCTCCGTCCGCTCCTTGGCGAACTGTGTCTTCCGCAACAGGTCCTGAACGCGGCGCTTCAGGATTTCCTTCTCCATCGACAGCCGGTAGGTGAAGGGCGATATTTCGCAAAACAGTTTCCTTTCCATGTCTTTGTATGACTATCCCTATTTACGTCAGTTGCCCATGATGGCGTTCACGATGGCGTCGATCTCGGCTTGGGTCTTGCCTTCGCTGATGGCCTTTACGAGATCGGCAGCGTCCACCTCGCCGTTAAGGTCGAGATCGTTGGGGTCGGGATCATTCAGCGTGAGGCTCTTGATGGTGATCGGCTCCTCCTCCACGTCGAAGGTAAGCACTAACGGACCGTCCTGAAGCACCACGTACTCTTCGCCCGACTCGATTTCTATCATCTCGTCTTCAACGCCCCGAACGCGGGAGTGCGACTTTTGTGGAACCTTTACCCTTTTCAAATAATCCTTTTCTGCTATAGTCTTAGCCACGCTCTTTGGGTTTATTACCTCTATACGAAATCTATCTCCCTTCCCGGCACCCGGGAAAGCAGCCTTCATAGACGAGCCCTTTTCGAACTTCAAAGAAATTGTAGCTTTTCCGCCGGAAAAATCCTTTACTACAGACACACGATGAGCATTACTTGGTTCTATCGCGATCGAAGCATTGGTCACACCGCTGAGGGCCTCCTGAGTAGCTGCCGACAGTTTCTGCATCTGAATGCCGCCGATATTCACGGGCTGATCCGAATCCACGGAAACCTGTTCTTGCGTCTGACCAGCAGCTGTCCCAGCAGTGAAGATGAGATTGCCGTCAGAGAGAGAGACACTGGCGTCGCCAATTCCCAGTCCAATAGTGTAACTGGCGCCAGTGATGGTTCCAACAGTATCGCCGAAGCCTGCGACAAGTGTCATGCTGCCATTGGTTGGAACAAACTCTATGTTTGTAAAACTGAGACTTTCGATATTTATATCAGTCTTATAAAAACTGATGTTAGCGGGACGTGTTATCAATGCGCCGTCTGACTTCCACTCCACGTTGCCGAAGGTCAGTTTCGTCGCTCTGTTTTCCGTAATCTCATAGGTCGCTTGGTTTCCGGATAACTCTACAAGCAAGGCAGACACAATTCCATTCATGAGTACACCGTTTATGTTATAAACGTTATAAACGTACCCTATACTCACCTCATTATAGGCATATCCCGTCTGGCCGATGGTCACAACGATAGTATTATTCTTTTTCACATTCCAGGGGGCCTCTATGTCGATCGGGGCTAACGGTTCGATGTCGGCATTGGTACTCCAGTTCTCGTCATTCGTAAAGTCATTAACGAGGTTGGCCAGCACATATACTTTCAAGTTAGAATTACTTCCTGTAAAAATCTTACCGCTTGTAGTTGGCACCGACGGCGTATAGACGGTCACCAACTGCAGTTTTTCGCAATTCAGGAAAGCAGTTTCACCTATGCTCTTCACGCTGGCAGGGATGGCGACCGAGGTCAGACCCGTGACTTCGAATGCACTTATCCCGATGCTGGTCACGCCGTCGGGGATGGTGACTGAGGTGAGTTTGGTGCAGTTTCCAAAAGCGCATACTCCGATGCTCTTCACACTGGCAGGAATAATGACTGAAGTCAGGTCATCGCAAAAGACGAACGCTCCATCACCGATGCTGTTTACGGTATAGTCTGCTCCTTCGTATTTGACGCTGGCAGGAATGACCAGCTCGCCCGTCGGTTCATCACCATCAATGTCCGACAGTTCGGCTGTATGCAGACTCATGCTGGTAATCTTGTATTCGAAACCTCCGTGGGTAAAAGTCGGAATGGGGTTAATGGTGAGGGCCGTTGAGTTTGCGGCGGCGTTGTCGAAGGTGTAGTTCTGTCCGTAGTTGCCGCTTGCTTTACCGTTCAGCTTACCTGTCACTGCATACTCGCCCTCGGTCGACGGGGTTCCTTCCACGCTGAATGCCAGCACATCGGTGTCACTCAGTCCTTCGCCCTCGACAAAGCCCGTAATGCTTCCCGTGAACTCTGGCAGCGCTTCTCCCTCGACGATGGTCTTAGGATCGGCAACCAACTCCAAGGCCTTGCGGGCGATGGTGAACGTCGCCGTAGCCGAACCCGTATAATTGATGCTGGTGCTCTTAGCGGTGACAGTGACGGTGGGAGCGTTCTCGGCAGTGGCCTCGCATGCGTTCATATTATTATTATACACCACGTCGAAATCGTCGGTGATATCCGTCCCGCCGTCCGTCACGGTGACCGCTGGCGTCTGTGTCTGGCCATTATAGACGAGGGGCGTACCGTCGCCTACGGTGATCCAGTCGGGCTGGATGGCCTTGGGCGCGTTGAGCACGAACAGCACGCTGTTGTACTGCAGCGGTATTTCGTAGCTCAAGTCGAAGCGGCAGTTTGACGCGATGGCATCGGCTCCGGGCTGGCGCGTAGCGCGGTAGGTCGACACGCCCGCCGTCTCGTCGTAGTCCTCCACCAGCAGCACGTCGCGGTTGCCGTCGAGGTTCAGGTCGAGGTACCAATCATTATTGTCAAAGATGCTGTTGTCATCCAGGTTGTGTATGAGCAGCATCCACATCGACTCGGGAAACTCCTGCGGCTCGTTGGTGGTTAAGTCGAAGATGTACTCCTCCTGATCGGCCAGCTCTACCGATACAGAGACCGCCTTACCAGGCATGACGAACGTCGCATCCGTATTTCCCTCTACCGGGGTGAAGGTCACATCGTCCGACAGATAGTTGCCCGTGAAGTATTTGCCCGACGGGATAATAACCTGGCCGGTGGAATCATTCGGATTATAGCTCACCGTCACCGTCTCGCCCTCAGCAGCCACGGTGATGGGATTATAGTCGCCCTCAGGAAAGAAGAGCACGTAGTTGCCCGTCAGCGGATAGATGCGCTCGAAGTGGGCCACCACCGCACTAAAGTCGCCGTTGACGGTGAACTGATAGGTGGTCTCCGAACCGCCATCGATGCCGTCGATCGTCCAGTTCTTAAACCGGTAGCCCTCGTTCGCCGTCGCCGTGAATTCCAGCTGCGTGCCCTCGGCGTAGGTACCGCTGCTGCCGCCCGTCACCGTGCCGCCATCTTTGGGATCAGCCTCAACGGTGATCGTGTGGGTGGGAACTGTGATGGTCACAGTGACCACGTTCGAGGGGGCTACGGCCTTCACGTTGGCGTCGTCGGTTTTCGTGGCGGTCGCAACGCAATAGTAATAATAGGCGCCTGCCGTCGCCGTCGGAACGGTATAGCTGGCCTCTGTCGCCTCGCTGATCTCCGAGCCGCCCTCATTGGACGCACTCGTATTCACATACCACTGGTAGGATAGCTCATACCCTGCTGCTGCCGTCGCTTCCACCGTCAGCACATTGCCGCTCCCAGCGCCCACCATCAGGTTCAGGCTCGTCGGTTGCGTCGTGACAGAGGTGATGACGTCAATATATTCGATCTCGGCCAAGACACTGTAGGCCTGCATCGTGAACGAGAACTTCCCATCGGCGCTATAGGTCGGCGTTACCCCGCACTGTGTCGTGACGTCGGTACCCAATGCCGGTTCATTACTGCTTTCCTGTCCTTGCGCCGACAACACACCTGCCAACAGCGCCACCATCAGGGCCAGCCGACTCATCAGTCCCTTGGCATTGCAATTTATATATCTCATATTCATATCCTCCATAATTTATTTCAGAATGACAAAAACTACAAATTTATCACGGGCGAGTTGAGGGAGTATGTTTGCGGGTATCGCAATATTTACCGAACCGTCCTGACAACCTTTGCCATCGACGAGAAGCCACGAAATGTCACTTTCTCCAGGACATGCGAACAGAATCCAGTATATAAAGCCACCTATAAACGCCGCATTTGACTTGTAATTCAACGTTACATTCCCAATACCCTCCTTATAACCTTCCAGTTTCATCGTCTCAATATCATTTATTTCATCGTCTCCGCGAAAGTGTCCCTTGATTATATCAGGTAAAGCCAGATCATTCACTGTATTAACACCATTTTTTATTTGAAGCGTTTGACCGTTATCATCAGTTCTTTTCAGAGATAAATTGTGCTGCTGACTGATTTCCCCTGACTGACCACCGGGGTCGTTCCCCGGATTTTCACCTGTATGAATGTTGGGGTCGAGGTCTTCCCTTCTGGTGAGTTTCAGCCGCACCAGTTTCCCCGCTGCCGGTGCCGCGCCCTCTATTCTCACCGTCGTCCCCGACTCAACCTCTACCGTCGCGTTGCTCGACACCTCCGTGGCCGCTTCTTGGCCTAAACCGATCTTCGTCACGCCCGAGCCGGCCTGAACCACTGTTGTCAGTGCTTCCTGACCCCAGGCGGCACCGCACACTCCGGCCGCTAAAGCGACCGTAAAAAATGCCCTTCTCATTGTTTGGTAAGTTTTGTTATTCATATCGTTGGTTGATTTTGTTGATATCTTAACATTCCGCTGCAAAGATAATGAAAAATTCCCAAACGGCAAAATAAATTAAGATTTATTTTTAGGTCGGATTTGGCACCAAAAGAATGCACCCTCATGCTGTTTGGGCATGAGAGTGCTTAATGTCCACTTTCCGCATTTCCGCATTTCCGCATTTATATCGTCGGAAGTTCGGAGACGAGTTTCTTGTAGTGGCCGCGCATGGTACGCTCGATGACCTTGTCAGCCTCTAAACGCTGCAACGGCTTCTGGGCTGCCCGGTTATTTGCTAAGCCGAATACTTGTGCAAACTTCTCGGTGGTGAATTCCTCCGGCAACTGGCGGAAACACTCCTGGTACTTAGTCGTACGACGGCACTGCTTGGCAGCATCCCGCAGCTGGTTGTCATAGTACTGACGGTGCAGTTCGTAGTACCAATAGTGCTGCGTCCGATACTGAATGTCAAGTACCAAGTCTACCAAAGAGAGGTCCACGTCGTCTGGAGTGTAGGTGCCGGTCTGCTCGCGCTCTTCCCAATGTCGCATGTCGATGTAAGGTGCGCTGACGTTGATGCCATAGTACGGCACACGCTTGATGAGCAACCAGTCGGCCTTGTCCCTGTCGTTGAACTCGGCAATGGCACGGCGGTCATCACACCACTGGTGGACGTGCTCCACCAAAGGCCAAAGAGGCAATTCACCACGGCGCTGATCCAGGCGGTACGACCACTGCTTCAAAGTATTATTATATTCAGCAGTCTTGGGGTCGTTTTTCTCGCCCAACGGAATCATACGGAAATCGTCCTCGCCCATAGGAATCGACCCAGTACGTGTATCAAGGCCAGAATTTACCGACCTCTCGTTCACGAGCTTGGAAAGCGTGGGCGGCGTAAACGTCTCCACCATGTTCCAAAATACGCGGTAACGGCCACTGACCGACTGCTTATTAGAGTAGTGCTGGTCATCGTACTCCCCATGAAAACTAAGCAGAATCATGTTAGATTTCGAAATCCAGCTGCCAGACTTGCCTATCTCGAGGTCTTTCTCTGACGACACGGTTACCATGTGGCGTCCCATCATTTCACCCTCCACCTCCTCCTTGCAGTTTATCAGGCTGCGTATGAACTCGCTGTTAGACGTGCGGTAGCCGAACATCCGGTTATAAATCTCTGGTCTGAGATCCTTCTCTTTGTTGGCCCCCTTGGCGTCTGTCTCACCCTTCCAGGTGTTGGTGCTCTCGTCAGCTATATCGCTCTCCGCAATGATGGGGGCCAGCAGATTAACCATCAGTCGCTCCAGCGTGTGCTTTCCCGACGTGGGGTCACCTATGCCCCAGATGATGTAATTCAGGCGTGTGCGCTCACCTCTGTTGGCATAGAAATAGTAGTAAGTCAAATCCATGCACGTGCCCATCATGGCAGCCGAGGCATAGAGCAGGAAGGGCCACAGACGGCGCGGATGGGGTTCGCAGACCTCGCGCAGACAGGGGAACACATCGAAGAAACTCTCTATCGTGTCGCACCAGCGGTCGAAGGGCAGGACGGCCATCGGGTTGACATTCTTCGAAGTTGCCGCAGACTGCTCCAGATTGATGCCAGCCTTATCCATCAGCTCTTTCAGCGTCTTGGGATAGCGCGTCAACAGTTTCTTCTTGGCAGCCGTCTGGCACAGGTCTTCCACTTCGCCTGGCTTCGGATTCCATTCCTTCACCCAGTCAAGGCAATAGGCCATGGCAATGGCTTTCTGTGCGTCGTTGTCGTTGAAATAACAGAGCCAGTGTGAGGTCTCTGTCTGCATGCGGTCGTGCTTAGTGTGAGGCGGCAAGCTGGGCCCGTAGTATTCGTTGAGAACCTTGATCAAGGCGTCGTCCTCCTCCGAGAATTCCACTGGCGTTTCCGTCTGTGGCTGGGCGACTGCGGTGGGCTGCGCTGATGTCCTGCTTACCACCCCTTTTCTCGCCTCCTTGCGCTGCCGTTCCAACTCCTGCCAACGGGGCTGGGTGGGGTCTGACTCACCACGACGGTAAGCCTCACCGTAGCGAGCCTCATACGCGGGATTCTCATAGGTGAACAACGCCTCCCAGTCGATGAACTTCACGTCGTCGGCCTTAGGGATGAAGTGAGCATGGTCGCTGTTCTTCGTCTGAGAGTCACAGTAGTCCAAGATACCCAGCTTTTCTGCCATGGTGTAGGCATTGTCCTGAAGGTTGCCCCAGTCCTCGCGGGCTTTGAAGATCACCTTCACGCCTTCACCGCTCGGAGTGACGAATATACAGACGATGCCCAGTTCACCGAAGTCCTCACGCTGGAGCCACTCAGCTATGACGGACTCCACGTTCGGCACATGGTCACCGTCCACCACGGCAAAGCCCGACAAGTAGCCGTAGGCCTGCAGTCGCCACAGCCCAATGCGTCCCCATCGGTCTTTACTTTCGATAAAGTAAGCGATGGTGGGAATGATGGCAGGCAGCGAAGTCTTAAGCTGACTAATGTAAAGCTTCACTCGCTCCTGGTCAGAAGCGGGCATCTGCTTCTTCCTACGACGCTCATCCTTCTTCAGTTCCTTTGCCAACCACGATTTGTAGTCGTCGAGGGCCAGTACACCGTTTACAAACTCCTCTACTGCCTGACGTGCCTCGGCCTCAGCCATCTGGCGTTTCATCTTTCGGTAGTTGTCAACGAGCTCGATGTTCGCAGGATGCTCCATCATACCCTTCAGAGCCTGTTCGCAGAGTTCCTGCGTCGGCTTGTTAATGTTCGTTTGAAATACAATCATTTTTTAAGTCCTCCAATATTTTTAAAGTTGTTAATTACTTTGTTGAATCGCTCTGAGGCGGGCAGTCGGCGAACTACCAGCTGCACCTGACGCAGCACCTCGGCCTGCCAGTCGCGGCTGTGACGTGAGAGGTCGACGGTGCCCGTAAAGGTCATCTCGTTCTTCTCCTCGTCGAGCCAACATTCCAGACCATTCTCCTTGACCACGCGCAGGCTGTCGGGCAGCGCCACGGGCTTCTCGGGTTTCAGGTCTTTGGTCAGTGCGTCAAACTGTCTTACGAAGTCGGCATACTGGTCGGGAGAGCTCTCCTTGCTTTTCAGACTTATCATCTTCGAAGGGTCAGAGCCCGTTGTCGTCCAGCGTTTGCCACCGCCACTGCAAGTTTTCACGTTGGTCTGCGTTGAGGGCGCTTCGTTAAACGGCTCGAAGCCGAACTTCTGCGTCTCAGGGTCATAAGTGCCCGTGCCGCGAACCCGAATTTTCTTTACTATTTTGTCCATTTTCTTTTATACCTTTTTTATATTATAAGAATAAGGATGGGGCACAAAATGCTGGCACTTCGTGCCCCCAAACGTTCGCTTAGATAGGATATTTAAGATGAATACCTTGTTTAAAAGCGCACGTCAATATCCGGGCGTATAAACGCCCCAAGAGATCGTCGATATGGCTAAAGCCAGTGACGTGGAGTCCAAGACCGCTCATGCAGTCTATCAAGTTGTCGACAATGATCAGAGCCATCTCGGAATCGAATCCGCGCAGGCTGTCGGTCATCTCGAAGTACAGAGTCGAGGGAATCCAATCCGGAGTGCCCATCGTTAATATTGATGTTGCAAACGAATCGGGAACAAACTTGCTCATTTCCCTACGTTGGTCGAAGATTGTCATCTTCAAGCCACTGCTTTCGCTGCGCTTGGCAGTTCGGCAGTGTTTTTGTAAATTACGCTTTTTCATTTTCTTTTTGCGTTTTTACTTTGTTAATGCCTCGCACTTCAGCCGCCATAGGCGATTTCAGCAGCTGTCGGGACCTGTGCTCAGGTGCGCTAAGCGCAAACCCTATCTTACGCGTACATATATTTACTAATCTGCTTCTCGAATAACATTCCTATTCTCCCGTACCAGAACGTCAATGTAGCAACGCTTTGCTAACCATAAAGCACTATAAACAAAAACATCGCCTCGGGAATATCCTTTGGCGATGCAAAATTCGTAAAATTTTATTATATTCTCTCGAAAAAGCTAAATATACAAATTCTACAAGGGTTTGTATTTTCTATCAGTATTTTATATAAGGTTTTTTACAAGGGGCGCATGCATCTATAGTTCGAATTCAAGATCTAATGCCTCTAACAGAGGATTGATTTTATCGACAGTGTCTTTATGATGCTCATAATTCATACAGGGGTCTGACAAATACGTCTTACACGTTGACGGGATAATATCAAGCATCGTCCCCATCAAAGTTCCAGCCTTATCTTTATTGCCCCATTTTGCCAGAATCTCTTCATCAATCCCAGCTGCATCCATCAATTTACGAGCCAACTCCATACGTACCCTCTGCTGTGCTGTCACAGTGTCAGGGATGGTATGCGCTTCCTCCAATTCATTTTGCACGCTTTCAACCTCTGCTTCAAGTTCCTTTATACGAGTTGCTTGTTGGGAGTTAATATTTTTAGCCTCTATCAACTCCATTTCTTGATGAGTTATCTTTGATTCCAGTTCCCGGATTTTTGTCTGAAGAACTTCCGTTTCTGGTGTCTGAGGAGATTCTACAGCATTCTCCTTAGAATCGTTCTCATCCTCCTTTGTCGGATAGTACTTTGTGTAACAATTTATGGCCTCGTTACCTTGCTGGTAATAATCCCTTATTTCCTTATCCAAAATAGGGTCTATTACATAACAGCTATTATCCTCATATTTAAAACGATCTTTCATGGGGTTATATCCGCTGTTTTCACAGAACTCACGTTGATTGTCCTTTATCCGGACTATGGCCATGTCAGCTCCGCGCATTTGCTGGCGTTGGTCTTTCAAAAGAGCAAGCCTTTCACAAATATATTCAACATAAACCTGTAGATCCCCTTCACTACAATTCTCAATTACCTCTATAATATCTCGAGGGTCAAATTCTCTATGGGAAAGAGGTGTAGTAATTCTAAAATCCCACTCCATCATATGATGGAAAATGTCGGTTGCCGGCGAATGATACCACTGTTGGTGTGTACATCTGTGGTAGATGGCGTTCCAAATTTCGCTGTCCCTACCATATCTTTGGGGATCGTAAGTTGCGAGCAGTAAGCACGCCATTGCCATCGAAGCCAGACAGACTTCATCGATATGTCTTTTACCTTTTTCTATCTCAAGGATTTTATCTACATAGTCGGAGATACGAAGTTCGGGAAAATCATCTGCCTCAAGAAGAATTAGGGTACAGACATAATAGGCGTTGTTGTAGCACCTCAAAGCCACCTCCTTTGCTCCCGAAACGCCCATGAGGGCTTGTTGTTTCAAGCGCATAAAGAGCAGGTTATTTATTGTCCCGGGTACATGCACACCAAAATCTTTTAGATCAGTGCGATCTTTGTATATAACTGAGCGGGAAATTTTTATGTAGTCCATAATCAAATTTTTGCTTATTCCTGTTTCTCTATTATGCTCTTCTCCAAGTCTTCCAGCATTTTGATGTCGTCGGCATCGGCTTGCTGAGCGTCAAGTTGTTTGCGCTGGGCATTGAAAGTGTCGTATATGCCCTTAACAATATCTTCCGCTTCTGCATTAGAAATAGAGCCTTTGCCTTGCAGGATGTCCTTTTCCTGGAAAGTGAGAAGGTTGTCAACATTCTTGCGCCAATAATCGAGCGTTAAGTCTCTACGTCCTTTCACACGTTCTTCAGCACTGGTGATGAAGATGTCAACGAGGCGGTTCAGTGAATCTATCTCATCGCTTTGGAGATAGTTCTTGGCTATAATCACGTCACCTTTGCGCACGATATTACCTTTCCATGTGGTCAGTCCCATATTGGGTTGGTTGGCATCCGCACGGGCAACTATCAGTTCAGCGGCAGTCTGATGAGTGACGGCATAAAGCAATTTGTTCTGCGTCTCGGCAAAGAACATCTGCGTGGCCTTGTCAGTTTTATCGTAATCACTGCTCAGAGCAAACAGATCTCGTACTTTCTGGTAGAACCGTTTCTCTGATGCACGAATGTCGCGGATGCGAGCCAGCAACTCATCAAAGTAGTCAGGCCTCCCATCAGGATTCTTCAGTCGTTCATCATCCATCGTGAAACCCTTCACGAGATATTCTGTCAGGTGCTCTGTCGCCCACTGTCTGAATTGAGTGCCTCGAAATCCTCGTACGCGATATCCCACGGCAATGATCATCTCCAAGGAGTAGAACACCACGTTATAATTCTTGCCATCGGCGGCAGTAGTCAAATATTCTTTGACAACTGAAACCTCACTTAACTCCTTCTCTTTCAGGATGTTAATGATGTGATAGCTGATAGTTTGCTTCGAGGTGGCAAAAAGTTCAGCCATCTGTTGCTGGTTCAGCCATATTTTTCCATCTTTGGCGTATAGCGCCACCGAAGCTTTGCCGTCTGCCGTCCGATAAATGATGATATTCTGTTGTTCGTCCATAATTGTTTCTTTTATCCTTCCTGTTCATAATAATATGAGTAGTCAATGCCCTTCATAAAGGTCTCGCGGTCGTTAATCTTGTCGGTCAATGCCTGTTTCAGCAAACTGCGTATTTTTGTGCTGTCCGTCTGGCTCGCAATCATTGCATCCAGATAGTCACGCTTACCTATTTTGCTCCAGTCCACACATAAGCCGAGACGTTTCTTGAAGATGAGGTCGAGCCAGATACGCGTACTGCGTCCGTTGCCCTCCATAAACGGATGGGCAACGTTCATCTCAACGTACTTGTCAACAATCTCGTCGAAGGTCGTCTCAGGCATCTGCTCAATAGTCTTCAGGTTCTGCTGCAAGTATTCCGCCAGACAGAACAACGTATTACCCTTGGATATGGTCTTAGTCCGGATCTTGCCAGCAAAATCGTATAGCCCACCAAACAGATAGGCGTGAATCTGCTGTAGAGCTTTGATGGTGCCAGGCTTCAGCGAGTCCAGCAAACCACTTTCAAAGAGCGTATAGGCTTTTTTCTGGCTTTGTCCGTCGATGGTATTGTCGCTATAGGTAAACCAATCCAGAAAAGCGCTGGCACGGTTATTGGGATAGTGTTTGGCCAACGTCTGCACACACGCAGCATCCAAGGCATCGGCGAATCGCTGTTTCCCATCAGGAGCCTCGAATTTGAAGTCGTGAGTGACACTCACGAGTTGAATACCATCACCCAAGAATTTCTTTTTCAACCATCGCCAGTAGTTACCAGCCTTCACATAGTCATCCTCATCGTTGATGGCACGCACAATGTCTGTAGCCGAGAACCACCACTTGCTGTGTTCCTCGTCCCATACGGCACGCACTTCGCGGTCGTTGAAGAATCTAATCGACTTTTTGCTCATCATTTATATTGTCCTTGATCTTTTGGATGTTGGCCTGGATATCCTCGTTCAGGAAGTAGCCTTGATATTGAGCCCAAGGCTTAGCTATCTGCTCTTCATTGACCAGATTCAGGAACTTCTTGACGATATTTCTTTGTAATAGCATAATCTATTTGCCTTAAGTGGTTCGCAATACTTCTACATGCTGTAGTGTGCAAAGATACAAATAATCTTCGAGAAAAAAGCGATATTCTCCATTATTTACACATTATTAATATATAACGCATCGCATTTTCTGAGAAAGTAGGAAATGCGGAAATGCGGAAAGTGGACATAAAGGTATTTTGAGGTAGGATTTTTAGAGTAGTAGTAATCATTAATATGGTATTAATAATTATATATAATAATAATTTATAAGTAATAATTATTTATATATTAATAATAATATTATTAAAAGAAATTATACTATAAATGTCTCTTTTCCGCACTCAGAAAATGCTTAATGTCCACTTTCCGCATTTCCTACTTTCCGCATTTCTACCACCGGTCATCGTCGGCAAAAAGCATTGACAACAAGAACCCGTGGTTATCGTCCAAAAACCTTGGGTTATTGCGGAATAAGGCAGGGTTTTGATCCCGTTACTTTTTTGAAAAAAAGTTGGGAAAATGCTTGGTAGTTTCAGATATTTTTTGTAACTTTGCACCATAGAAATTAAGGCGGGAAGGACCACCCGATGTAGTTGGTTCACTTGGTATTCTAACACCACAAAAAACACTTACAGATATGTTAGAACTGTATCTTTCAAAAGTTTCGGAGTCTTCGGAGTCCGAGTTGGCGGGCAAGACCTACGCACGCGTCGATTACAAGGAGACGCTGACCGTACAGGACATGGCCCGTCACATGGCGGGGCACAACACCGCCTTCAGTGAGGGAACGATCACGGGTATCCTGATCGATTTCGTGAAGTGTATCCGCGAGCAGGTGCTCAATGGTAACACGGTGAAAATCAACAACCTGGCCATCTTCAAGGCCTCTGTTGAGGGCAATGGCCTTGACGTGCTGTACGATCCGGAAACGGACAAGACCGTGACAGCCACGATGGGCACGCTGAAGCCTGGCGACAAGACCGGTCCTGCCGTGAAGGTCGTGAAGCTGCTGGCTCAGAGCACGGGCGACTTTACCCGCGACGAGCTGAAGAAGGACGTGAAGTTCGCCTGGACTGACAAGACCAAGGCTGAGATCGCAGCTGCCAAGGGTGGCAACACTCAGAGCAACAGCGGCTCGCAGAACGGCGGCACCCAGAACGGAGGCACCTCTGGCGGTGACAACGGCGGAACCACTGGCGGCGGAACCACTGGCGGCGACAACGGAGGCGGCGACAATGGTGGCGGTGGCAACAACGGCGGAGGCAACGACGTTAACTGATGAAGATGGGGCTCGCAATGCGGGTCCCATTTACTTTTGGCCGCGCCACAAACTAAATCATCCCAATTATGACGAAGACATGATACACTATGGCCACATTGTAGTGGAAAGAGGAAGACTGCTATAATGAGTCCTACCTGGCGCACAAGGCTGTCATCGATGAGATGATAAACAGCAAGAAATACACAACTACCGAAATCAACGCAAGGCAGACCTCATTTCGCCCCAGTCCGATGACGATCATATCGGCACCACGCTGCAGTGGTTCATGACAATCTTATTCAACATGTGGCGAATCATTTATTGAAAATAGCCTAAACGAATGTTAAATATATCGAAATTCAATAAAGTTTTATCGATTTTATTTGACGGATTAAAATATAGTGAATACTTTTGCACATCGAAATTCGATAAATTTGATAAAATATTCAATAAATAACATCATTAAAACAATAAAAGTATGAGTATAACTAATTTATTCCGCAATGCGGTAAAGAATCCGTTCACTACAGCTATCATCGTGGTTGTAGCCATTGTCATGGTATATGAAATTTTTGGCGACATTCATGACATGCGCGCTGCAACGTCAGGCTATGACTATTGCCATAATCTCTGTTACCTGTTCGACAACATCTGCGCCTGCTATTTCATGACCATCTTTTTCATCATGTGCTACTTCACCTATATTAACAAGCAGTTTTCCAAGTGGAGCATCTGGCTGTTTTATGCGTTGGGAGTGTCGGTATTAGTGAAATTCTTCATAGCAGGCCTTGTCTTCGACTATGTGTACCACCACGTTGAAAGTGAATACATGAACAAGATACCCTCGCTGGCCAGGACAATCTTCTTAGGCGGTGTCTACTGGATTACCATCGTATTCTTCTTCGTGCCCAAGTTCATCAAAGACACGATGAAGTTGAAAGAAGAACAGGAATTGACCATTTAAGCGCCTATGGGAAGGATCATTGTAAACCTGGATGTGGAGATGGCCAAGCGCAAGATATCGCTTAGCGAACTGGCTGAGCGGGTAGGCTTGACGCTGGCTAATCTCTCCATCCTGAAGACAGGTAAAGCCAAGGCTGTGCGCTTCACTACCCTCGAAGCCATCTGCCGGGTATTAGGCTGCCAGCCTGGCGATATCCTTGAATACAGAGACGAATGAAAACAGGACTCAGTCCGACAATCACGCCAATGAAGGGCACAAAAACAATCCAAGCCGCTAATAATCAGCGACTTGGACTTTGTTTTGGTCGGGATTACTGCACTTTATTACCCTTCAAAATATTTCTTTACGATTGGTCTTTTATACGCTTGGAAATCAAT
The DNA here is from genome assembly GCA_017474845.1 of Prevotella sp. Taxonomy (GTDB): domain Bacteria; phylum Bacteroidota; class Bacteroidia; order Bacteroidales; family Bacteroidaceae; genus Prevotella. The sequence goes on from JAFVGS010000007.1 coordinate 34,706, forward strand.
CCGAAATCCTTATAATACAGGGGATTCTAGAACGGAATTACACATTTTTTCGGTCTTAAAAAAATGTAACAGAAGAGAAGATTTGGGAATTGGAATTCGTTCATGTTGTGCAAGTTTTCTAAATTTGCACAACCGATTTATTAGTCCATTAACAAAAAAAACTATTCGATATGGCATCAGTAAAAGCATTTATCAGAGTATCTTCGAGCAAGAAAAAGATCGAAAAAGAAGTGGCCGTTCGCTTCAGGGTGAGCGATGGACGGAAAATACAGTTGTTCTACAAGTCAGACATTCTTGTTGATCCTGCAGTTTGGGATGCAAAAAGAGAATGTATTAAAGCCAAGGTTTTGTTTAAGACTATTGATAGAGTCTTATTCGATGAATCAATCAGGAGAATGAAGACCACACTTGAAACTGCATATCAAGAAGCAGAAAACAAGGACACATTGACAAGCGAAAGTTTTGAACTGCTAGTTGATATGAAATTGCATCCCGAAAACTACAAAGCGGAAATGGGAACAAGAGACCGTGATTTCTTTAATCAGTTTGAGTATTTCCTTGAGGTGAAGAATTACCCGGAAAGTGACAATAAAAACTATGTCACAATGATTAGAATGTTGAAACGCTTCCAACTCTACAAGACAATTACGAATGGCGCAGAATGGAAATTTGACTTTGACACAATTAATGTTGAGACCATACGCGAGATTGAGGATTTTATCCGCAACGAGTATAAGATAGTAAAACATAAGGTCTATAAAGTTATATACCAAGAGATACCTGAAGGAAGGACACCCCAGCTCAGAGGAGAGAATACTATAGCCAAGCTCATGAAACGTTTCCGCACATTCATTAAATGGGCAATGAAGGAGCAGCTTATCAGTTCTGACCCGTATGCAGGTTATGAGCAGAAAACTCCTGTCTATGGTACACCTTATTATATAACTATTGAAGAGCGGACCAAGATATACGAAACGGACTTGCACGATGCCTGGGAGAAATTGCCAGACGATAAAAAAACAAGCATCAAGGAATCTTCAATTCCTCAATTGGAAAAGCAACGTGATATCTTTATATTCCAGTGTATGATAGGATGTCGTGTGGGAGATCTTATTCATTTCACCAAAAGTAACCTTATAAATGGGAAGATCAGCTACATTCCACATAAGACAAGTCATGACCGCCTGGATTCCATAGAGGTTCCTCTAAATGAAACAGCGAAGAGTATATTGAAGCGATATGAAGCCAAGAATCCAACTGACCAGAGATTGCTCCCGTTCATATCTGCACAGAAATACAATGACTCCATTAAAAATATCTTCCTTTTGTGTGGCATAACTCGAATTGTAACAGTATGGAACTCGACGACAGGGAAAGAGGAACAACATCCCCTAAACGAACTTGCAAGTAGCCACCTTGCACGAAGGACATTTATTGGGAATCTCTATAAAAAGGTACAAGATCCAAATTTGATAGGAAAACTCTCTGGTCACAAAGAAGGATCCAAGGCATTTTTGAGGTATCGCGCTATCGACGATGAGTTGAAGCAAAACTTAGTGAACATGCTTGAATAGGATGGTTGTACTATGTTACACACACTATTCCGATCGTCACGGAAGACAATTTGTATAATTGGGTAAAACCTTGTAACTTTGCAACTACAGTTTAATAAGTAATTGTAGTTATGATAGAAAGAGATTCAGCAATTCAAGACATTCTTGAAAAAAGAGGTGGTACATTTCTTCTTATCAGTGCAGATGATTTGAAGAAAACCATCAAAGAAACGGTAAATGAAGCCAGGCGCATACTAGAGTCTGAAGTCGTAAACGGGAAAGGTGAATTCCTGCTAACTTCAAACGAAGTTTTGGACAGACTGTCTATCAGCAGAAAGACTCTTTACAATTGGGAGCATAAAAACTATCTGCTTCCTATCGATGTCGGGGGCAAGAAAAGATACAAGTTGTCAGATATCAATGCTATCCTAAATAATGCGAGACAAACGACCTTAGACAGATAGACGAAATTACAATCCCAATAAAGACGGGCGGCATGGTTTTGCCGCCTGTTTTTTATCCCTGAAATGAGGTTTTGACAACCAGGACAAGTTTCAATCGCAATAGGACAACAGTTGTCCAGAACAACAATTTAACAAATTTTACACTATGCCATTTTACTAGAAGAAATAGTTATTTTTTACACAAAAACAGGATTGGTATGATGAAGAACTAAGATGAATTCATAAGAGTTTAAAAGTAAGTACATCTAAAAATCCATCACATAGGGGAAAATCCTACGCAACTTTAGGGAAAGTCACCTACCATATTAGGATTTATCCTTTGCAAAACACTGGTTTTATTACGAACTTTGCACCGTGAACAAGAAACAAAATGTCAAACTCTAAAGTAGGAGATTAAGATATGAAGAAGATGATGATTCTGGCAGTGATGATGGTCATGACTATCTCGGCCAACGCAATGAGCTATAACGCAGCAAAGAACGAAGCCCTCTTCCTCTCTGACAAGATGGCTTACGAGCTCAACCTCACCGCTGCAC
>JAFVGS010000002.1 GCA_017474845.1 Prevotella sp.
ATACTTACTTCTGTCATAATCTCAAATCTAAAATCCATAAATGTTACGGTGATACGGTGATACGGCGATACGGCGTCAGCGCATGACCTTGCCAGTTTTCTTGAAAACGGCCTTGGTGGTGCCGTTCTCCACGAAGTCACCAGCCTTCTCTACGAAGTGATCCTTCATCAGGCGGCTGATTTTCACACGTGCCACAGTATCGTTCGTCAGCGAGAAGCATCGCTTGGCATCGTCAACGGTAAACTCTTCAGGCAGACGCTCGAAGGCATCGATGGTCTTCTGCTGACGATGGGCGTTTACTGACACATCGCGTAACTGGTCATCGAAATACTTCTCAGCCATTGCCAGAAAGTAATGGCGCTGGCAAGCGTACTGAATGGTCACCAACAATTCTGCCAGTCGCCAGTCCATATCGTCAGTCTCAAACTCACCGCACCAATACTGGCCGTCCTGATGGATGTTGGCCCAATGGCGCATCACAATGAACGGAGCCGCGAAGTTCAGCCCATGATAGGCACAACGCTTGCAAAGCATTTCCTCGGCCTTCGACTCATTCTCCTTGGCGTCAGCCATACGGCGTGCCGTCCATTCGTACAGTTCATCAACGATATGCTGAACAGTCAGTTCACCCTTCACACGATCCAACTTGAAAGCCCACTCTTTCAGTCTGCCGTCGCTCTCGAAGTCAACGTTCTGTTCGCGACTCATCATCTCAAAGTTCGTTGAGGGCAGTGGAATCACCGTCAGACGTGTAGCCAGGCCTGAGCCGAAATTGCGCTCATTCACCTTGTTACGAAGTGCCAAGGGCGTGCCCGTATAGATATAGTTCCATGTGACGATAAAGTTCTGAACTACGCTATCCAAGTTAGAGTATGCCTGACCATCCTCTTCATTGTGGAAGGCCTTCAACTCCATCGACTGCTTATCAATCCATGAGCCGCCCTTCTGAACGGTCAGCGTATTGTCAAGCTCAGTGTCGAAGGTCAGCATGTGCAGTTGCATCTCAGTACCATCCACTACCTCCACAGCGTTCACCATGTCCTGAATGAACTGCGCGTTACTGGTACGAGCAGGATGCACACGAAAGAGTGCCTTTGGCTTCTGCGGCTTCTCCTTGTTCGCGCCCTTGGTCTTCATCTCCTCCTTGTAGCGGTTGATGGCTGCAATGCCAGCCTTATCCGCTGCCACCATAGGAGCCGCCAAGAGTTTGAACAGTCGAGTAGCAAATGACTTACCACTGGCAGGGTCGCCAATTATCAGCGTCGAATTGTTGAGCCTGCGCAGTTCCTCAGGACGATGATAGAACCTGTAAGTGCAGCGCGTCATCAGCGTCATCATCAGGCCACCAGCCACAAACACAGCCGCCGGATATTGGTTCTTCTTCAAGCCACGACAGATATCACGCAAAAGTGGGTAGTCATCAAACAAAGCCTCTATTTGGTCACCCCATTCCCACAGCCACTGGTCCATCGTCATCTGAGCCTCTGCCGCCGCCGACGTCGTTTGCGCCCCTTTGGTAATCTCTGCATACGTCTTGCCCGATGCCTTGGCGATAGCATCCTGCATGGCCTTACTCGGCTGCTGGCTGAGGTATTTCTTCTCCCTCTCAGCCATGCGCTGAGCGGCACTGGCCACGGTCTGCTCCACGTTCTCGTCGCGCTCGTCGATGATCTCCTGCACCCACTTCTGCGCCTTGAGCATGGCCAGCGTCTTCTGCTTGTCGCCATCGAACATGATGAGCAAATCACTGGCCAGTTTAAGACTCTCGTTGTGGCGGTTACTGTCGGCAGCGCATGGCAGTTTGTCGCCATAGCGCAGGTCAATAATAGACTGTACATCATAGCCCTTCCACGTTAGCGATACTGGCTCAGCGTCCACATGCCCGCCATCCTTAGACCCTTGTTCAGCAGTCTTAGCGGCCACATTACCAGTCGCAGCAGCACGACTATTACCAGCACGATACTCAACATCGTATTTCTCAGCAAACTCCTTGTTCTCATACGTAAACAACTCCTTATCCATATACAAAATATCCGATTCCTTGCAGATGAAGCTCATGCGGCTTGCATCCTTGCAACTTTCGTCAACCTCCACGCCAAGCACCTCGGCCATAGCGTGCTGGTTGTCGATGAGATTACCCTTCTGGGCATCGGCCTTGAAGACGATCTTCAGACCCTTGCCGCTGGGTGTGATGTAGATGAGCAAAATGCCCAACTGCTTCCAGTCCAGACCCTTCTCAACCCAACCTTGGTAGAGCGTCAAAGGGTTCTCAATGTGGTCAACGTCCA
>JAFVGS010000071.1 GCA_017474845.1 Prevotella sp.
ACTAAAGTTTCCCACACCCGTGTAAAGCGAGTGTAGTGAAGAAACAGCCCAAGCCCCCCTTTACAGGAGGCTGGCATATGATCTTTGAAAAACTTGAAAAAAATCTGAGGAAAAATAACAGATTGTCAAAGATAATCCGTATATTTGTGGTGCAAAAAACAATATACAATCTAAAACAATCTGTTATGGATGCAAAAATAGATCATTTTTCGGAATTATCCAAGTTTCTTGGCGACAAATCGTCAGTTTGCTCTGATTTTCTTTCTTTACTTGGCCGATTTAAACTCGGACATTCACTTTCTCGGCTCAAAATGGAGAAGGAAAAGGGAGCAAGTTCAATCCAATTGCTACAATATCTGCTGATATTCCGTCTATGCGGACAAAGCATCCACCAGTCGCTTCATCAGCAGTTCGGAAAGCTTATAGAAGGAGGGAAGAACCAGTTCTACCGCTTCCTGACACGTCCGCGCATGGACTGGCGCCGTCTGCTCCTCGCCACGGCGAAGTCCTTCTTCCGCATTGTCAGGGAGGAATCGACCGATCCGGAGCAGGAGCGCTACTTCATCCTGGACGATACCACATTGGAGAAGACCGGCATCTGCATGGAAGGCATCAGCCGGGTGTTTGACCATGTGGCACAGAAGAGCGTACTAGGCTACAAGCTGCTGATGCTGGCCGTCACCGACAGGAAGAGTACCATTCCATTGGATTTCTCGCTTCACGCCGAGCCGGGCAGCAAAAAGAACTTCGGTCTGAGCCGGAAGCAGCTGGCCGGCCGCTTCCACAAGACGAGGGAAGCTGGAGACTGCTCCCGAAAAAGGGAGGATGAGCTCCTCAAGGAAAAGCCCAAGTCCGCCATTGAGATGATCCGAAGGGCAATCAAGAACGGGATCATCGCCAAGTATCTTCTGATGGACAAGTGGTTCTTCGGCAAGGACTTCATCCGAGAAGTGAGAAGGATAAGGAAAGGGCTGATCCATGTCGTGACCCTCCTCAAGAACAAGGATACCGGCTTCACGGTCAACGGAAGGAAGATATCCGCCAAGGTCCTGATTGCAATGCATGAGAGGAAGGGAGACTTCATCACGTGCAGACGCTACAAGAGCAAGTATGTGCGCATACGTGCCGAATATGACGGCATCCCGGTGCAGCTGTTCATCATCCGATATGGAAGAAGCTCCAAGTATGAGGTGATGGCAACCACGGACATGAAACTGAACTTCGTGTCTGCCTTTGAGCTTTACCAGATCCGCTGGAATATCGAGGTCCTGTTCTACGAAGCCAAGCAGCATCTGGAGCTCGGCAGATGCCAGAGCCCGGACCTGGATGCGCAAATCGCGGATTGCACGCTCGCCTTCATCGCCTACTCCGTCATATCCCTGAGAAAGAGGTTCTCCGATTACGAAACCTTTGGAGATCTATTCCGCGACATCAGGGACGGACTGCTCGAGCTCACCTTCATCGAGCGCCTGCTCCCTCTGATTGCGGAGCTGCTGGAAAGGATAGCAAGACTG
>JAFVGS010000008.1 GCA_017474845.1 Prevotella sp.
CAGACCGTTGGCAGAGGCTATCGCGATGTGGAGAGATTCCGCATTGCTGTACTCTTCTTCTATGGCGGCTTGACGTTGCATAAAGACTTCCTTGTGTTAAAATAGTTAAGTTAACTCACACTAAATCCTGTAGAACCAAATTATTTAATGTGAATACAAAATGCTTCATTTTCTTATTTTTCATTGTTCAAATCAAAAATTTATTGTACTTTTGCAACGTATTTGATCAATTACATAAACTATGCGGCAGATTTTATACCTATTGTTTCTAATGATTGCAGTCCTGATGACAGGATGTACTGGCAGTGGCGACCCGGTGGATACTACTGGCCGTTCACATGACGCAACGTTCGACCAGGCCATGGGTGTGGCCGACTCGCTATACAACTGTATGCAGTTCCGCGATGCCTACAAACTGTATCTGAAACTGTTAGACAGCAAGGAGGCCGAGGCCGACAGCGAAAAACGGCTGCGCGTGCTGGATGCCCTTAGCGGCACCAGCGAACTCTCCGGCCACAAAGTGGAGCAGCACAAATGGCTGCAGCAGTTGCACGACTTGGCTAAGGAGACGGGCAACGACTACTATCAGTCCCTGGCGTTTATGACGATGGGTCAGAACCTCTTCTACGAAGGCGACCGCGAGAAGGGCATCTACAGCGTGAACCAGGCCATCAACCTGATGGCAAAGACCAACCGCGAGAATACCGACCACCTGATACATGGCTACCTGAACATGCTGGCCAGCATGTATGGTGATACGAACGACTACGACAATGCGCTGAAGACCAACGAGCGCAACCTACAGCTGACCCTAGAGGGCACGCGCTGGGGTGCTGCACCGAACCAGCAGCTGATAGACCGCCGCATGGCACTGGCCAAGATGGCGTCAGTACTCGCCCAGATGGGGCGCTCAGCTTCTGGCCCCTTGCAAGCCAAGTACTACCAGCAGGCCGACTCGGCTTACGACGCCTGGAAGGCTGTGCAGTACGAAGGCAACCATACCCGCGACTATTTCATCGTGGACTACATGAAGAATCGCGGCCGCTATCAGGAGGCCGTCACTATCTATAATAATCTTATCCAGCGCGTGCGCCAGCAGGGCGACACCTTAGGCGAGATGATGAACACCGCCAAATGGGGTCTGGCCGAGGTGTATCAGAAGATGAGCAACTGCGAACAGGCCGCCATCCTCTACGAGCAGGTACTCGAGATACAGGACACGCTGAAGAGCCGCAAAGCCAAGCATACGGCGCAAGAGTTGGCTGCCGTTTATCGCGAGCAGGAACAGGAAGAGACTATCATGCAGCAGCAGGCCGAGAACACCCGCCAACATGCCTTTCTTCTTATCCAATTATTGGCTCTTTTCGGAGTAATAGCCCTTGCCGTCATCGTTATCGTCAAGAATAGAATCATCAACCTAAAGAACCATGCCTTGATTAAATTGATTGACGAGAATATCAAGTTGAAAAGCCATTCCCAGCCGCTACCAGTGAAGAATGGTAGTGCTTCATCCCTTTTCTTGCGCCTTTCCACTGAGATCCGCGAACAGCAACTTTATCTCGATCCTTTGTTCGACCGTCAAGCCGTCTGCGATCGTTTTAGTCTGACCGCCGTGCAAGTAGGCAACGCCTTTGCGCAAGGCAGTGACTACGACTCCGTGGCCGACTTCATTCGCGACTGCCGTCTGGAACATGCGTGCCATTTGCTCAAGACCACCGACATGTCAATAGCCAATGTTGCCGCCCGTTCCGGTTTCAGTCGCGTTACTACCTTCAACCACGACTTCAAGGCCCACTACAACCTCACACCATCAGAATATCGCCGTTTGTAATCGTCACAGCCCTGCCATTTGGCAGGGTTTGTCTTTGTAATGACGATTGCTGATTTGTTACCACTGTTGCTGATTTGTTGTAGGGGGGGGTAATTTTTGCTTTTATATTTGCCTATTTGTTTTGAGCGGCTTGCTCATTTGTTTGCACTATTGCGGGAGTGGAGAATTCTGGATACCTTTGTAGTCGAATAACCAACACGTAACCATAAAATATGAGCGCAGCGATTGTTATCACTATCGTCGTCGTAGTTATTATAGTGACGGCTGTTATCGTTTACCTCTCCCTGAGACGGCAGAAGAAAGCCGTCATGGATGAAGTGAACCGGCTGTCATTGCGTCTGACGGAAATGGAGATGAAAGTTGCGCCCCCTTCTTTCCCCTTACCAACCAGTGAGAACCATCAAGCTTGTTTGGATGGCCGAGTCGTGACGGACAAAGGTAAACCCAACGAACGGAGCAGCGAGACCCCCGATTTGTCGACGATGACCGACGAGAAACTGTTCAGCTATTTGAGCAAAGCCATCAGGGACGAGGAAATGTTCCGGTGGCCCAATCTGAACCGTAACATGGTGATGGAACATTTCTCGCTGTCGGCCGTCCGCATCGGCAATGCCTTTGCGCGAGGCGGCGGCATGAGCCTGCCAGAATTTGTGCGCAATTGCCGACTGGACTACGCCTGCCGCCTGATGTTGGAGCAGCCTGAGATGCCGTTTACCGAAGTAGGAAATCAGTCTGGCTATCTGCGTACTACCACGTTTTATCACGACTTCAAGGCCCGCTTCGGTATGCCGCCAGCGGAATATCGTGAAAAGGAATTTAGGAAACGAATGACCTAACAAAGGTCCAATATGAGCACATTGTCTAGGCATATTAAAATGGTAATAATAAAACGCTAGTGTTTCTTAAAATTATTTAAATTCAAAATTAAAATTCTCATGCACAACGTTTTAGTGAACGAATACAGTTGGAAATTAGGGGAAATAGCAAAACTCCCGAGAGTGGATAGAGTCTTGAAAGAAGGCGACACTAAACAATATGAGCAGTTTATCACTTCGCGCTATCTTTGCATTCGTGAAGCTACCGACTACCAACAAGGCATACTTTTGAGAGTACTTGGCAAGGCTTATCCCGATGAAGTAAAAGTGATTAGTGGTGAACCCTTCTGTCATGACGACCATGTGGACATGTTCGCTGGCCACTGTTATTTCAGCTATCCATTCCCGAAGTCAAATCGGGTGAAGGAGGTTCTCGACATTCTTCGCCAATCCCCCGAATTACTCCAGACACTGGAAGATGCAAAAATGCAAATCAATCCCAATAGCATGTTCTGGGTGAGTGAAACCGCCCGCAATGCATTCTTTCTTAAAATTCCACAGGTTTATGACAGCCGCACAGACCAACTTCTCCCAGCCTCTAAAGACACTCTTTACTATCGCATCTCGATAGTCTATTTCTTCAAAGGAGAGTTGATATGGTAGCCCAAGAGATAACTCATTAATATTTGTTCATAATTAAGCGATTAAAGTTGTGTAACAGGGGGGACGGTTCTTTTGTGATATCTGCAATGTCACAAAAGAACCGTCCCCCCTGTTACACCTGTTACATTAGATTTCGCCGCGAAGGCTCTGGCCCATGAGGCGGCGGACGGTGTCGGGGGAGTCGGGATAGTGCGACTGGAGAAACATGAGCTTGGTGACGGCGCTCTCGACGGTCATGTCGCGGCCGCTGATGGCGCCCGCCTCCTGCAGATGGTAGCCGCAGTCGTAACGGCTCATCTCGACGGCGCCCTGCAGACACTGGCTGACGTTGACGATCACCTTGCCGTTCTTCGTGCCCTCGCGGAGGGCGTTGAGCAGCCAGGGGCTCTGGGGGGCGTTGCCTGAGCCGAAGGTGCGCATGACGATAGCCTTCAGGTTCGGCGTGTGGATGATATGCCGGATGAGGTCTTCGCGGATGCCTGGGAAGAGGGAGAAGATGATGACGTTGTTGTCCAACCGGAAGTGGGGCGTCATGGGCTGTGAAAAGTCGGGCTGGAGGATGCGCTCGCGGTGGTAGGTGATGTTGACGCCGGCATCGACGAGGTGGGGGTAGTTGAACGACTCGAAGGCATTGAACTCCTCGGCACTCTGCTTCGTGGTGCGGTTGCCGCGCAGCAGGTGGCCGCCGAAGTAGATGCCCACCTCGGGCACGAGGGCGCGGCCGTCGGCATCCTTCGCGGCGGCGATCTCGACGGCGGTGATGAGATTCTCCTTGCCGTCGGTGCGGAGCTGTCCTATCGGCAGTTGCGAGCCGGTGAAGATGACTGGCTTGGTGAGGTTCTCCAGCATGTAGGAGAGGGCAGAGGCGGTGTAGGCCATCGTGTCGGTGCCGTGGAGCACGACAAAGCCGTCGTACTGGTCGTAGCGGTCGGCGATGCAGTGGGAGATGTCAGTCCAGCGGGCGGGCGTCATGTCGCTCGAGTCGATGGGGGGCGTGAACTGGAACGACTCGATCTCGGTGTCGAACTGCTTGAGCTCGGGCACATTCACCAGCAGGTGCTCGAAGTCGAAGGGCTCCAGGGCGCCGGTCTGCGGGTTGCGGTTCATGCCGATGGTGCCGCCGGTGTAGATGAGTAATACTCTGCTGCTCATAGGTGAAAGCAAACGTTTACGTGGTTATTTTGTGCAAAGATAGTGCATTTTTGCGAAATAATGAGTAACTTTGCGGAAAATTTGAATTTAAAACGTATAAACATCACAATTATGAAGCAGTTTAATGACGATAACTTCGTGCTGGAGACCAAGACGGCCCAGGACCTGTATCACAACCATGCGGCTAAGATGCCCATCATCGACTATCACTGTCACCTCATCCCCGAGATGGTGGCCAACGACCACCGTTTCAAGTCAATCACCGAATTGTGGCTGGGCGGCGACCACTACAAGTGGCGCGCCATGCGCACGAACGGCGTCGACGAGAAGTACTGCACGGGCAAGGACACGACCGACTGGGAGAAGTTTGAGAAGTGGGCCGAGACGGTGCCCTACACCTTCCGCAACCCGCTGTACCACTGGACGCACCTGGAGCTGAAGACCGCCTTCGGCATCACGAAGCAGCTGTCGCCGAAGACCGCCCGCGAGATCTTCGACGAGTGTAACGAGAAGCTGAAGCAGCCCGAGTTCAGTGCCCGCGGCCTGATGAAGCACTACAACGTGGAGTGCGTCTGCACCACCGACGACCCGATAGACGACCTGCACAACCACATCGAGTACGCCAAGCACAAGGCTCAGGACGATCCGATGATGATCCCCGCCTGGCGCCCCGACAAGGCGATGAACATCGAGAAGGCCGAGTTCCCGAAGTATGTGGAGCAGCTGGCTCAGGTGAGCGGCGTGGAGATCAGGAAGTTCGCCGATATGGTCGACGCCCTGCAGAATCGTCACGACTTCTTCGCCATCAACGGCTGTAAGCTCTCCGACCACGGCATCGAGGAGTTCTACGACGAGGATTACACCGACTCGCAGATCGAGACCATCTTCGAGAAGGCGATGCGCGGCCAGCAGCTGTCGAACACGGAGGTGCGCCAGTTCAAGAACAGCTTCCTCACGGTGATGGCCGAGATGGACGCCGACGCCGGCTGGACGCAGCAGTTCCACTACGGTGCCATCCGCGACAACAACACGGCGATGTTCAACCAGCTGGGTCCCGACACGGGCTTCGACTCGATCGGCGAGTTCAACACGGCCAAGGCCATGTCGAAGTTCCTCAATAAGCTGAACATGGAGGGCAAGCTCACGCGTACTATATTATATACGTTGAATCCCTGCGCCAACGAGGTGATCGCCACGATGCTGGGTAACTTCCAGGGCGGTGAGCCGGGAAAGATTCAGTTCGGCTCGGGCTGGTGGTTCAACGACCAGATGGACGGCATGATCCGCCAGATGAACGCGCTGAGCGTGCTCGGACTGCTGAGCCGCTTCGTGGGTATGCTGACCGACTCGCGCTCTTTCCTCAGCTATCCGCGCCACGAGTACTTCCGCCGCATCCTCTGCAATCTGCTTGGCAACGACGTGGAGAAGGGCCTGCTGCCCGACGACATGGAGATCCTCGGACGCATGGTGGAGGACATCTCGTACAACAACGCAAGAAGGTACTTTAAGTTCTATTAAGAAGTTAAAGAAGTTAAGGAAGTTAAGGAAGTTAAAGGACAATAGTTGATGCTCAGATGAAATATCAGAGTCATATCCACGGCTCTTTTTCCCTAAGAGTAATGTCCTTTAACTTCCTCTAACTTCCTCTAACTTCTTTAACTCCCTTAAAAAATCAACTATGCATTACAATTCAGGACAAAACCGTGAGGGGGACTACGAGCACTATGTGGTGCAGGAGGAGAAGCCGCTGCTGGAGTGGCTGATCGCGAACGTGCCGCAGTCGAAGTCGAAGATCAAGGCGACGCTGTCCGGTCGCGGCATCAAGGTGAACGGCAAGACCGTGAGCCAGTTCGACTTCGCGCTGAAGCCCGGGATGAAGGTGTCGGTGAGCAAGACGAAGCGCAACCAGCAGGGCTTCAAGAGCCGCTGGGTGAAGATCGTGTACGAAGACCGGTGGCTCATCGTCGTGGAGAAGGAGGCGGGCATCCTGTCGATGGCGGGCGGCCACGCGAGCCTGAACGTGAAGGCGGTGCTCGACGACTATTTCAAAAAGTCGCGTCAGAAGTGTACGGCGCACGTCGTGCATCGTCTGGACCGTGACACCAGCGGGCTGATGGTCTATGCCAAGGACATGGAGACGGAGCAGATACTGGAGCACAACTGGCACGACATCGTCTATGACCGCCGCTATGTGGCCGTCTGCTCGGGCGAGGTGATGGACGACGAGGGGACCATCGCGAACTGGCTGAAGGACAACAAGGCCTACGTGACCTATTCGTCGCCCGTGGACAACGGCGGTAAGTATGCTGTGACGCACTTCCACGTGAACGCCCGCACGACGGAGCACTCGCTCGTGGAGTTCAAGCTCGAGACGGGCCGTAAGAACCAGATCCGCGTGCATGCGGCAGACATGGGGCATCCCGTCTGCGGCGACACGAAGTACGGCAACGGCGACGATCCCTTGGGGCGGCTCTGCCTGCATGCGTGGCTGCTGTGCTTCCACCATCCGGTGACGGGTGAGCCGATGGAGTTCGAGACGCCCGTGCCAACTAACTTTAGAAAACTGTTCAAATAATGGGAAATATAGGAGTTTATGCTGCGATGCTCGCAGCGATCATCATCGCCTTCCTGATCATCAAGCGGGTGGTGTCGTGTATGGTACGTTCGGTCGTGACGCTCGTGCTCATAGCCGTCCTCGCGTACATATATTATATGTATCTCAGGTAGTTGAATCTTTGTAGATTTTATCGAAGGCTTTGCGGAGCTCTGCAGGCTGGGCGATGAGGTTGCGCAGGTCGTTGAGGCGCGTGGCGTTGGGAGAGTTCGGAATCCACAGCTTGATGTAGCCGTCCTTAGAGTATTTGTTGTCCATGTGTTCCTTGAAGCGTCGCCATTGGCCCTCGTAGTCGAGTTGGGGGTAGTTGGCGAGACCGAACTGGATGGTGCGGCGGATGACGATGTCAACGTCGAGGTCGCGGTCGGCTTCGGCCACGATCTTCCCGTAGATGCTGCGCGGCGAGTGGGAGGCGGAGGCACGGTGGTCTTCGACGGCCTCGCGCATCACCTTCAGCTGCTCGGCAGTGAACCATTTCTTCAGCCGCGCGTCGGTGGCGAGGATCTTGCCACCGGTGATGTGGTGGACGGCACGCGGTCCGGACATCCCGAGGTCGTGATAGGCGGCGATGGCGTAGACCATGTTGATGTCGGCGCCAGTGATCTTCACCAGTTCCAGTGAATGACGGATGACACGGGTGACGTGCTCCATGTTATGGGCAGCATCGAAGGCAGCGTATTGAGGCAAAATCTTCGTCTCAATGAACTCTACCAAATCCAAACTTGGGGCGTTTTGAATCATAAATGTTGGTTTTCTGCTTGCAAAAATACAAAATATTTCACAAATAACCATCAACTATTCAAAAAACTTTCGTACTTTTGCACATAAATTAAAGAAAAGAACGATGGAAGAAGCAATAATCAAGACCAATTCGCTGAAGGCGTGGCTGCTGGCAGCCCGTCCGAAGACGTTGTCGGGGGCTGCCGTTCCCGTGATGATCGGGGCCGCGCTGGCCTGGCAGGATGCCAAACTGTATGACGGAGACGTGTTCTCGTGGACGGCGGCGCTGCTCTGTCTGCTTTTCTCCTTTGCGATGCAGATAGACGCGAACCTCATCAACGACTTCTTCGACTTCGTGAACGGCTCTGACGATGCGGAGACGCGACTGGGACCACGCAGGGCCTGCGCCCAGGGCTGGGTGACGCTCGACGCGATGAAGAAGGCGATTGCGCTGACTACCTGTCTGGCCTGTGTCATCGGACTGCCGTTAGCATGGTACGGCGGGCTGGAGATGATCCTCATCGGCGCCCTATGCGTGGTGTTCGCCTTTCTCTATACGACGTTCTTCTCCTATCAGGGCTTGGGCGACGTGCTGGTGCTCGTGTTTTTCGGCCTGGTGCCGGTGGGCTGCACGTACTACATACAGATACACGACATCACGTGGCAGGTGTTCCTGGCGTCGATAGCCTGCGGGCTGGTGATCGACGCGCTGCTGATCGTGAATAATTTCCGAGACCGCGATAATGACCGTCTGGCAGACAAGAAGACACTCATCGTGCGTATGGGCCCGGAGGCCGGACTGCAGCTGTATCTGGGCGTAGGTGTCGGAGCGATGATCCTCGGCGGCACGTTCTGGATGAACGGTCATCTGCTGGCAACAGTCTTCCCGCTGCTGTATTTCGTGCTGCACGTGTTCACTTACCTGCGCATCAAACGTATCTATCAGGGAAAGGCGCTGAATCTCTGCCTTGGGGAGACCGCTCGTAATATCTTTATCTATGGGCTTTGTGTTACTATTGGACTAATATTAATGTAAACAAGGAGAAGTCTCCTTAATTGTAGAATACCCACGATACACCGAAGTGAAGCACGGAGCCGTTGGTGGGGTAGTGGGGTGTGAGGAATCGCATCCTGCTGCCTGAGTCGGCATTGACGTGACTCATCATCACGAAGAAGCGCACCTTCTTCAGCACAAGGTTCGCATAGACGTCGATCCAGGGATAGCCGCCGAGTTCGACACGGCTATCTTCGGTTTTCT
Organism: Prevotella sp.; assembly: GCA_017474845.1. Lineage (GTDB taxonomy): Bacteria > Bacteroidota > Bacteroidia > Bacteroidales > Bacteroidaceae > Prevotella. The sequence continues at coordinate 9,054 of JAFVGS010000008.1, forward strand.
GGATGGCGAACTGGTTGATCATCGGACAGTAGTCCGGCGCATAGTACTTGCTGAACCAGAAAGCATCGGCACCGAGTTCGACACCGAGCACTTTCGCAATCTTGAACTTCAGGTAGAGGTTCGAGAAGATATTCAGTGTGGGCAGCGGTAGCTCGTCCTTGTTGCTGGAACTCTGATAGGTAATGACGTTCTCCCAGTTGAGGGGTCCGAGACGGAAGTTCTGGTGGAGCTGTGCCATCAGGATATTGATATTGCCCGATGCCTGACAGACGCCGGCGGTGAGGTTCAGACGTCCTTCCTCTGGGGCGTCGTAGTTCATGCCGAAGTAGGTGTAGTTCTGAACCTCCTCAATGCCGACGCGCAGGGTGGTGTTCGTCTTCTCGTAGGAGAATACGCCCTCGATGCGGGTACGCGTCTCAGCCGAGAGGTCGTCATTGTCCCACCACACGTGCTTGCCGTGATAGTGCCGCATGTAGAAGCCGGGGTTGTCGCGGTGGAAGTAGGCGTTGGCCGCCAGCCGTACAGTGTCGCCGAAGAGGGGGAAGTTGACGTCAGTGCTGAAATCGAGGTGCAGCTGTCCGACGTTCTCTCCCGCTATCCACGTCTCCACACCGGCATTGAAGTGAAGCGTACGTCCCTGCGTTTTGGAGAGCCGTCCGCCGATGGAGATGTCGTTCTCCTTCCAGCTGCTGCGGGTGAAGAGGCTTCCGATGGTGTCGGGCAACTCGAAGCTGCGGTGCTCGTGGGCGATAAAGACTTTCAGTCCCGCTTTGACGTATTTGTTGAATCCTTCGAGTAGTCCGATGCCGAAGACGTTTTTCAGCATCATGTGGTCCGACTGGTCGAAGATGGAGTCATTGTTCAGCCGGTCGAGGTCGAGATAGCGGTTCTTGTAGTAGCCCTCGGGTGTGGTGTACGACTGGAAGATATGCCGGTAGTTGTTCCATTCGAGGGTGTGGAAGAAACTGGTGACGGGCACGAACTCGTCTTTCATCGTGGCGTCGATGGAGTCCTGAATGGCCTGGGCACGTGTCAGGCTGTCCAGCGTGGCCTGGTCTTCAATCTTGATGCGGGTGGTGTCGACAGCCTGTGCAGCCAGGGAGTCGAGCATTGCCTTGGGCTCGGCGCCGACGATGCGGGCATTGTCGGGTCGGCCGCTGGGGCGCGACGATGGCATCGGGGCAGGCTCCATACCTTCCTCAATGGCTTGTTTGGCCTCACGTTCCTTCTTCTCTTTCTGCGACGCCTGGGCAAACTGACGGGCCTTGATCTCCTCGTCGGTCATCTTCACCTTACGGTAGAAACCGATATTATAGCGGTGGGTGAAGAAGAGATGCTGGTGATCATTGCGGTTCCAGGTATCTGAGAGGACGGTGGGAATCTCGTTCTCGCTATACGACTCGGTGTAGAGCTCCGGGTGTACGATGTAGTCGTCGTCGTCGATACCGCCGTTCTCCTCGGCCTTCTGGTGGCTGGTGGTGAAGAAGGCGTGCATATTGTACTTGTCGCCAGTATAGGAGCTGAAGAGCGTGGCGTTGAAGTGCGATATGTTCTGGTTCATGAAGTAACCGCGCGAATAGGCGTATTCGAGGTCGAAACCGAAGTTAAGCCGCTTGTTGGCATTGACGGAAAACTTCGCGTCGATATGATCCTCACCGCTCGACTTGTCGCCGCACTGGTCGTAGAGAATCGTGGTGTAGGGCGAGAAGGTGTTCATGAAAAGGAACTGCTCAGGACGCTTCTCGACGAAGCTGTAGGGCTGCGAGAAGAAGTAGACCTCTGAGGCGGGCCGGTTGAAGAAGATGCGGCTCAGGCGGGAGGTGTAGTTACTGCCTATGTGGCTGTAGTCGCCGTACATGCCTGAGTTGAACGTGGTATTCATGAAGAGGTGTGGCACCGTATCTGGCACAGCAGGCTTCATGTCGCCGGTCGTACGGTCGATGGTCCATGAGTAGAAGCCCTTGGGGATCTCCTTGTTGCGCGTGGTGTCGTTGTTGTGCTTGTTGAAGTTATCGTTGCGCCGTGAGACGTTGCCGTTTTCATCTATCTGATTATAGAAGTCCTGGGCGAAGGAAGGGGTGAAAAAGTGAAAAGGCGAAAGGGTGAAAAACAATGCTATCACCCTTAATCCTATTTTCTTATGATGTCTTTGAAACAATTCTCTCATTCCTCACTCCCCATTCCTGTTCATCATCCTCAGTGATGACTCTGCAATCTTGAAGCACATGGCAAACAGGATAATGTAAGTGCCCACCATACGGTCCTTGGTCAGATAGTAGATCACCCCTACGACGGCCGTCACCATGAAGATGATATTCAGCACGTTGCGAATCTTGTCCTTGCCCGTCATTACTGGTTGATCAGTGTGTTGAACTTGTTGAAGATGAAGTCCTTACGGTCGATGGTCTTACGACGGAACTTCGCAGAGACAGGATAGAGCTTGGTATGCTTCTTGTTCACGGCATACTTGTCGGTGATCCATTCCTCGGCGGTATAGTGCAGGGGCTTGCGCTCCACGTCGTAGTCGTAGGAGATGTGATTGATGATGACATCGGCTTTGCCGTCAGTGGTGGTGACGTGAATCTGGAAGGTCATCTGCGTGCGGTCGAGAGAAAACATCACGTTCTTGAATACCAGCCACTCATGGAAGATGGCGCCGAGATTGTGCTTCTCACGATCCTGGACGACTACTGTGCTGGGGCCAATCTGATTGGGTTCGCTCACCATCTTCGTAAGTTGCTTTAGCAGGATGTCGTAGATTTCGTCGGCAGTTTTTCCCTCTGCATAGAGGGTGGTCTGCCACATGACCTGTCCGTCCACCTCGGGTACGGCGTTGGGTTCCAAGTACTTGGCATCAGGGTTATCCTTCGGCTGTTCTTCCACTTCGATGCGCTCCCAGGTGTTGTCCTGGGCGGATGCCAGCAGTGGCATCAGCGTCAACAGAGCTATCAAAAACTTTTTCATCTTTACCTATTTTAATGTTTATGGGTGCAAAAGTACAAAGAAAAATTGATTATAAGAAACGAATTACCATAATTAACCCTAATTTTTATAATAAATTATTCATATTCGTTTCTTTCCTATTTGAGTTCCAGTTCCTTTTGCAGGCGGATGATTTCGTCGCGGTACTGGGCAGCCTGGATGAAGTCGAGGCGTTTGGCGGCCTCCTTCATCTGCTGCTGGATGTCGGCGATATACTTCTCCATCTGCGGTCTGGTCATGCGGGCCACGATAGGATCGGCAGCCATCGACACACCTGCTGCGGATAGTCCGAACTCCCTGCGCAGCTCGTTCGTGTCAGCGCGGTTCACCTTCTGAAGGGCAGCCTGACTGATGTTCTTGACGATCTGTTTGGGCGTGATGCCGTGTTCCTCGTTGTAGCGGATCTGCTTCTCCCGACGACGCAACGTCTCGTCGATGGTGAGCTGCATCGAGGCGGTGATGGTGTCGGCATACATGATTACCTTGCCGTTCACGTTTCGTGCGGCACGGCCTGCGGTCTGCGTCAGGCTGCGGTGGCTGCGGAGGAAGCCTTCCTTGTCAGCGTCGAGAATGGCCACGAGTGACACCTCAGGCAGGTCGAGGCCTTCCCTCAGCAGGTTGACGCCCACGAGCACGTCGTAGTTACCCAGACGTAGGTCGTTGAGGATATGCACACGTTCGAGTGTCTTCACCTCACTGTGGATATAGTTTGTCTGCACACCATGCTTCAGCAGGTAGTCGGCCATCTCCTCGGCCATTCGTTTGGTCAACGTCGTCACCAGCACGCGCTCGCCACGTTCCTTACGTATTTGTATCTCGTTCAACAGGTCGTCGATCTGGTTCTCACTGGGACGCACCTCTATCTCAGGATCGAGCAGACCCGTCGGACGGATCACTTGCTCCACTACGATGCCTTCGGCCTCCTGCAACTCGAAATCGGCGGGTGTGGCACTGACGTAGATCACCTGATTGACCTCCTGCTGAAACTCCTCGAAGCGCAACGGACGGTTGTCGAAAGCGGCAGGCAGACGGAAGCCATACTCCACGAGGTTCTGTTTGCGGCTACGGTCGCCGCCGTACATGCCGTTGATCTGCGGCACGGAGACGTGACTCTCGTCAATGAAGAGCAGATAGTCATCGGGGAAGAAGTCGAGTAGACAGTAAGGCCGTTCGCCAGCCTTCCGCCCGTCGAAGTAGCGGCTGTAGTTCTCGATGCCCGAGCAGTGTCCCAGTTCCTTGATCATCTCCATATCATACTCCACGCGCTCCTTGATCCTCTGGGCCTTGATGCCGTCGCCAAGTTCCTCGAAGTAGGCAATCTGTTTCACCAGGTCATCCTGAATGTCGTGAATGGCGATATTCGTCTGCTCCTCAGAGGTCATGAAGAGGTTGGCGGGATAGAGGCGGTAGTCCTGGAACTTAGCGATGCGGTCGTAGGTCACGCCATCTAATTCCTCGATGGCGTCGATCTCATCGTCCCAAAACGTGACGCGCAGCACCACCTCCGAGTACGCCATCGCGATGTCTACTGTATCACCCTTCACGCGGAAGTTGCCGCGCTGCAAATCGAGATCGTTGCGCACATAGAGCGACTGTACCAATTTCCTCAACAATGCGTTGCGGCTCAGCTTCTGGCCTACTTGCAGATCGATCACATTCTCCTGCAGGGCTACCGGGCTGCCCATTCCGTAGATGCACGAAACCGATGATACAACGATGACGTCGTTACGTCCTGATAATAAGTTCGATACAGCAGACAGTCTAAGCCGATCTATTTCGTCGTTGATGGCCAGATCCTTCTCGATATAGGTGTCCGTCGTCGGTAGATAAGCCTCCGGCTGGTAGTAGTCATAATAGCTGACATAATATTCGACAGCATTCTCGGGAAAGAACTCCTTCATCTCCGCGTACAACTGGTGTGCCAGCGTCTTGTTGTGGCTTAGGATGAGGGTGGGGCGGTTCCAGTTGGCGATTACGTTTGCCATCGTGAAGGTCTTACCCGAACCCGTCACGCCGAGCAGCACCTGGGCCTTGTCGCCACGCTCGAGACCCTCCGTCAGCTGACGGATGGCCTCAGGCTGATCCCCCGTCGGCTGATAGTCAGAAATCAAATGATATTTACTCATAGGGTGCAAAGGTACACTTTTTCCAACGACTTTTCAACGTTTTGCCGCACTTTATTCTTTATTTAACAAATGTATACCATAGAAGATACGTAATTACATATAAATTTCGCTAAATATCTTAATTTTTTTGGTGGTTACATTATTTATATGTAACTTTGCACCCCGAAATGAAGAAAACAGTCATCATAGCATCTGTCGCGACCCTCCTGATGTGCAGCTGCGCATCAGAGTATAACGCTGTATATAAGTTCGGCGACAACGAGGCGAAGTATGAATATGCAAAAGAGGCCTTTGCCTGCGGTAAGTATCAGCACGCTTCGGACTTGTTGCAGGAAGTGGTAACGATGAAGAAGGGCAGTGACGAGGCTCAGGAGTGTCTGTATATGCTCGCAATGGCCCAGTATTGCAACCAGGACTATGAGGCTGCCTCGGAGACGTTCAAGAAGTACACGACGAGCTATCCGCGTGGCATTTACGTGGAGTCGGCCTATTTCTATGTCGGGCAGTCGCTTTATGAGAGTTCGCCTGAACCGCGTCTGGACCAGTCGCCCACCAACGGGGCCATCACGGCCTATCAGCAGTTCATGGACCTCTTTCCTGATTCCCGTCTGCGCCCGCAGGCTCAGGAACGGTTGTATGAGCTGACGGACAAGCTGATTCAGAAGGAGTATCTGTCGGCACAGCTGTACTATAACCTCGGCGGTTATTTCGGCAATATCAACTCGAACGACGAGAGCAATTACACGGCTTGCGTCATCACAGCTGAGAACACGCTAAAGAACTATCCCTACTGCAGTCTGCGTGAGGACTTTATGCTGCTGATTATGAAGAGCAAGTTCCAGCTGGCAGAGAACAGTTCGGACGAGAAACGCCTCGACCGCTATAGGGATGCCGAGGACGAATGCTACGGCTTCATCAACGAGTTTCCTGATTCGAAGAATGTCGCCTTAGCGGAGAAGTATATCGTCAAGTGCAAGAAGATAACGAAAGACTAATTAAGAGTTAAGAATTAAGAGATAAAAATATGGATTACAAGAAATCAAAAGCACCCGTAAACACTGTATCGCGTAACATTATGGATCTCTGTCGTGATACCGGCAACATTTATGAGAGTGTGGCTATCATTGCCAAGCGCGCCAATCAGATCAGTATGCAAATCAAGGAAGACCTGAGCAAGAAACTCGCTGAGTTCGCTTCATATAATGACTCCTTGGAGGAAGTGTTTGAGAACCGTGAGCAGATAGAGATCTCACGCTATTATGAGAAGCTCCCGAAACCCTCTTTGCTGGCTACGCAGGAGTTTATCGAGGACAAGGTGTATTGGCGTGATCCCTCTCGTGAGAATCAGGATAACTGATTTAGTTGACAGTTGATAGTTGACATTTATGTGGCAGCGTAAACAGACCATTTTTCTGGTGTTGGCGGTCGTGTTGACAGTCATTTGCCTTTGTACGCAGATCGGTTCCTACCATGCGGCAGGAATGGATGTGGCACGGGTGTTTAACCTGTGGTTCACAGACCCCTTAGGCCATCGGCACTTTGACGTGTGGCCGCTGTTTGCCATCCTTCTGCCAACGGCCGCCCTTGGCACTTATACCATCTTTATCTATCATAACAGGAAGATACAGGCGCTCTTCTGTGCGCTTAACGCCCTATTGATCGTAGGTTGGTATATCTGTTTCTTCGTGGTGGCACAGACCGTAGATGACAAGTCGTGGGGAACGGTGGACTTTGCTCCGAAGTGGCCGGCCGTGTTGCCTGCCATCGCGCTGATCTTCTATCTGATGGCAAGACATGCCATCCTTGCCGATGAGAAACTCGTGAGATCGATGGACAGAATCAGATAAGGTGGTTCAGACCACCCCTAACCCTTCTATTAGGAGGGGAAAGAGAAGACCAGACAAGCCCAGTCGTGGTCTTCTTTTTGTTGCTGGAGGGTGAGTCCGAGAGTGGCGGCCTTCTCGATGAGCATCGGGCTGTCGGCGGTGTAGAAACCGCTGAGGATAAGCTTAGCGCCCGGTGCCATCTTCTGTCTGAAGGCGGGCATGTCGGCCAGGAGGATGTTGCGGTTGATGTTCGCCAGCACCAAATCGAAGGTGCCTTCCACCTTATTTAATATAGTAGCGTCGCCGAGCAATGACGTGAAGCGATCGTCAACGAGGTTGATGACCGCATTATGGCGGGCATTGTCCACCGACCACTCGTCGATATCGTAGCCGACCGCCTCCGTAGCTCCTAGTTTCAGGGCACAAATGGAGAGGATACCTGTGCCTGTACCACAATCCAAAACTCTTTCGTGGAGTGAGGAGTATGGAGTGAGGAGTGAGATTAGCTCGGAGCAGATCATGCGGGTGGTCTCGTGGGTGCCTGTGCCGAAGGCTTGGTGGGTATCGATTTCAATCTCGAGGAGTGTGGAGTGAGGAGTGTGGAGTGAGGATACCTCTGACGGCAGGTGGCGGCCGTCGTGGATTATGAGGCCGGGGAGAAGTATCGGCTCGAACCCTTCTTGTTCCCACGCCTCGTTCCAGTCGCGGTCTTCCGCCTCGCGGATCTCGTACTTGATGCTGACACCTTCGAAGGGGAAGTCGGCGATAACTTCCTGTAAGGCTGATTCAGAAAAAAATGACTGCTGGACATAGCCCAGAAGACCGTCGGCCGTCTCTTCGAATGACTCGAATCCCACCTCTCCGGCCATCGCTGACAAGACGTCGCTGGCATCGGTAGAGTAGGGCGATAGGGTGAATTCTACCTCAAAATACTTCATAAAGTTGTTAATTTTTACCGCAAAAATACAAAAAATAGGGAAAATCCTATCATAAGTTAGGGTTTTTCCGTACTTTTGCATTCAAATTCACAGTAATTTTGCATCGTGAACCATAAAAATTGTGTAAAAATGAAAAGACTGTTACTGATTTCCATGTTCGCCGGTATGCTGCCGATGACAATGGCGGCACAGGACGATGACCTCTATTTCGTTCCGAAGAAAAAGAGTGCTGAGAAGGTGACGGACAATTACGGTATACCTACCGATGTGTACTACTCGGGCAGTGACCGTAGTATAGATGAGTATAACCGTCGTTTGAAGAGTCGTGTTGAAGTGATAGGCGGCGACTCGACGCTTTGCGATACCATCAGTTTCAGTGCGGAGAAGGGTGTCTATCCCAATGACTCCATTTCTGACGAGGACTTCAAGCTGACGAAGAAGATGAGCCGTTTCGACGACTACAGGATCTCAGATAATGAAGCCTTCTGGGCCGGCTATTATGCAGGCCGTTATGACTGGGCTTGGCATTCGCCCTGGTACTATACCCGTTATGGCTGGTACGACCCTTGGTACTATAGCCGCTGGCGCTGGTATGATCCCTGGTACTATGACTGGTACTATGGCTGGTACGGTTCCTGGTATGATCCCTGGTATTACGGCTACGGCTGGTATTCGGGCTGGTATGCTCCACGCTATTACGTATGGAATTCTGGTGGCAGTGTCGGACGTCATTATGCAAATACCATCGGTGCGGGTACGATCCGTCGTGATGGTGTGACACATACGGGCTATCGCCGATCGGGCTCTTCGTCGCATTACGCTAACAGCAGCCGCATGAGTAGTGAGTTGCGCAACAGAACCGTCAATGGTAACAGCCGCAACGGCAGGGTGAACCGCAGTAGCGCTTCGCGCAACTATGATAGCTCCAATTATAATCGTGGCACTTTCAGTGGTAACACTGGCAGCTACAGTAGTTCTCGCAGTAACGGAGGCAGCTTCAGCAGCAGTAGTTCGCGCAGTAGCGGCGGTGGCGGCGGCTTCGGCGGTGGCTCCCGTGGTGGAGGCGGCGGTGGCGGCCGAATTGGAGGAAGAAGGTGATCTTCTGTATATAGTTGACAGTTTTTTTTATATGATTATATTGGCAGGATTTATAATATGAAGATGAAAAAGATATATATCGCAGCATTGGCCTTGGCAGCAGTCCTGCCGGCGGCTGCACAGGATACGTATGAAAGTGGTCGTCTGCTGATGGATGACCTGAATGGTACGGCCCGTTATGTTGGTATGGGTGGTGCGATGGAGGCACTGGGTGCCGATATCTCGACCATCGCTACGAACCCCGCTGGTATCGGTCTGTTCCGTCATTCCACCATCAGCGCATCGGCTGGCCTCGTCTCGCAGCAGGATGTGAAGGAGTTCGCTGGAAAGAACGGTACGAAGATGAGTTTCGACCAACTGGGATTTATCTATTCCTCACGCGTCAGCCGTCGTTCGTTCGTGAATGTGGGCTTTAACTTCCATAAGAGCCACAACTTCAATCAGATCCTCTCTGCAGCCAACAGTCTGCGTAATGTGTCGCAGAACATGCTGTCGTGGCATAAGGCAGACTTGGGGGATGTCAGGTATGGAGGATACTTCTGGGATTTCAATAAAGATGGCCAAGTGATGGGTTATGAGAACGAAACCAGCCCTTTCAGAGCCCAGACCTATAGTCAGTTTGACTATATGAATATGAATGCGCTCAATCTGGATGAGGACGAAGAGGGCTACTTGGTGAATCAGAATGCTGCCGACTACTATATGTTCGACCGTTCACATCGCGGTTGGATAGCTGACTACGACTTCAACGTGAGCGGCAACCAGAGTGACCGTTTCTACTGGGGTGTCACCGTGGGTATCCGTGACGTGAAGTATAAAGGCTTCTCCATCTATACCGAGCGTCTGGTGAATGTCCTTAATAATAATACTGGTTATGATGGCAATGAGGATTATGTCGACTATATGGATTCCCGTACGATTGAGGGTGTGGGTATCGACGTGAAGGCCGGCATCATCTTCCGCCCCATCGAAGCCTCTCCCTTCCGCATCGGTCTGTATGTCAATTCACCGACGTGGTATGAGCTGACCGCTGAGAACAGTACCGACTTCAACAATGACTCGGAGTATGGCCTTGAAGACAGCTGGTATTCTGATGAGAAATACAAATTCCGCTACTATACCCCTTGGAAGTTCGGAGCCAGTCTCGGACATACAATCGGCACCAATGTGGCCTTGGGCCTCACTTACGAGTATTCTGACTACAGCTCGTCCGTGAACCGCATTATCACTGACGATTCAGACTATTATTATGACAGTGAGCGCTCCTATCCCGATGCCGTGATGAAGGATAATACGAAGAAAAGCCTGAAGGCCGTCCATCTGCTGAAGGCAGGTCTTGAGTTCAAGCCCGACACTGACCTGTCTCTGCGCTTCGGCTACAACTATGTGTCTTCAGCCTATGAAAAGGACGGCGTGCGCGATATGATGCTTGATTCTCCTGGTGTGAGCTATTCCTCCACGACAGACTATGTGAACTGGAATGATACCCATCGCATCACCTGTGGTATGGGGTATAAGTTGAACGGCTGGAACTTCGACGTCGCCTATCAGTATAGTTCGGTCAACGGAGAATTCCATCCTATGCAGCAGTTCGAGGCTGACCAGAATGTGGGTGTCAGCAAGGTTGGCTTCAAGCGTCATCAGGTATTGTTCACAGTAGGCTATACTTTCTAAAAAGATAAAAAGGTAAAAAGTGAAACTAAAGTGAATATAAATGCGGCTTTATGCAAATAAGGCCGCTTTTTTTTGTTTATTCGGCTGAAAAGTCGTACCTTTGCGCAATTAAAACGTAAATTTGTAGATAAATAGTAAATCGTAAATGAAAAAACTTTTATTAGGCGACGAGGCGATAGCCCAGGGTGCCATTGATGCAGGCCTGAGTGGTGTGTATGCCTATCCCGGTACTCCCTCAACGGAGATTACCGAGTATATCCAGGAGTCTCCCATCGCCAAGGAGAGAAAGATCCACAGCCGCTGGTCAACCAACGAGAAGACGGCTATGGAGGCTGCGCTCGGCATGTCGTATATGGGCAAGCGGGCGCTGGTGTGTATGAAACATGTGGGACTGAACGTCTGTGCCGACCCCTTCGTGAACTCGGGCATGACTGGTACGAACGGTGGTTTGGTGGTGCTAGTGGCCGACGATCCGTCGATGCACTCCTCGCAGGACGAGCAGGACAGCCGTTTCTATGGCAAGTTCGCTATGATTCCCACCCTGGAGCCCAGCTCGCAGCAGGAGGCCTATGACATGATGCAGGAGGCCTTCGACCTGTCGGAACAGCTGAAGCTCCCCATTCTGATGCGTGTCACCACACGTATGGCACACTCGCGTGCCGTTGTGGAGATAAAAGAGACGCCTCGTGAGCAGAATGCCCTCAACTACGACGCCCCCGCTTCTAACTGGGTACTCCTGCCTGCCTTTGCCCGCAAGAGAAACAATATCGTCACGGCCCAGCAGCCGTTGTTGGAGCAGATGGCCGTAGACAGCAAGTATAACCAGTATATCGACGGAGCCGACCATAAACTCGGTATCATCGCCAGCGGTATTGCCTTCAACTACCTGATGGAGTGCTATCCCGACGGATGTCCTTATCCCGTGTTGAAGATCTCGCAGTATCCGATTCCCAAGAAGCTGATCCGTCAGATGACCGACGACTGTGAGTATGTGCTCATCGCCGAGGAGGGTCAGCCTTTTATAGAGGATCAGGTGCGTGGTGTGATGCCGGGCAATGCTATCATCAAGGGTCGTCTGACGGGTGAACTGCCTCGTACGGGTGAGCTCAATCCCGACTTCCTGAAGAAGGCTTTGTGTATTGAGAACGGTGAGAGCTATGCTCCTTGTGAGGATGTGACGCCTCGCCCGCCAGCACTCTGCCAAGGATGCGGTCACCGCGATGTCTATACCGCCATCAACGAAGTGCTGCGCGACTATCCCAATGCCCGTGTGTTCGGTGATATCGGCTGCTACACGTTAGGCTTCCTGCCGCCGTATAAGGCTATCCATTCTTGTGTGGATATGGGTGCTTCGATCACGATGGCCAAGGGGGCTTCCGACGCAGGGCAATGGCCCGCCCTCGCTATCATCGGCGACTCTACCTTCACCCATTCGGGTATGACGGGTCTGCTCGATGCCATCAATGAGAATGCAGACATTACCGTGATTATCTCCGACAACCTGACGACGGCAATGACTGGTGGTCAGGACTCTGCCGGCACGAATAAGTTCGAGGCTATCTGTAAGGGGCTCGGTCTCTCTGAGGATCATCTGAAGGTGGTGAATCCCATTCCTAAGAATATGCCTGAGATCACACAGGCCATCCGCGATGAAATTAACTATCATGGTGTGAGTGTCATCATCCCCCGTCGTGAGTGTATGCAGACCTTGCAACGTCATTTGAAACAGAAGAAAGCAAAGGAGGTACAGAAATGAAAACAGATATAATACTTTGTGGTGTAGGCGGCCAGGGAATTCTCTCTATCGCCACCATCATTGGCGAGGCCGCCATGAAGGAGAACCTCTATATCAAGCAGGCCGAGGTACACGGCATGAGTCAGCGTGGTGGTGATGTACAGTCTAACCTGCGCATTTCCAGTAGTCCCATTGCGAGCGATCTGATTCCCCTCGGCGGTGCCGACGTTATCATCTCCATGGAACCCATGGAGGCGCTGCGCTATTTGCCGTTCCTCTCTAAGGACGGTTGGATCATCACGTCGAGCACACCGTTCGTCAACATTCCCAACTATCCGGATATCGAGAAGATCAAGCAGGATCTCAACGAGATCAAGAACGTGATTGTGCTCGACATCGAGCAGGCTGCCAAAGACAATGCCGTGCCCCGTAGTGCGAACGTCATCCTGCTGGGTGCTGCCCAGAAGGCCCTTGGCATCGAGTACGACAAACTCGAAGATGCCATCCGTCGTGTCTTCGGTCGTAAGGGTGAGGCCGTCGTCGAGGCAAACATTAAGGCTTTAGCTATAGGTAAAGCTGCTCAAAAGTGATATAACAATGGAAACTCCAATCAAGAAAGAAATAGTCGACGGCCTGGTGGCGGAGCTTGGTATCAAGGACTTTGCCAAGGCAACGATCCGTGAGGTGAAGCAGGTGGCCGCCAAGTCAGAGATGGCGAGTGGGGTAGAGTTCATCAAAATGGAGATGGGCATCCCAGGACTTCCTGCTGCTCAGGTAGGCGTTGACGCCCAGATCAAAGCCCTTGAAGACGGTATCGCCCATTCGTACCCCGACATTCAGGGTGCGCCTGTGTTGAAGCAAGCAGCCTCGCAGTTTGTCAAGGCCTTCATCGGCATCGACATCAAACCCGAGGGGTGTGTGCCCGTGTCTGGTTCGATGCAAGGCACGTTTGCTTCGTTCCTGACTTGTTCGCAATGCGACAAAAAGAAGGATACAGTCCTCTTCATCGATCCAGGTTTCCCTGTGCAGAAGATGCAGTTACAGGTGATGGGTGTGAAGTATGAGACTTTCGATGTCTATGACTATCGTGGCGACAAACTCGGTGCGAAACTGGAGAGCTATCTTTCGAAGGGGAACATCTGTGCCATCGTCTACTCCAACCCAAACAACCCCTCGTGGATCTGTCTGCGGGAGGAGGAGTTGCAGGTGATCGGTACGCTGGCTACCAAATACGATGCCATCGTGATGGAAGATCTGGCATACTTCGCCATGGACTTCCGCAAGGATCTCTCCACACCGTTCCAGCCACCCTATCAGGCTACCGTCGCCCGCTATACAGACAACTATATGTTGCTTATCAGCGGCTCGAAGGCATTCAGCTATGCCGGTGAGCGAATCGGTGTGACTTGTATATCCGATGCCTTGTTCCATCGTCATTTCGACGATCTCGCCAACCGTTACGAGGGACTGCCCTTCGGTCCGGTCTTCTCCACCCGTATGCTCTATGCCCTTAGTTCCGGTACGAGTCATAGCGCCCAGTATGCGATGGCTGCGATGCTGACTGCTGCCTACGAGGGCAAGTATGACTTCCGGAAGGAGATTTCAGTCTATGGTGAACGGGCTAAGAAACTGAAGGAGATATTCTGCCGTCATAATTTCTATGTGGTGTATGACAAGGACCTCGACGAACCGATTGCCGACGGCTTCTATTTCACCATCGGTTATCCTGGCATGACGTCTGGTGAGTTGGCTCACGAGCTGATGTACTATGGCGTATCAGCCATCTGTCTGATCACTTGTGGTTCGGAGCAGGAGGGCCTGCGCGTCTGTACCTCGTTTATCGAGGATCACCAGTATGCGATGCTTGAAGAAAGAATGAAACTCTTTGAAATAAATAATCCTCGGTAAACCGAGGATTATTTATTTGGTGGGGGTGGCATCTTACCGTCGCGTGGCGGACGTTTGCCATCTTTCTTGGGCTTCTCTTTCTTCTCAGGCTTCGTCGGGGCGACTTCCTCTTTGCTTTCTCCCATGTTGACCGTCACGAACTTGAAGTCTTCCTCTGGGATGAAACGTACGTCGTAAGTGGCTTTCTTATTCTGGGTGTACAGTTTCTTCATTTTCTCGTACTTCTTCTCCACTTTTTTGAGGCTTTTGCTGCCAACTACGATACAAGTACGTTTGGGTTGGTTAAGCTTGTTGTTGAAATAATCACGCAACTGGCCAGAATAGTTGCTACGTCCTGCCAGCATATCCTTCTTCTGGATGAACCATACGCTGTCCACCTCCTGGATATTGGTGAAATAGACGATAGAGTCATTGAACGAGGCGGAGAATCCGAACATGTATGCTTTCTTCTCTACAGCGTTCTTCGCCTGTACGGCAGAATATGACAATGCGAGCAGCATGGTAAATGCTGCACCGATAGTAATGTGTCTGATGGGTTTCATTATCCTAAATATGTCTTTAATATCTTGTTCTTTGTACAACTGCGCAGCTTCCTGATGGCCTTCTCCTTGATCTGGCGGACGCGCTCCCGCGAGAGACCATACTTCGCGCCAATCTCTTCGAGTGTAAGTTCTTGGCCGTTGATACCGTATGAGTCTTCGATGACCTTTCGTTCCCTTTCGGTGAGTATGGTCAGCGCATGCCGGATCTCCGATTTCAAGGACTCCATCACAAGATCCTTGTCCGTCGATGGGATGTCTTCGTTCACCATTACGTCGAGCAAACTGTTGTCTTCGCCTTCGGCAAACGGTGCATCGACGCTTACGTGGTGACCGCTGGCACTCATCGCCTCGTCAATCTTCTCTGCCGGAAGGTCGACGTGCTCGGCAATTTCTTCCAACGATGGGCGGCGCTCGTTCAACTGTTCAAACTTACTGATCTCACGGTTGATCTTATTGTACGACCCCACCTGGTTCAACGGCAGCCTGACGATACGGCTTTGCTCCGAGATGGCCTGCAGGATACTCTGGCGAATCCACCACACGGCGTAGGAGATGAACTTGAAACCGCGGGTCTCGTCGAACCGTTCCGCAGCCTTCAGCAGTCCCAGATTTCCCTCATTGATGAGGTCTGGCAGGCTCATTCCCTGATTCTGATACTGTTTCGCTACTGAGACAACAAACCGCAGATTTGCCCTTGTCAGTCGTTCGAGGGCCTTCTGGTCCCCTTTACGTATTTGTTGGGCAAGCTCTGCTTCCTCCTCGGCAGAGATCATCTCCTCTTTGCCGATTTCCTGCAAATACTTCTCCAGCGAGGCACTCTCGCGGTTAGTAATCGATTTTATGATTTTCAGTTGTCTCATTGGTTGGATTCTTGTTGCTGAAATGCAAAGGTATGGCATTTTCCTGATATAACCAAAAAAAATGGCAAAAATTTTCTTTTTTTGCCATTTTTGTTTGGAATAGGGGGATTAGTCGTTCTCAAGCGGTACGGCGAAATAGCCCTTCTTGCCTGTCGGATAGATACCCTGCACGTAGAGCACTGGCTCCTTGCTTGTGGAGGCTTCCTTCACGGCGTTCTGCATATCGTCGATGCTCTTGATGCTCTTGTCGTTCACACGCTGGATGATGAATCCCTTGGGCACGCCGGCATCCTTCAGTTTACCGCCGCTCACCTTGATCACTTCCAGTCCGTAGCCGATGTTCAGCTGCTCCTTTTGGGCGTCGGTGATGGCACGGAAGTTACCGCCCAGCACGTCGAGGTCGGCATTCTTCACCACTTTCGTATTACCCTGTTCGTTCTTCAGGGTCAGTGTGGCAGTCTTCTTCGACTTGTTGCGCAGGTAGTTCACGGTAATCTTGTCACCTGGGCGCTTCTGGGCGATGATGTTCTGCAGCTCGCCGAACTTTGTCACCTTCTGGCCGTCGATGTGGGTGATCACGTCGTCCTTCTTCAGACCAGCGTCTGCGGCAGCACCGTCTTCCACCACTTCTGCGATATAGATACCTTCCATCGTGCCGAGATCCACCTCGTTGCCCTTCTCCTTCTCAGAGTCCACATAGACGTTCACGTCCGAACCCTTGATGCCGATCATGGCGCGCTGCACGTTACCATACTGCTTGATATCGTCGACCACCTTGTTCATGATCGTGGTGGGGATGGCGAAGCCGTAGCCGATGTTCGAACCTGTCTGCGAGTAGATCATGGCGTTGATGCCGATCAGGGCGCCGTTAGTGTTCACCAGCGCACCACCTGAGTTTCCTTGGTTGATGGCGGCATCGGTCTGGATCATCGACGAGACACCCTGTCCCATCGAACGGGCCTTGGCCGATACGATACCTGCTGTCACGGTGTTGTTAAGACCTAATGGGTTACCAACGGCCAGCACCCATTCGCCGATTTTCACGTCGTCGGAATTGGCAATCTGGATGGCTGGCAGATTCTTGCCGTCGATCTTGATCAGGGCAAGGTCTGTCGTAGCGTCGGCCCCGATGATGCGGGCGGAGTATTCCTTGTTGTCGTTCAGCGTTACCATCAGTTCGTCAGCGCCGTCCACCACGTGGTTGTTGGTCACGATATAGCCGTCGGCCGAGATGATGACACCTGATCCGGCACCCACGCGCTTCGGAGTCTGTATCTGACGCTGGCGGCGACCATTGTTACCGCCCTGTCCGCGACCGAAGAAGCCGCCGAAGGGATCGGAGAAGAAGTCCTCGAAGGGATCGCTATACTCGACGGTCTGCACTTTTGAGTTCTGCGTGTTCTTGATATACACCACCGACGGCAGCGCCTTCTCGGCTGCGTAGGTCAGGTCTACGGGCTGTACGGCTGGAGCCGACGAGACGACGGGGTTGGGAGAAGAGGGATTGGCTGCATTGGTCTTTGTGAAGGCTGCTACGGAGAGTACCAAGGCAACGGCGCATACTGCCGGCGTTGCCACATTGATGATTTTTTTCATATTCTCTGTCATTTTTATTATAATGTTTAATGTTTGACTTTTGATGTTTAATGATCACGTTCATCGTTTTCGGGTGCAAATATAGGTGCATTTTTCCGTATTGTGACAAAATGTCGTGAATATTTGTCCCAATTTAACAATTCGCCTTTCAGGCTTAACGGCTCTTTGCGGTTAACAGTTGAAATCTTAAATTACTGACAAATTTAAGAAAATGTCATATTTTTGATTGCATATTTGAAATTATCCGATTCTGACACTTTCATAATTCAATTAATTTTCGTATCTTTGCACTCGAAAGCACCGCCACGGTCTGTCGCTGGTGCCATTTCGGCACGAGAGGAAAGTCCGGGCAGCACAGGGCGCCCCACTTCTGAAAGTGGAAGCTATTGGTGACAGTAGGTGAGGGCAGAAGAGAATGACCGCCTCTTCATCGTGAGGAGGTAAGGGTGAGAAGGTGGTGTAAGAGACCACCAGCCAATGGGTGATCATTGGGCTGTGTCCGCTGGGGGCTGCAAGTTCATGTATACCGTCCCGAGAGAGGGTTGCCCGCCCGAGTTGACGAAGGTCTGAGCAGTCATGCAACAGGGCCGGGGCTCATGCGGCGGAGGGTAGAACGCTTAAGCCATGGGGTGACTCATGGATTAGATAAATGACAGACGCCGCGCAAGCGGTACAGAACCCGGCTTACAGGGGCGGTGCTTTCTTTTTCAGAATTTACACATTATTATATATCAATATGGCTACAGTAGACGACAAGAAAGTGATTTTCTCGATGGTGGGTGTGAGCAAGACCATCCAGCAGAACCAGAAACAAGTGCTCAAGAACATCTATCTCTCGTTCTTCTATGGGGCGAAGATCGGCATCATCGGTCTGAATGGTGCCGGTAAGTCGACGCTCATGAAGATCATCGCCGGCATCGACCAGCAGTATCAGGGCAATGTCGTATGGGCGCCTGGCTATACGGTAGGCTATCTGCCGCAGGATCCTCCGCTCAACGAGGAGAAGACCGTCAAGGAGAATGTGATGGAAGGCGTGCAGCATGTGTATGACGCTTTGGCAGAATATGATGACATCAATGTGAAATTCGGCCTGCCTGAGTACTACGAGGATGCCGACAAGATGGACAAGCTCATGCAGCGACAGGCTGAGTTGCAGGACATCATTGATGCTACTGATGCCTGGAACATGGACTCGAAGCTCGACCGCGCGATGGCTGCCTTGAACTGTCCGCCAGGCGACTGGAGCGTGAAGAACCTATCTGGAGGCGAGCGTCGTCGTGTGGCCCTCTGCCGGCTGCTGTTGCAGAAACCAGACGTGCTTCTGCTTGACGAGCCTACCAACCACCTCGATGCCGAATCCATCGACTGGCTCGAACAGCATCTGCAGCAATATGAAGGTACCGTCATTGCCGTCACCCACGACCGATACTTCCTCGACGACGTGGCAGAATGGATTCTTGAGCTCGACCGCGGCGAGGGCATTCCCTGGAAGGGCAACTACTCCTCATGGCTCGAACAAAAGTCGCAACGTCTGGCTCAGGAGGAAAAACAGGCGTCTAAGCGCCGTAAGACCTTGGAGCGCGAGCTGGAGTGGGTGCGCATGGCTCCGAAGGCCCGTCATGCCAAGGGTAAGGCTCGTCTGAACTCCTACGACAAGATGCTCAACGAGGAACAGAAACAGAAGGAGGAGAAGCTTGAGATCTACATCCCCAATGGTCCGCGTCTGGGCAACAAGGTCATCATCGCTGACCACGTCGCCAAATCCTATCCAGAGAAACCACTCTTCAGCGACCTCAGCTTCAACCTGCCGCCCAACGGCATTGTGGGTGTCATCGGCCCCAATGGCGCGGGCAAGACTACGCTCTTCCGGCTCATCATGGGACTCGAACAGGCTGATGCCGGCACCTTTGACGTCGGCGAGACCGTCAAGCTCTCCTATGTCGACCAACAGCACAAGGATATCGATCCCGAGAAGAGCGTCTATCAGGTGGTAAGCGGTGGCAACGAGACCATCCGCATGGGCGGCCGTGATGTGAATGTACGTGCCTATCTGAGTCGCTTCAACTTCAGCGGCGCCGATCAGGAGAAGAAGTGCGGCGTGCTCTCTGGTGGTGAGCGCAACCGTCTGCACCTCGCCATCGCCCTCAAACAGGAGGGTAACGTACTGCTGCTCGACGAGCCTACCAACGACATCGACGTCAACACCCTCCGCGCTCTCGAGGAAGGTCTTGAGGCCTTTGCCGGATGTGCCGTCGTCATCAGCCACGACCGCTGGTTCCTCGACCGTATCTGCACCCACATCCTTGCTTTCGAAGGGGCGGGGAGTGTCTTCTACTTCGAAGGCAATTACTCCGAATACGAGGCCAACAAAGCCCAGCGCCTCGGCCTTGATGAACCCAAGCGTGCCCGTTACCGCAAACTCATGGAAGAGTGAGTCGGCGAGAAGTGTGCGTAAAGTTGTTTCTAACCGGAATTATTCATAGAACGAAAAAAGAGAACGCATTTCTTGCAGAATTGCAGGAAAATTTGTAACATTGAATCAACTAAAAAAGAGCATGAGATTCAGTTCCCATGCTCTTAATTTCTTATATGTGAAAAGTCACTTATTCGTTATCCGGCGGACTCAAATTCCTCAAGGAAGCGGATATCGTTCTCAGAGAACATGCGGAGGTCTGAGACGCGGTACTTCAGGTTGGTGATGCGCTCCACACCCATGCCGAAGGCATAGCCGCTGTATTCCTTGGAGTCGATGCCGCAGAGCTCCAGCACGTTGGGATCTACCATACCACAGCCGAGGATCTCCACCCAGCCGGTGTGCTTGCAGAAGCCGCAGCCCTCACCACCACAGATGAAGCAGGAGATGTCCATCTCGGCACTGGGCTCCGTGAAGGGGAAGTAGGAGGGACGCAAGCGGATCTTGGTGTCGGGGCCGAACATCTCACGGGCAAACGACAGCAGCACCTGCTTGAGGTCGGTGAAGGAGACGTTCTTGTCGATATACAGGCCCTCCACCTGATGGAAGAAGCAGTGGGCACGGGCTGTGATAGCCTCATTGCGATAGACACGGCCTGGGCAGATGACGCGGATGGAACTTGTGAGCTTGCCGTCCTCAGTGTGCATCTGCTCCATGATGCGGGCCTGGACACTGGAGGTGTGCGAGCGCAGCAGGATGTTCTTGGTCACATCATTGGGATGCTGGGAGACGAAGAAGGTGTCCTGCATATCGCGGGCGGGATGGTCGGCTGCGAAGTTCATCTTGGTAAAGACATGGAGGTCGTCTTCCACTTCTGGTCCGTCAGCAAGGACAAAGCCCATGCGGGAGAAGATGTCGATAATCTCGTTGGTGACGATGGTCAGGGGATGACGGGTGCCAAGCTTGATGGGGTAGGGCGTGCGCGTCAGGTCAATGCTCTCATCAGCAGAGTCCTGAGACTGACACTCCTCGCGCAGCTGGTTGATGCGCTCGGTGGCCAGCGTCTTCAGTTCGTTGATCTTCATGCCGACGGCTTTCTTCTGGTCGGCAGGCACCTCGCGGAAGTCATTCATCAACAGCGTGATCTCACCTTTCTTGCTGAGGTATTTCAGTCGCAGCTGTTCGACCTCATCAGCGTTTTTCGCACTCAGTTCCTGCACCTCTTTGAGCAGGGCGTCTATCTTGTCAATGATACTCATAATTACGATTTTATCAAATTTGCGTGCAAAGGTACTTATTTTTTTAGACAAAAGTACAAAAGAAACAAAAAAAATATCTGTTCTTATGTTCTTATGTCTAAAATTATGTGTAATTTTGCCGAAAAAATTGAGAGAACAGGTGAAAAAGTACTAAAGGAGATGAGAAAGTATCTTTGGCCTATGCTGATGTGCCTGCTGCTGACATTCTCTTGCACTGGGAAGAAGGCAGGCGTGGAAATGGATGTTCCGGCAGACACTGTGGCAGACTCGTCGCAGGTGGTGATTGAGGACACGCTAGAACAACTGATCACAGAGACCCCCATGCCAAGGGCCGCTGATGCGATCTTTGACGACTTCGTCTTCAACTTCACAGCCAACAAGCGGCTGCAGTTCGAACGCATCGTCTTCCCCCTGCGTGTGACGGAGGCCGACGGCAAGACACTGATGACGGAGAAGTCGCAGTGGAAGATGGATCACCTGTTTATGCGTCAGGGCTATTACACGCTGCTCTTTGACGACGAAGACCAGATGTCGCACATGAAGGACACGGCTGTGAATGAGGCCATCGTGGAGAAGATCATGCTGAGGAAGAACCAGGTGAAGAACTATTATTTCCGCCGTGTGCGCGGTGCCTGGATGATGTATGAGGTGCGGACGATACCGATGGAGGAGGATGCCAATGCCTCGTTCCTCTCGTTCTACAAGCGCTTCACCACAGACAGCGTCTTCCAGGTAGAGAGCATCAATGAGACGGTGCAGTTCGTGGGCCCGGACCCCGACGATGATTTCAACGTGATGGAGGGGGTCATCACACCAGACACGTGGGAGGCCTTTGCGCCGCAGCTGCCTGGCAAGGTGCTCTATAACATCGTCTACGGCAAGCCCGAGACCGAGGGCAACAAGAAGATTTTCCTGATGCGGGGCGTGTCGAACGGACTGGAAGTGGAACTGCGTTTCAAGAAGGTAGGCGGCAAATGGCTGCTGATGAAAATGACCACATAGAAGTGAAGGATTTCAAGGATTATAGTCTGAAGGAGCATAATACATTTGGCATTGATGCCAAGTGCAGACGGTTCATCGAGTTTGAGGACGATGATGAAGCCGTTGAGGTGGCTAAGATCCTGCGTGAATCGGCTACACCTTATATTATAATAGGTGGAGGCAGCAACCTCCTGCTGACGAAGGACTTTGATGGCATCGTAGTGCGTTCAGGCATTTTACACACGGGGACAGGAACGCTGTGTAATTTAGCTCAGAATTACACAGCGTTCCTGTCCCCGTGTGTAAAATTTGGCAGCGGAGAGGTGTGGGATGACGTGGTGGCTTATTGTGTCAAGCAGGGCTGGTACGGCATGGAGAACCTCTCGCTGATTCCTGGCGACGTGGGGGCTTCGGCCGTGCAGAACATTGGGGCATACGGTGTGGAGGCCAAGGATCTGATCGATAGTGTGGAGGCTGTGGAGATAGCAACGGGTCAGGTGGTGACCATCTCAGGCAAGGACTGCGGCTATGGCTATCGGCAGAGCAAGTTCAAACAGGAGTGGAAGAACCGTTATCTGATCACCCACGTTACCTATCAGCTCTCTACGTCTTTCCAGCCGCATCTGGACTATGGCAACATCCGTCAGGAACTGGAAAAGAAGGGTATTACAGAGCCTACCGCCCAGCAACTGCGTGATGTGATCATCGATATCCGCAATGCCAAGCTGCCCGATCCCAAGATTGAGGGCAATGCCGGTAGTTTCTTTATGAATCCCATCGTTACCCGACAGAAATACGAGAAGCTGGCAGCTCAGTATCCTACGATGCCTCATTACGAGGTAGACGGCAGCCATGAGAAGATTCCGGCAGGCTGGATGATTGAGCAGTGTGGCTGGAAGGGGAAGAGCCTGGGACGTGCCGGTGTGCACGACAAGCAGGCGCTGGTGCTTGTGAACCGTGGTGGTGCCACTGGGGCTGAGATCGTCGCCCTCTGTGATGCCATCCGCAAGGACGTCAAGGCCAAATTCGACATCGATATCCACCCTGAGGTAAATATTATATGAGACTGACATTCTTAGGAACGGGAACATCATGTGGCGTACCGGTCATCGGTTGCCAGTGTGAGGTCTGCCAGAGCAAGGACCCGCGTGATAAGCGTCTGCGCTGTTCTGCCTTGGTGGAGACGGATACCACCCGTCTGCTCATCGACTGTGGGCCTGATTTCCGTCAGCAGATACTGACGCAGCCCTTCCGCAAGATCGACGGCATCCTGATCACCCATTCCCACTACGACCACATGGGAGGTATGGACGATATCCGTCCTTACTGTCAGTTTGGTGAGATCAACGTCTACGCCGATCCCAAGGCGAAGGAAGGCATGCTGGAGATGCTGCCTTACTGCTTTGCTGAGAATCGCTATCCTGGCGTGCCTGCCATCGGACTGCATGAGATCCTGCCGCATCACCCCCTGCACATCGGCGACCTCGACATCATGCCCATTGAGGTGATGCACGGCAAGCTGCCCATCCTCGGCTATCGCATAGGTCCACTGGCGTATATCACGGACATGAAGTCGATCGATGATTCTGAGCTGCCGTATCTGGAGGGCACCCAGTTGCTGGTGGTGAACGCCCTCCGCTTCACCAAGCCCCACCATTCCCATCAGCTGGTGGATGATGCCGTCGCCTTCGCCAAAAGGGTAGGAGCCCCCAGGACTTTACTCATCCACATGTGTCACGATATCGGTCTGCATGAACAGGTCAACAAGATACTTCCTGAGGGAATCGATCTGGCCTACGACGGGCAAATAGTGACGCTTTGATAGTAAAAAAGTGTTTAATACTGCTCTTAATAGTTAATAAGTCTTTAATTTGAGCACTTTTTCGGTATAAATGTTTGGAGGGTAGAATAAAAGTCGTATCTTTGCAATGTGTTTTTCATAGTATTAGATTTAAGGTTAACAAAGGTTTGGGACCACAGCGGTGGTCCTTTTTTTCGTCTTTACGCCTGAATGTCTAAGCGTGTTAACGTCTTTTCTTGGAATTCTTGGAGGTCCCCCCAAAGAGGCTGCCATAGTTTTTCATCAGCTTTCTGATGAGCAGGAAAGCATCGATGGCTGTGATGCTGTTGGCAATAAGGCCGGAGATATATTCACCCTTAGTACTTCCTTCGCGCTTGATGAAGGTCTGATTCCACAAAGCACTGAACTTCGTGTTGTCTTGCTGTATCTCAGAGGCAAGTTCTTCCTTACGGAGGCGGATCTCTTCAAGCGTGTGATAATGGCGTGTCGGCTTTTTTACTGGAAGCATGAGGGTGGGATAATGGAAAATGGATAATGGATAATTAATAATTAGGAGTTCATAAAGAGGCTGGCGAGGAACTTCACCAAGGGCTTCTCAATCCAGTCCTTGCGGAAGATGATAAACAGGAAGAATAGGATCAGGTGTATGCCCGAGACGATGAGGAAAGCCTTTGCCATACCAATCCATGTGGCCAGCCAACAGGCGAGGGCAAAGGAGAAATACATCAGTATGGCGATAACGAACATGAAGAAGAGGATAGTCAAAGCGGTGGCCGTCAGAAGACGCACCACCTTGTCTATCACATCAAGCTTGACGTATTCAGTCTGAAGCCCAAGATAGTGTTTCAGCACCTCTATCAGCTGGGCAATCGTCTCGACGTTCTTGTCGCTTGAAAGCATACTATTCTTCCTCTGTCACGTCCTGGATGTCGTCTACGAGGTCGACCACTTCCTTGCGGCTCAGTTTGATGTTGTGCTTCTTCAGGAAAGACTCCACAGCATCAGTGATCTTAATACGAGTGTCCTGTCCTTTCTCCGGGGCCATGAGAATGCCCAGAGCAGCGCCGGCGATGGCTCCGCCGAGGAATGCGCTAAGATAACCTAAACTTTTCATACGCTTTGTTGTTAAATTAGTGAATCGATTGTTTGTCTGTGCAAATATACAAATTTTTTCCGTTGTAGGCCAAAAAAGTTGTAATTTTTTAGCAAAAAAGTTATGTTTTCCCCGTTTTAACAAACTTTATGTGCCATTTTTACTCAGATTTGCGTGATATTTTGTAATTTCGCAGCAAAATTAGATCATAATTAATTATAAACAAACAAATAACACAATGAAGAAGTACACACTTATCTGCATCGGTTTATGTGCAGCAATGGCTTTTACAAGCTGTAAATCTAGTGAGAGTGCCTACAAGAAGGCTTACGACAAGGCAAAGCAGTATGACACCCAGACCGCCCAGCAGGCTCCCGCAGTTCAGGAGGCAGTGGTTGCTCCTGTGGAGGCTAAGCCCGTTGACCAGGCTCGTGTCATCGACAACCTCGACAACATTTCTGTCCGTCAGGAGAACGTACAGCTGATTCATGGCAATGGCCTGAATGCTTTCAGCGTGGTAGTCGGTTCGTTTGGCCTGCTCTCAAATGCCGAGAGTCTCTACCAGCGTCTGAAGGATGCCGGCTATGATGCACAGGTTGTGAAGAACGACGAGAAGAACATGTTCCGTGTCGTCGCCTCTTCCTTCGCTGAGAAGTCTGCCGCTGTCAGCAGCCGTGACCAGCTCCGCAACACCTATCCCGATGCTTGGCTCCTCTATAACGCACGATAAGCAGCGTTGCAGTGAGGATATTGTCCATCGATTACGGTAAGAAACGTACCGGTTTAGCAGTCACCGACCCTCTTCAGCTCATAGCAGGAGGGTTGGCGACTGTTTCAACATCAGAGCTTTTTGATTGGCTGCAGGCCTACAGGGCACGTGAGCCACTGGAGCGAATCATCATTGGAGAGCCCCGTCAGCCCAACGGACAGCCGAGTGATAACCTGCAGCGCGTGCAGCAGTTCGTGGCCCGATGGCGCAAGGCTGTGCCGGAAGTGCCCATTGAGTACTACGACGAGCGCTTCACCTCTGTGCTGGCGCATCAGGCCATGCTCGACGGAGGCCTCAAGAAGAAAGCCCGTCAGGACAAGGCCCTTGTAGACGAGATATCTGCTACCATCATCCTGGAGGACTATCTCCGCAGTCGCAAATAATTATCAATTGTCAATTATCAATTCAAGTGATCCTACCTATTTATATATATGGTCAGCCTGTGTTGCGCAAGGAGGCTGAAGACATTACTCCCGACTATCCGCAGTTGAAAGAACTGATTGCCGACATGTGGGAGACACTGGCAGAGTCTGATGGCATCGGACTTGCTGCTCCACAGATCGGCAAGCCCATCCGGCTGTCTGTCATCGACCTTGACGTGATTTCTGAAGACCTGCCTGAATACAAAGGCTTCCGGCAGGTGTACATCAATCCCCATATCATTGAATACGACGAGACGGAGACTGACACCTCTGAGGAAGGCTGTCTGTCGCTTCCTGCCATCCATGAGAAGGTGACGCGTCCCACACGTATCCATGTGGAATGGGACGATGAGGACTTCAAGCATCATGACGAATGGATAGACGGCTACCTCGCCCGCGTGATGCAGCATGAGTTCGACCATCTGGATGGGAAGATGTTCGTCGACCACGTCTCTCCACTCCGTAAGCAACTTATCAAGAGCAAGTTACGTGCCTTGATTCAAGGGCGTTACCGCTGTGCTTATAAGACGAAACCCGTGAGGAAATAAAAAATGCGACGCATTTTTTTATTTCTCTCCCTCCTGCCGCTGGCTGGCTTTGCCCAGTTCAACACCGATCGTCTGGTGATGATCGGACGCTCAGCCCTCTACTATGAGGACTATGTGCTATCCATCCAATACTTCAATCAGGCCATCAGTCAGAAACCCTGGCTCTATGAACCCTGGTTCTTCCGTGGGGTGGCGAAGTTTTATCTGGACGACTATCGGGGGGCAGAGTCCGACTGTTCTGAGGCCATCGAGCGCAATCCCTATGTGACCAGTGCCTATGAGGTCAGAGCCCTCTGCCGCATTAATCTGAAGAAGTTCGCAGAGGCTGTCAGCGACTATAACCGTGCCCTGCGCTACGACCCTGAGAATCAGATCTATTGGTATAACCGTGTGCTCTGTCTCATTCAGAACAAGGATTACGACCAGGCGATGGGGCAGATCGATACGATGATCACCCGCTGGTCGCGCTATGCCAGGGCCTATGCCGTACAGGGTGAGGTCTATGTGCTGCAGAAAGATACCACCAACGCCATCAAGTCGCTCGACAAGAGTCTGGAGATCGACCCCTATGATGGTGGTATTTGGTCTGAAAGGGCTATTATCAGTCTCAGCCAGAAGAACTGGAAGGAGGGTGAGGAGTTCCTCTCGCAGGCTATCCGTCTGCTCCCGCGTCATGTGGGGAACTATATCAACCGTGCAATGGCCCGTTACAACCAGAACAACCTCCGTGGGGCGATGGCCGACTATGACACGGCACTCGACATAGATCCCAACAACTTCCTCGGCCACTATAACCGTGGTCTGCTGCGTGCCCAGGTGGGTGACGACAACCGAGGTATAGAAGACTTCGACTTTGTGCTGAAGCTGGAACCCAACAACCTCATGGCCCTCTTCAACCGTGCCTTGCTGCTGGAACAGACGGGTAATCTGCGGGCTGCCATCCGCGACTATTCAAAGGTCATTGAAGACTTCCCCAACTTCTGGTTCGGCTTGGAGCACCGTGCCTCCTGTTACCGTCGTTTGGGCAACACCAAGCAGGCAGAACTGGACGAGTTCCGTATCCTGAAAGCCCAGATGGACAAACGCTACGGCAAGCAGCCGCGACTCTCACAGAAGCAGATGCGCCGGCGTAGCGACGAGGATCTGGAGAAATACAACCAGCTGGTCATTGCCGATGAGGAGGATGTGGAGCATGAGTACAAGAGTGCCTATCGCGGCCGTGTGCAGAACCGCAAGGCTGAGATGGACTTCCTGCCGATGTATGGCCTGACCTTCACCCGTCCGGAGGATGAGGTGAAGACGGAGATGCCATACGAAGAGACCGTCGAGGCCTATAACGCCAAATCCCGTTCCCGTCGGGTCTATGTGTCCTGTGACCAGACCAAGCTCGATGAGGACCGCATGAAACAGACATTCGTCTATATCGACTCCCTCAGTACGGCCATCGATGCCAGCAAGAACACACAGGACGTCAAGCCCCTGCTCCTGATGCGTGCCATCGCCTACAGCACCATCCAGAACTTCGACAATGCCATCGACGACCTGAGCATCTGTCTGCAGATCGACTCCACATTGACACTGGCCCTCTGGCAGCGTGCCGTCTGTCAGGCGAAGATCAACGAGTTCAATGCCTCCCAGGGAACGAACATCGACCTTCAGTCTGCCAACGTCCTGGGCGATCTGTCGGCAGCCATCCAGAAGTCGTCCAACAATACCTATTTATATTATAATAGAGGTAACCTCTATGTCCAGCGGCAGGACTATCTGCGCGCCATCGAGGACTATACCAAGGCCATTTCCATAGAAGGGCGCCTGGCGGAGGCTTACTTCAACCGCGGAATCGCACTCATCCATGTCAAGCGGGAGGCGGAGGGCATCGTCGACCTCAGCAAGGCGGGTGAGTTGGGCATCTATCAGGCCTACAGCATCATCAAACAAAAGACAGGAAAATGAAGATTTTTTGTTTCTTTTGTTCTTTTGTCTAAAAAAATAAGTATCTTTGCACGCAATTTCAAATTCAAACATATATTGTAGATATGATCAACATTACTTTTCCAGACGGATCTGTTCGTTCGTATGAACAGGGCGTGACTGGCTATCAGATTGCAGAGAGCATCTCTCCGGCTCTCGCACGCAGCGTTCTCTGCTGTGGAGTAAACGGTGAGACAGTAGAGCTGAACCGTCCTATCAATGAGGACGCTACCATCGCGCTCTACAAGTGGGACGACGAGCAGGGTAAGCACACCTTCTGGCACACTTCTGCACACCTTTTGGCAGAGGCACTCAAGGAGTTGTATCCTGGCATCCAGTTCGGTTTCGGACCTGCTGTCGAGAACGGTTTCTTCTATGATGTGCTGCTGAAAGACGGCGAGAGCATCAAGGAGAGCGACTTCCCCAAGATTGAAGAGAAGATGAAGGAACTGGCCTCCAAGAAAGAGCCTGTCGTTCGTCGTGAGGTGCCCAAGGCCGAGGCTCTGAAGGAGTTTGCTGCCGACGGTCAGACCTACAAGTGCGAGCACATCGAGCAGGACCTTGAAGACGGTTCTATCACCACATACACACAGGGCCGTTTCACCGACCTCTGCCGTGGTCCGCACCTCGTGGACACCGGCGAGATCAAGGCCATCAAGCTGACCTCCGTTGCCGGTGCCTTCTGGCGTGGCGATGCTACCCGTGAGCAGATGCAGCGTCTCTATGGTATCACCTTCCCCAAGAAGAAGATGCTCGACGAGTATCTGGTGATGCTTGAGGAGGCTAAGAAGCGCGACCACCGTAAGATCGGCAAGGAGATGGAGCTGTTCATGTTCTCTGAGAAGGTGGGCAAGGGTCTTCCCATCTGGCTGCCGAAGGGCACCGATCTCCGTCTGCGTCTGCAGGATCACCTGCGCAAGGTGCAGAAGCGTTATGGCTATCAGGAGGTCATCACTCCGCATATCGGCGGCAAGAGCCTCTATGTCACATCGGGCCACTATGCCCACTACGGCCAGGACTCCTTCCGTCCCATCACCACTCCTGAGGAGGGCGAGGAGTATATGCTGAAGCCCATGAACTGTCCTCACCACTGTGAGATCTTCGCCTGGAAGCCCCGTTCGTACAAGGACCTGCCCCTGCGTATCGCTGAGTTCGGTACGGTCTATCGTTATGAGCAGAGTGGTGAGCTGCACGGTCTGACCCGTGTGCGCTCGTTCACACAGGACGATGCCCACCTCTTCTGCCGTCCTGACCAGGTGAAGCAGGAGTTCCTCAATGTGATGGATATCATCGGCGTCGTGCTGACAGCCTTTGGCTTCAACTTTGAGGCACAGATTTCTCTGCGCGATCCTGACAACCACGAGAAGTATGTAGGTACCGACGAGGACTGGGCACTGGCAGAGAAGGCCATCGTCGAGGCCTGCGAGGAGAAGGGACTCAACGCCAAGGTGGAGTATGGCGAGGCAGCCTTCTATGGTCCTAAACTTGACTTTATGATCAAGGACGCCATCGGTCGTCGCTGGCAGCTGGGTACCATTCAGGTGGACTATAATCTGCCCAAGCGCTTCCAGTTGGAATACACTGACGAGGACAACACGAAGAAGACACCTGTGATGATCCACCGAGCGCCCTTCGGTTCGCTTGAGCGTTTCACCGCCGTACTCATTGAGCACACCAGCGGTCACTTCCCCCTCTGGCTCACACCTGAGCAGGTGGCTATCCTTCCGCTGTCGGAGAAATACAACGACTATGCCCAGGAGGTCTGCAAGAAGTTCAGCGAGGGTGGGGTACGTGCCACCATCGACCTGCGCAATGAGAAGCTGGGTCGTAAGATCCGCGACAATGAGTTGAAGCGTATCCCCTACATGGTCATCGTCGGTGAGAAGGAAGCTGCTGACGGTACTGTTGCCGTCCGTCCTCAGGGTGGCGGTGAGCAGAGCGTCAAGACCATCCAGGAGTTCATCGATGAGGTGAATGCTAAAGTCGCTGAAATGACGAAAGACTTCTAAGCGTTATTTGAAACGAATTGCTATAATTGCTCTTAATTTTATCATAATAATAAGTCAAAATGATGAATATTATGAATAATTAGAGTTTATTAAGGCAATTCGTTTCTGAAAAAATATAAAAAAGGAACAAAATTATTTGGTTAATTCGCTGAAAGTTAGTACCTTTGCAGCCGATTTCTTAAAAAATAGTTGATGAAGAATGACAATTTGAAGAATCAGTACCGTATCAACGAACAGATACGCGTACGTGAAGTCCGCATAGTGGGTGACAATGGCAGCACCGTTGTACCAACCCGCGACGCACTGAACATGGCCCGCGAGCAGGGTGTCGATCTCGTAGAGATTTCGCCCAATGCCAATCCGCCCGTTTGCCGTCTCATCGACTACTCCAAGTTCCTCTACCAGCAGAAGAAGCGCCAGAAGGAAATGAAGGCCAAGCAGGTGAAGGTCGAGGTGAAGGAAATCAGGTTCGGTCCCCAGACCGATGAGCACGACTATCAGTTCAAGCTCAAGCATGCCAAGGAGTTCCTTGAGGAGGGCAACAAGGTACGTGCCTATGTCTTCTTCCGCGGACGCTCCATCCTGTTCAAGGAACAGGGCGAGGTGCTGCTCCTCCGTTTCGCCAACGATCTGGAGGAAGTCGGAAAGGTGGAATCCATGCCGTCGCTTGAGGGCAAGAAGATGTTCCTCTATCTCGCTCCAAAGAAGGCAGGAACCAAGAAACAGAGTCAGCAGGCCCGCGACCGTGAGGCTGCAGTGGCCGAAGCCCGCGAAGCCAAGAAGGTTCAGCAGGCTCCTCAGGCAGAAGCTGACACAGAGATGCCCGCCAACGGTGGTCTTTTCGCCAATGCCAAGATCTCTGCCGACGCTCTCAAGAAACTCACAGAAAGTGAGGAATAATTGTCAATTTAGAAAAAACAGGTGGCGCGCCCGGTATATGCGTAGCTGCCGATTATTAATAACAATTTAAAATTTAAAAACAATGCCAAAAGTAAAGACAAATTCCGGTGCCAAGAAGAGATTCTCATTCACCGGTACAGGTAAGGTTAAGAGACGTCACGCTTACCACAGCCACATTCTCACGAAGAAGACCAAGAAGCAGAAGCGCAACTTGGTGGGAACAACCATCGTTGATGATTCCAACATGAAGCAGGTACGTGACCTGTTGTGTCTCCGTTAATCCTATTGTCGAACATTTAAAAGTAGAAAATTATGCCAAGATCAGTTAATCACGTTGCATCAAGAGCAAAGCGTAAGAGAATTTTGAAGCTTACCCGCGGCTACTTCGGAGCCCGCAAGAATGTTTGGACAGTAGCAAAGAATACCTGGGAGAAAGGTCTGACCTATGCCTATCGTGACCGCCGTAACAAGAAGCGCAACTTCCGCAGCCTGTGGATCCAGCGTATCAATGCTGCCGCTCGTTTGGAAGGCATGAGTTACAGTGTCCTCATGGGCAAGCTCGCCAAGGCTGGTATCGAGATCAACCGCAAGGTGCTCGCCGACCTCGCCATGAACAATCCCGAAGCCTTCAAGGCCATCGTGGAAAAGGTGAAGTAAATCACAGACTTTTCGTCGTAATAAAAAAGAGCCCCTCATCGCTGAGAGGCTCTTTTTTCATGTCGTTTCTGGTGATTCGGTCGGGGCTCGAACCCGAGACCTACTGCTTAGAAGGCAGTTGCTCTATCCAACTGAGCTACCGAACCGACCTTATTGCAGAGTTTTGCGGGTGCAAAGGTAGACAATTTTTTGCGATTGTGCAAATTTTAAACTGAAAATCTGATGTATGTGCGGTCATCAAACGAGTTATTGCCCGGCGTGAAGCCTTTGGTGGCCTTGAAATCGCCGATGTTAAGGGGATCGTTGCGGCGCTGTTCGTCGAGACGTGCTTCTGACTCTGCGAGGGTGGGGCAGAGGAAAGGATAGCCGTCTGAAGCGAGGACAATCTCCCAGGGACGGAAGTCGAGAACGATGACGGACACACGCGTCTCAGGGATGGGGAAGCCGTCGATGACGGCGTAGGTCTTGTTCTGCTGCTGCATCTCACGGAGCATCTCAGTGATGATGGCGGCACGGGCCTGATCGTCAGCGAGAATCTCGTTGGGCGTCTTGCCTGCTGCCAGCAGTTCCTGCACCTTGGCGGCACGCATCTCTGCAAGCCGTTGTTCGTAGGGCTTGGGGTTCTCGCAGAGTTCACCACCCACGAGACACTGACAGTCGCCTACGAGCCAGATTTCACGACGGCGGTTGGAGTAGATGACGGCGGAGGCACAGAGGCGTTCTTCGGGGTGGGATGAGAGATGGAGTAGAGGGGGATCAGACCACCCCTGACCCCTCCTACTCAGGAGAGGAAAAAGATACCAGGAGGGAGTGTAGACGGCGTGGATGGCTCGGGTGGCGGCGAGACAGAACTGATGACAGGAAGTTTCGGGGGCCATCTTACGGATAACTTGACTGACAACGGTCATCGCATAGCGGCCGTTCGACATGCGGGAACTCCATTGGTGCTTGGCCTTCGAAGTGGAGCCGTCGATAACGGCGATGAAGTCATTTGTGACGACGATTCCGTCCTCGCTTTTCCTTTGAGGATTCTTCGGTATGAGACTTTGTTCGATGATTTTCATTTGTAGAGTGAGAAGTGGAGGTATAGAGCCGTGGTATGAGGTCAGGTCGTCCGATGCGGCGGAGACTCTGTTCAATATTACGTCGTTCCTCAGGCTTATACCAGAAGAAATACTGCCGCTGGGCGAGTTTTTCTTTTTGACTTTTCGCAGAGAAGACGGGTTCGAGCGTATAGGGGTCGTAGCCGGTGTACCAAGTCTCGGTGGCAATGGTCATCGGGGTTGGCGTAAAGTCTTGTACCTGTTCGAGGTGGAAGTCGAGACCCTTGGTGATGACAGCGAGTTCGGCCATATCTTCCTCATGGCAGCCGGGATGGGAGGAGATGAAGTAGGGGATAATCTGCTGGTGCAGGTTCTCTTCGCGGTTGATACGGTCGAAGATGCGTTTGAAGGCATAGAACTGCTGGAACGAGGGCTTTCGCATGAGGTGGAGCACACGGTCGGAGGTGTGCTCTGGGGCCACCTTCAGACGGCCAGAGACATGACGGGTAATAAGTTCACGGGTGTATTCCTCGGCAGATCGATTCGCGGCCTCGTCCTTACCTTTATATAATAACAGGTCGTAACGCACACCGCTGCCGATGAAGCTGCGCTTGATGCCTGGGAGGGCATCGACGGCGTGATAGATGTCGAGAAGCTTCGAGTGGTCGGTGTTAAGATTAGGACAGATCTGCGGATGGATGCAACTGGGACGCTTGCATTTCTCACAGGCGTTATGGTTACGGCCATGCATGCCGTACATGTTGGCAGAGGGTCCGCCAAGGTCGGAGAGGTAGCCTTTGAAGTCGGGCATCTCAATGACTTGCTTCACCTCTTTCAAGATACTCTCCTTGGAGCGGCAGGCGATGAACTTCCCCTGATGGGCGGAGATGGTGCAGAAGGCACATCCTCCGAAGCATCCGCGATGGATGTTGACCGAATGTTTGATCATGTCGTAGGCGGGGATGTGCTTGCCTTTGTACTTCGGATGGGGCTGACGGGTGTAGGGCAGGTCGAAGGAGGCGTCGAGCTCCTCGGTGGTCATCGGCGGGTATGGGGGATTGACAACGACCATCACGTTACTCACCCTCTGAATCAATCGCTGGGCATGGATCATGTTCGACTGCTCCTCGATGTGGCGGAAATTCTCTGCCTGGGCACGTTTGTTGCGGAGGCACTCCTCGTGACTGTGGAGCACGATGTCATCAGGCGTGGGCTGGACGTCGGCAGAGAGATAGACCGTCTGCGGAATGTCGTGGGGAATTTGCATCGGGCTGACACGGACTGGCTCGGACTCAGATAGTCCGTAGAAGTCCGTGTCAGTCCGATGCTCAAATTGCTCACTGAGACGGCGGGCGAGTTCGAGGGTCGGCTTCTCGCCCATGCCGTAGGTGATCATGTCTGCACCTGAGTCGCAAAGAATACAAGGACGGAGCTGGTCTTGCCAGTAGTCATAATGCGTGAGACGTCGCAGGGAGGCCTCTATGCCGCCTAGGATGACGGGCACGTCGGGATAGAGCTGCTTGAGAATCTTCGTGTAGACAATGGTGGGGTATTCCGGACGCATGTCATGACGACCGTCAGGTGAGTAGGCATCCTCGGAGCGCAGACGACGGTTTGCAGTGTATTTGTTCACCATCGAGTCCATACAGCCAGGTGAGATGCCGAAGAAGAGTCGGGGACGCCCGAGTTTCTTGAAGTCGCGGAAGTCCCCGTGCCAGTCTGGCTGCGGGACGATGGCCACGCGGTAGCCAGCTGCCTCAAGCGTTCGTCCGATGACGGCTGCACCAAACGAAGGATGGTCCACGTAGGCATCACCAGAGAACAGGATGACGTCGAGGTCATCCCATCCCCTGAGTTCTAACTCCTTCTTCGTCGTCGGCAGAAAGTCCGTCAGCCTGTATTCCATTCCTTTAGTTAAACGGTGTTCCCTGGATGGCCCGGGTGGTGGAGCCGAGGTTGTCGTTGCCCTTGTCCTTCCAGTTGATGTACAACAGCACGAGCTGTTGCAGACCGAAGGCTTTCATGTTTGGGTGATAGATGACGTCGAGGCAGAGGTCGAGCAGGTCCTTGTCAAGTCCTGCCTGTGCTTCGAGTAGTGCGCGCACGTTCAGTTTCAGTTTGTCTAACACCTGCTCGTCTACGTAACCGTTGGAATCAATGAGGTCGCGCAGCAGCTGATACTTCTCAATGGTCTGGAGGTGTACCTCCTGAATCTCGATACTCCGGGTACCTGAGGAATTGGTCTGAATCTTCATGTTAAATTGATTTTTGGTTGTTAATTATATATTAATGATTGATTATCTACGGTAACAGGAACTTTAGGATACCCCGCATGAGGGCAAAGCGCATATACTCCTCCTTGATGCACTCGAAGGGGAAGCCGAGGGTCATGGCCTTGTAATCTGTGCCGTTGTAGGCGACGCAGGCACTCTGCTGGTCGGCATAGCGCATGGCACAGAAGGCCGGTGCTATCGGTTGGAGCACGTCGGGATGGGTGGCAGCATAGTGTTCCGCATTCAGCTGACGGTGGAAGGCGAAGGTGGTGCCGAGGCCGCTGATCGTGTTACGGCGCAGCGTATCGGCATCTGCACCCAGATAGTTGCACTTGAGCACTTCTTCGAGATAACGGCGGTCGGCAGGCAGCCTGTTGTCTGCACCGATGTAGGAACCACTGACGAGCAAGGCACCGCCACGTGAGGTGAACAGCTGCAGGTGTTGGCGCATCATCGGCGTCAGGGTCTGATAGGGTCGCAGCGAGTGATCGTCTTTCTTTTCGAGGCCGAGGATGAGGTCTATCATATCGTATTTCAGCGGTATGACCTCGTTAGTCTCGAGAGCCTCTGAGGAACAGCTGACAATACTATACAGTCCGGTATTGGAGATGGCATCGGCATGGGTGCGGATATAGTTGAAGTCGTTGCCTGCGATAAACGTTCCTGCCAGTGTCTCGTCAGTATAGCCGAGTCCGCTGGTAGTCTCCTTGCCCATCGCTGCCTTGTTGAAACAGGTCTGATAACCCAGCCATCCTGCCGTACGGCCATAGGTTACACCCGCATCGTATTCGAGGTCGAAGCCCTGTTCGGCAGCATTGTCGCGCACGGCGGGCGAGGAAAGCCTGTGGAAGCCGTTGACGATGAGGATGGTCTTCTCTGCCTGAGGAGCATAATAGCATGACACCACCTCACTGGGGAAGCTCTCGCCACCCTCATTGACGGCT
Source organism: Prevotella sp. (assembly GCA_017474845.1). Lineage (GTDB taxonomy): Bacteria > Bacteroidota > Bacteroidia > Bacteroidales > Bacteroidaceae > Prevotella. The sequence goes on from JAFVGS010000008.1 coordinate 45,422, forward strand.
GCCACGCGGAAGGAGTATTGACGGCCAGGTGAGATGGGAATCTTCACGCTGCTATGGCCACGGCCTTTGATATACTGTCCGTTGTCGAAGCCGCCTCTACCTGTAGCCGTATAGACGATAAATCCGGAAGGCTTGGCTGTGGGTTCGAGGGGGTCCTCAACGGTCGTCCAGTGAACCTCAGCCTCACCCTTATTGGTGAGGACGACATATACGTGGTCTGGGGTGAGGGGGGATACGACATAGGGCACATGGTGCATGCGGCAGATGTAGCGCAGCAGCGTCTTGTAGATGCTGCGTGCGAGGTTGAAGCGGAAATTGGGATCCTGTCCGAAGCGCATGTCGGCGAAGTTCTGGTGCGACATGGTCTCGATGATGGCACTGGGCACCTTCGGCACACGGCTCTCAGAGTAATTGCGGTCGAAGAGTTCGCGCCGCTGCCACTCGTGGTAGATAGCCTGCATCTCATTGGGGATGATGGTGAGCAGCTCGTCGGCAAGGTCACGTGATGCCAGACGGCTGCGGCCAGTGCTGAGGATGCTGTCGTTCATATATGTGGTGCAGACGGCGAGGGTTCCCGTGTGCGTCTTGCCGTCAGCAATATAGCCTGCGTCGCTATGTACGGCCAGTGTGAGTTCGATGGGCACGTTACGGCCTGTGGTATCGGGCATATAACAGGAACCGCCAGCGAGTTCGTTAGTCATGCAGGAACGGGCATTGATGTCATCGCCATAGTCATCTTGTCCGTCCTTGGTGCTATAGACGGAGTAGGGCATGCCTGCCCACTGGGCATAGTAGCGTGAACCTTCAAAACAGCGTGGCAGAAGACTTATTTCCCCCTCGCGGGCAATGTTACCCATACCGCCACCTAACCGCACACCGTCGGCTGTGACGATGCCGTCGCGGTCACTGAGGTTGTCGATCACGACACAGTTGCGATCATTGTTGCCTTCGTCAAACTGGAACGTACCGAGATACACCCATGTGGAACCACCCATCTGCTGGTTCACGCGGAACTCTGTCGGAATGCCCTGATGCCAGACGGTGTAGTGGGCATCGTCGATGCTGCCTTCAACGGTCTGGTAACTCACGTAGACGGCATACTGACCAGACTCAGGTACGGTCGGATACCAGGTGATCGTGCTCTTCATGCCGTCATCTTGAACGGTATTGGTCTGACGGGCGGTACCAGCCTCAAAGGGATTCTCCTTTTCCTCATAGCCTCCTTCGTGGAAGGCAAAGCCGGGGATTTTGGTGGGATGCCAGTCGAAGAGGCCTTTGACCTCTTTATAGCGTGATCCGTCAGCAGACTTACGGGTATCGTTGTCGATTACGGCCTCATGGTCCTGCCAGTCACGTTCACGGGGAGTGAACACAACGGCACCGGCTTTCTCCAGCATGGGGATGAGGTAGGGTGTGACGATGGTCTGCGTGAATAGGTCCTCACGGGTGCCGAAGAGGGCAGGGCGCTGCCAGCGCCACATGTGGTCCTTGAGACTGTAGTAGCGTCCGTGGCTGGCCCAGACGGAGAGATGGCGGTTCTGCAGACCGCGTGTTATATTATAAGGTATAGAGGCGTTTCTCACCCATGGACGGCCGGTATAGTCGATGTCACCCCACAGACGGTTAGGGTCTTGGTCTTTCTGCAGCCGGGTAGGCACAAGCTGGCGGATATCCCACCCGCCGGTCTTCACGACAAGCTTGTAATGCTTATAGGCGGGAGAGACGATCTTCTTCACTGCGTCGTAGATGTCCTCAGCAGACTTGGGAGTGAAGAGCTGTTCGCCAAAGTGTGAGTCGGCACAGACCTCGAGAGTCTTGGTAGTATCATTGACGGTCATGCTCTGCAGGCGTGAGGCCGAACGTACAAGTTGTCCGTAGGGACGGTATGCTCTAAAATAATTGTCAAGCGACTTCTTGATGTCCTGTTGTGCGTTGACAGGGAGTATCAGTAAGGCAGCAAGGGTAATCAGACAAATTCTTTTCATACGAGTTCTCCAATGGTAAAGTTCTCGGGCTTCTTCCCCTTGAAGTCCTTGTAATACACTTTTATGTCCCTCATGTCACGGTCCAGGTCGCCGGAAGGGATAACGGTCTTGGTGCAGACAATGCGCTTCTGCTCGTAGTCGACACCATAGAGCAGGATGGGTAGTCCTGCTTTCACGGCAATGAAATAGAAGCCTTTCTTCCAGTCTGCCGTCCTCGAACGTGTACCCTCGGGGGTGATGCAGAGGTGGAAGGTCTTTGCCTTCTTTGCCGCCTCAGCCATTGCATCGGTCATGCTCGTCTTCTTCTGACGATACACGGGGATGCCGCCCAAGCGACGGAAGATGGGGCCGAGGGGCCAGAAGAACCACTCTTTCTTCATCATGAAATTACACTGCATGCCTCTCGCCCTGCTGTATAGCAATCCAAGGATGAAATCCCAATTGCTCGTGTGTGGGGCGAGACAGATGATAAACTTGTCGGGATGGTCTTCCGTTACTTCAACAGACCATCCCATTCTTTTGTATAACAGCCAGTTACAAATTGATTTCCACATGAGTCTTCTATGCGTTTATCTGATCCAGTATGTCGCTGACCTGCGCACTGATCTGTTCGCGCAGATCCCTAAAATACTTCTTGGCCGGGATGCCAGGCTCAGGGTGAGACACACGACGGATGGCGTTATCCTGTAACTTCACAATAGAGAACGCATGTGCATTCAGATTCTCTTTGTTGGATGACGGACCGTAGAGTGATACGGCTACACACTCTGCGAATAATGCCTCACAGATCAGGTTGATCCTTTTCTTTAGTCTTCTCTTGTTTGCCATGTTCATTTCCTCCTTAAAATTGTGTTATTTGCAAAATTGACTAAGCAAAGATAAGCATTTTTTTCGAGATACAAAGCCTTTACGACACAAAAAATATTAAAAAGTCGAATTTAGCCTGTTTTCTTTCGTATTTCTAACAAAAATAAACTAATTTTGCACGTCGAAAAGGATTATTCATTTCAAAATTAACAATTAGCAATTATGGAAAAAAGTGCATTGCAGATTGCAAGAGCAGCCTATCAGCCGAAGTTGCCGAAGGCTCTCCAAGGAGCAGTAAAAGTGAAAGAGGGTCAGCCCACCCAGAGTGTCGGTGACCAGGAAGAAATCAAGAAATTGTTCCCCAACACCTATGGCATGCCCATCGTGGAGTTCGAGCCCGCTACCGAGGCCAACAACTCGAAGATGAACGTAGGTATCATCCTCAGCGGTGGTCAGGCTCCTGGCGGTCATAACGTCATCACCGGTCTGTTCGACCAGATCAAGAAACTCAACCCCGAGAACCGCCTCTATGGTTTCATCCTCGGCCCTGGTGGTCTCGTAGACCATAATTATATGGAGCTGACGCCGGAGATCATCGATGAGTATCGTAACACCGGTGGTTTCGACATGATCGGTTCCGGTCGTACGAAGCTGGAAAAGGTAGATCAGTTCGAGAAGGGTCTGGAGATCATCCGCCAACTCGACATCAAGGCCATCGTGATCATCGGTGGTGACGACTCCAATACCAATGCCTGTGTGCTGGCCGAATATTATGCCGCCAAGAAGTATGGTGTGCAGGTGATCGGTTGTCCGAAGACCATCGACGGCGACCTGAAGAACGACCAGATTGAGACCTCTTTCGGTTTCGATACCGCTTGTAAGACTTACTCAGAGCTGATCGGTAACATCGAGCGCGACTGTAACTCTTCCCGCAAGTATTGGCATTTCATCAAGGTGATGGGTCGCTCGGCTTCCCACATCGCCCTGGAGTGTGCCCTGCAGACACAGCCCAACATCTGTCTCGTTTCTGAGGAAGTAGAGGCTAAGGGCCAAAGCCTTGACGACATTGTGGACTACATTGCAGCTGCCGTTGCCGTTCGTGCCGCTGACGGTAACAACTACGGTACCGTTATCATTCCTGAGGGTGTCATCGAGTTCATCCCCGCCATCAAGAAGCTTATTGCCCAGCTCAACGATACGTTGGCTCTTCCTGAGGCAAAGGATCTGGGACGTTCAGAGTCTATTGACTTCGTGAAGAGTCATCTGACAGAGGAGAACCTCGCTGTATTCAACAGCCTGCCTACTGGTGTCGCCCGTCAGCTGGCACTCGACCGCGATCCTCACGGCAACGTACAGGTGTCACTCATCGAGACCGAGAAACTGCTCTCTACAATGGTGGCCCAGAAGTTGGAGAAGATGAAGAAGAAGGGTATTTACAAAGGCAAGTTCGCTGCTATGCACCACTTCTTCGGTTACGAGGGACGTTGCGCAGCTCCTTCTAACTTCGACGCAGACTACTGCTATGCCCTCGGAACCTCAGCTGCCCAGCTGATCGCCAACGGTAAGACGGGTTACATGGCAGTCGTGAAGAATACCACCGCTCCCGCTGACCAGTGGATCGCCGGTGGTGTGCCCATCACGATGATGATGAACATGGAGCGTCGTGCCGGTGAGATGAAGCCTGTGATCCGCAAGGCGCTCGTCGAACTCGACGGTGCACCCTTCAAGAAGTTTGCTGCTCATCGTGACGAGTGGGCCCGTAAGACCGCTTACATCTATCCTGGTCCTATCCAGTACTGGGGACCGACGGAGGTTTGCGACCAGCCCACGAAGACACTCGCTCTCGAGCAGGCAAAGTAATCATACATGTCGAAGAAACGTGTAATCCGACGAAAAGGTGTCGGAACCACTAAGACTTATCACGGCCCAGGGCGTCGTAAACGCCCAGGTGTCGTGATTAGTCTTTTGCAAAAGGTGCCTTCCTGGGGATGGTGGATCGGTGCCGGTGCCATCGTCCTGGGTTACATCTGGTTCTTCTATTATTTCTTCGTGGGTCCCTTCGGCTTCAGATGGCGCGCCCTCTATGGCACCGTCAACTATCCCGAGGGCTATGAGATCCACGGCATCGACATCTCCCACCACCAAGGACGCATAGACTGGGGAGAACTGAAAGACAACGGCTCTATCAACAAGTGTCCCATCCGTTTCGTGATGATCAAGGCTACGGAAGGTGGTACGCTGATTGACGAGAATTTCCGCGATAATTTCTATCAGGCTAGGGAGAACGGTTTCACCCGTGGTGTCTATCATTTCTATAGTGTCCATAGCCCCGCAGAACAACAGGCCTGGCACTTCATCAACACCGTCAAGCTGGAGAACGGCGACCTGCCTCCTGTGCTCGACGTGGAGCATAAGCCGCAGGAACAGACCGACGAGGATTTCAAGACTTCCGTGCTGCAATGGCTGGATATGGTGGAGAAGCACTATGGCGTGAAACCTATCCTCTATACCTATTTCAAGTTCAAGACGCGCTATCTCAACGATTCCATCTTCGACCAGTATCCCTACTGGATTGCCCACTATTACGTCGACTCCCTTCAGTACAAAGGCAAGTGGAAGTTCTGGCAGCACACGGATGCAGGCCGTCTGCCGGGCATCAAGGGCAATGTGGACTTCAACATTTATAACGGTTCCTATTACGATCTCCGTCAGATGACCATCGGCTCGCAGGAGACCATCGGCGAAAAGGCATACAACGAATGAGATTCTTCATCACCCTGAGCTACGACGGCACACGCTATCACGGCTGGCAGGTACAGCCCAACGGACCTTCCGTGCAGGAGAAGCTGCAATGGGCGCTGTCTACCATCCTCCGGCAGGATATTCAAGTGACGGGTGCCGGCAGGACGGATGCCGGGGTGCATGCCCGGATGATGGTGGCCCACTTCGATGTGGAGACGATGGACTTAGGACTGCAGGACCTGCCCTATAAGTTGAACCGCCTGTTGCCTCAGGACATCGCCATTCAGAAGATGGAACCTGTAAGCGATGAAATGCACGCCCGTTTCTCTGCCACTTCGCGCACGTACCATTATTATATACATACCGTGAAGGATCCGTTCCTCAGGGCTTACTCCTGCGAACTGCACTACCCCCTAGACTTCCAGCTGATGAACGAGGCCGCCGCCGTCCTGATGACCTATGAGGACTTTGGGGCTTTCTGCAAGGCGCATGCCGACGTGAAGACCACCCTCTGCCATATCACCGCCGCCGAGTGGCATCAGACATCGAATTCGACCTGGTACTTCGAGATCACCGCCAACCGTTTCCTTCGGAATATGGTCCGCGCCGTTGTGGGCACACTCATCGACGTAGGCCGTAGACGTCTCTCGCTCGACGATTTCCGTAAGGTCATCGAAGGCAAGCGTCGCACGGAGGCCGGTGATTCCATGCCCGCCAACGCTTTATTTCTGGAGGATGTGCAGTATTAAATCGATATATCGTTATACCGTTATATCGTTATTTCGTAAATCTCTAAATTAGAATCCGATGTGGTTAATTCTCGCATTCTTGTCGGCAGCGATGTTAGGCTGCTACGACTCCTTTAAGAAACAGGCACTCAAGGCGAATGCCGTCATCCCCGTCTTGTTTCTCAACACACTTTTCTCCTCCCTGATCTTCCTGCCCTTCATCATCCTCAGTGCTACGACCGACACCTTGCAGGGCACCATCTTCCAGACAGCTTCTGGCGGATGGGAGATGCACAAGTATATCGTCCTCAAAGCCCTCATCGTCCTGTCGAGCTGGGTTCTTGGCTATTTTGGCATGAAGCATCTCCCGCTGACCATCGTCGGCCCCATCAACGCTACCCGCCCGGTGATGGTGCTCGTGGGTGCATTGCTGTTCTTTGGCGAGCGCCTGAACGTGTGGCAGTGGATCGGTGTGTTGCTGGCTGTGGCCTCTTTCCTCCTGCTCAGTCGCAGTGGCAAGAAAGAAGGCATCGACTTCAAGCATGACCATTGGATCTATATGATAGTGGGGGCAGCCATGCTGGGCGCCATCAGCGGACTCTACGACAAATACCTCATGGCACCCGTAGAGAGTGGGGGAGTAGAGCTCGACCGTATGATGGTGCAGTCGTGGTACAATATCTACCAATGTGGAATGATGGCCCTCATGCTGTGGCTGCTGTGGTGGCCGAAGCATCAGCAGACGACACCGTTCCATTGGTCCTGGTCCATTCTGGGTGTGAGCGTGTTCCTCTCTACGGCCGACTTCATGTATTTTTATTCCCTCTCTCTGCCCGATGCGATGATCTCCATCGTCTCGATGATCCGTCGCGGCAGTGTCATCGTGAGTTTCCTCTTCGGTGCGCTCTTCTTCCGCGAGAAGAACCTCAAGGCCAAGGCCTTCGACCTCGCGTTGGTACTCCTCGGAATGCTCTTCCTCTACATCGGCAGTAAATAGATTTAGCCACGGATTAACACGGCCTTATACAATAAGGACACGGCTTTCTCAATCGCAGAAAAAGCCGTGTCTTTTTAAAAGCCGTGTAATTCGTGCCCAAAAATTATTTGATTAAGTCCACGCTGCGCTTGAGGAACTTATCGAGCGCTTCGCCCTTGAGCATACCGTTCTGGAGGAGAGCCAGGTCGATGAGCTGGTGAACGATGGAGTTGCCCTTCGCATAGTCAGCGATGACGGCGGTCTTCTTGTCCTTCTCGGCCTGAACGGCTTTCTCAGCCTCGGCCTTTTGGTCTTTCTCGTCCTGAGTGATCTCGTCCCACTTCTTCTTGTCCTGAGCGGCACGGATGGCAGCCAGACGGGCTTCCTGGCCCTTCAACTCTGCCACGATGGGCTTCAGGGCCTCTGTAGTGGCAGCCTCGCTATCATTGAGCACCTTCTTCACCAGCGGGTGGTCGGAGTTCAGCACGATGTTGTATGAGTCGGGCATCTGACCGTAGAATCCCATGCCTGCCTGGAACTTGCTCATGTCCTTCATACGGCGCATATACTCATTCTGCGTGATGACTACAGGACGGGCCTCTTCGCCCAGGGCATCCACCTGCACCATGAACTCTGTCTTGTCGATCTTTGGCATCTGCGTGCGGAAGACGGCTGACAGATTGTCAGTCTGCTCCTCGCTCAACTGGGTCTTCTTGGCATCTTCCTTCACGATCAGACGATCGATGATGTCAGAGTCCACACGCGTGAAGTGGCTCTTCTCAAACTTCTGTTCCAACGTCTGGATGGTGGGTACGTCGAGTTGTCCGTCGAGCAGCAGCACGCTGTAGCCCTTGTCCTGTGCAGCCTTGATATACGAATATTGCTCTTCCTTGTCAGTGGCATAGAGATACACCAGCTGGTCGTTCTTGTCCTTCTGGTTGGCCTCGATGAGCGTCTTGTATTCGTCGAAGGTGAAATATTTGCCCTCGGTGTCCTTCATCAGGGCGAAGTCCTTCGCACGGTCGTAGAAGCCATCCTCCGAGAGGATGCCATAGTTGATGAAGAGCTTCAGGTCGTCCCACTTCTCCTCATATTCCTTGCGGTTCTCGGCGAAGATGGCCTTCAGACGGTCTGCCACTTTCTTAGTAATGTAGGTGGAGATCTTCTTCACCTCGCGGTCGCTCTGCAGATAGCTGCGGGAGACATTCAGGGGGATGTCAGGCGAGTCGATGACACCATGCAGCAGGGTGAGGAACTCAGGCACGATGCCTTCCACCTGGTCGGTCACGAACACCTGGTTGCAGTACAGCTGGATCTTGTTACGCTGCAGCTCAATGTTCGACTTGATCTTCGGGAAATAAAGGATACCCGTGAGGTTGAATGGATAGTCCACGTTCAAGTGGATCCAGAAGAGGGGCTCGTCGCTCATGGGGTAGAGGGTGCGGTAGAACGACTTGTAGTCCTCGTCCTTCAGCGTAGAAGGCGTCTTGGTCCACAGCGGCTCCACATTGTTGATGATATTGTCCTCGGCGGTGTCCACCATCTTCTTCTCGTCGCTCGACCACTCCTGCTTCTTGCCGAAGGCCACGGGCACGGCCATGAACTTGCAGTACTTCTGCAACAGTCCCTCCAGCTTGTTCTTGTCGAGGAACTCCTTGGAGTCGTCGTCGATGTAGAGAATGATGTCCGATCCGCGCTCTTCGCGGTCTGCATCGTCGATCTCGTAGGCTGGTGAGCCGTCGCAGCTCCACTTCACGGCCTTAGAGCCTTCCTTCCATGACTTGGTGATGATCTCAACCTTCTTCGACACCATGAACGAAGAGTAGAAACCGAGACCAAAGTGGCCGATGATGTTGTTGGCATTGTCCTTGTACTTCTCGAGGAAATCGGTAACGCCCGAGAAGGCAATCTGATTGATATACTTGTCGATCTCCTCCTCGGTCATGCCGATACCGTGGTCGCTGATGGTGATGGTGCCTTTGTCGGCATCGAAGCTGATGCGGACGGTCAGGTCGCCCAGTTCTCCCTTGAAGTCGCCCTTCTCCTGAAGGGTTTTCATCTTCTGGGTGGCGTCGACGGCGTTTGACACCATCTCACGGAGGAATATCTCATGGTCTGAATAGAGAAACTTTTTGATGACGGGGAAGATGTTCTCAGTTGTAACCCCGATGTTACCTTTTTGCATAAATCCTAATATTAACTGTTTTTACTTTTAGCATCAATTATGCAAAAACCGTGCCAATACGGATACGGGCATCAACGGCGACCACCTGATGCTCGTCGGCGAGAAGGGGATTGATGTCTATCTCCTTGATCTCCGTGGCAAAGCGGAGTAGGGTGGAGAGACGGACGATGATCTCCGCATACTTCTCTTCGTTGATGCCTTTTTGTCCGCGCGTACCTTTTATAATTTTATAGCCGCGCAGCGAACGGATCATCGAATAGGCCTCGGCATAGGAGAGGGGAGCGAGACCACTTGACACATCCTTGAGCACCTCGACGAAGATGCCGCCCAATCCACAGAGGACGACGTGGCCGAAGCGTTCCTCGTATTTCGCGCCGATGAACAGTTCTGTGCCCTTCAGCATCTTCTGCACCATCACGCCCGCGGCATCGGGAATCTGCATCATACGGTCGAACTCGAGGGCAAGATGTTCGGCAGAGCGGATGTTGAGCGTCACACCGCCCACGTCACTCTTGTGCACGGGTCCTACGACCTTTGCCACCACGGGATAGCCCGTCTTCTCAGCAAAGGCAATGAGTTCGTCTTTCGAGGAGGAAACGAGTTCGGGTACCAGCGGGATACCAGCGCAGGAGAGGATCTCACGGACCAGGTCGGGAGAGAGATAACCCTCCTGGTGAATGCCGCTGATGATCTGGTGCAGGCGCGTGATGTCGACACCGTAGAGCTCCACCTCGAAAGGCGACGCCTGAGGAGTCTTCATGATCTGACTCAGGGCCGTGGCCAGCGTGACCTCGTCACTGAAGTTGACATGTCCTTTTTTCAGGAATTCCTCCACCTCCGGACCTGCGGTATGAAGACTTGGCAGGATGGGGAAGATGGGTTTCTTGCATTCGCGGATCTTCTGGTCAAGCACGTCGTAGGCCTCGTAGAGCTGGGTAAGGCCAGGGGTGCCGTAGATGACGGCTATAGCATCGATCTGGTCGAACTTCTGTTCGCAATAGTCGATGACAGTGCCAAGCTGTTCGGGTGTGCCAGTAGCGAGGAAGTCGATGGGATTGAAGACGGACGAGCCGGGGAAGAGCTTTGTCTTTAATTCATCGGCCACGGGACCCTCAATCTTCGGAACATTCAGCCCACCCTTGGAGAGGGCATCCGTGAGCATGACACCCGGGCCGCCGGCATGGGTGACGATGGCAAAATTCTTACCCATTATTGGCGGCAGGGTGAAGATACAGCCGACGGTGGTGAGTTCCTCGCGCGAGAAACAGCGTACGATGCCCGCCTTGCGGAAGAGGGCCTCGACGGCAGCGTCGGAAGAAGCGAGTGCTCCCGTATGACTCGATGCCGCCCGGCTACCGCTCTCACTGGACCCAGCCTTAATGGCTGCGATGCGACAACCCTTACGGATCAGTCGGCTGGCATAATAGAGCAGTTTGTCAGGGTTGGCAATGTTCTCGACATAGAGCAGTTTCACCTTTGAATCGGTCTCAGGATTGAAGTGTTCGTCCATATACTGCAACACATCCTCGATGCCAATCTGCTTACCATTGCCGATGCTCCATACAGAATTGAACTTCAGTCCTTTAGAGACTGCACTCTCAAGGATAAATACAGCCGTCGCTCCACTGCCGCTGATGAAGTCAGCACCCATCGGGTCAAGGTTCGGAATGGGCAATGTGAAGACACTATGGTGGTTGCGGTTCAACAGTCCGATGCAGTTGGGACCAATCAACGCAGCCCCGTAGCGTTCGCAGGTGTCGAGGATGCGCTGTTCGAGTTCAGCCCCAGCTTTTGTCTCCTCACCGAAGCCGGCAGAGATGATGACGAAAGCCCTGACACCCTTCTCCGCACAGAGGTAGTCGACATAGTCAGGACAATACTTCGCCGCCACCACGAGGATGGCGAGGTCGGTCTGGGGAATGTCCTTCACGTTGTGGAAGGCCTTCAGCCCCTGAATGGTGTCCTCCTTCGGGTTGACAATGCGCAGGTCTCCCTGGTAGTCGCCGTCGAGAAGGTTACGTACGATGGCCCCTCCGGGCTTGTGAACGTTGTTGGAGCCGCCGATGACGACTATGCTCCGTGGATTGAGCAGCTGTTCGTTGATCATGATGCAATTCGATTTTATGATGCAAAGATAATATAATATTTCATAAATTCCAAATGAATTTGAAATATTTTCGTTACCTTTGCAATGTTAAACCAAAAAGTATGGTGCAATGGCAAAGAAATGTTTCACTTTATTGCTTGTGATAATGATACCTATTTTCCTGTTTGGAGAGTCGTATTCTTCCTTATGGAAGAAAGTGGAAGCGGCCAATGAGAAGGATCTTCCGCAGACCGAGTACGAACTGTTGCAGAAGATTGTGGCGAAGGCTGAGAAGGGCAAGGACTACGGTCAGTTGCTGACGGCAGAGTTGCAGAGTGCTGAAGTGATGGCTAACATCGCCCCAGACTCGTTGAGACCGGCGATGGAAAGGCTTCAGCAGCGTTATGAGGCCACTACCGACGTGGTGCTCAAAACGGTGTACCAGACTGCGCTCCACCGTATCTACAGCCGTAACAGCACCTTAGGCATGACTATCGACGAGCCCGTGCTGACACCAGAACTCTGCGAACAGTTGGCCAAGGTGAAGGACACGGCATACAGTCCGTTTGTGATCAAGGGCGTTGATGCCGGCATCTTCAACAACGACCTTCTGCATGTTGTCGGCTACGAAGTGGACAACTACAGGAGCTGGAAGGAACTGTATGACTATTATAAAAAGGTGGGCAACCGTCGGGCCGCGTGTATGATCGCATCCAGGGTGTACTATTATGCCTCGAAGGATGAGCTCGATGCTGTCATCAAGGAATATGAAGACCTGCCCGAGTGCGGGGAACTGGCCCTGGCACGCTATCGCTCCATCGGCTACGACCAGAAGGCCGAAAAGCTGGCCTATATCGAGGAAGCTCTCGGCAAGTGGGGGAAAAGCTGGCCACGGATGGAGAACACGTTTGAGAACAACCATCGCGAGCTGACCAATCCCCAGTTCCGTCTGACGTTCGACCAGAAGGTGGTGATGCCGGAACAGGCGCAGGAGGTGTCGCTGACAGAAATCCGGAACATCCGCAGTGTCTCACTGACTGTCTACAAGGTGAATGCCCAGGGCGATATCGACATCTCGCCCGAGTACTCAGAGGGTTACAAGAAGATCAAGCCGTTGTTAGGTGATGTGGTCTATGAAACGACGCGCGAGTACACTGGCAAGACCTCCTATGAGTTTTTCGAGGACGCTGTCACGATGAAGGGGCTGCCCGTCGGCGTGTATATGCTGGAGTTCCATTCTGATCCCAAGACAGAGGTCGTCCGTCGGTTGTATTTCGTGACGGACGTCTATACCATCGCCGAAGACCAGCCAGGCACAGAGGGCGTACGCTATGTGGCGGTCAGTTCCAGGACGGGTCAGCCTATCGCCGGTGCCCATCTGCACATCAAGGAATATATCACCTATGCGGCCTACGACGAGTATGATGCGGTGACGGATGCGCAGGGCGAATATCTCTTCAAGACGAAGGACGTCAGCCGCCGGAGGGAGGTCTTTACCTATACCGACACGGACAAGGCCTGTCCGGTGTTGAACGAGAACAGCCGCTACACTTACTATAACCGTGACGAACTGGTCAAGAAGACCTGTATCTATACCGATCGTGCTATCTACCGTCCTGGGCAGAAGGTCTTCGTGAACGCTATCCTGTATCAGGTGGAACACGGCATGGAGCAGACGGCGCAGCAGCATGTGCCTGTGCACTTCCAGTTACGCGATGCCAATAACAAGCTGGTGGCAGAACAGAGCGGTACCACCGACGACTATGGTGCCAGTTCGTGTGAGTTCACCCTGCCGTCATCTGGTCTGACAGGTTCGTTCAGCATCCGTGTGAACGGCCAGAACCATTATATCCGTGTGGAGGAGTACAAGCGGCCTACATTCCATGTGGACTTCCCCGAGGTGAAGGAGGCATACGCCGCTGGCGACACGCTGACGGTGAAGGGTAACGCAATGACCTATGCTGGCGTGCCTGTACAGGGTGCGAAGGTGAGTTATAAGGTGGTGCGAAGAACGGCCTTTTGGTGGTGGTCGTACAGCCGTTACTGGGAGACGGCCACCCTGGGTTACAGAAACGACGGAGACGAGATCTTCCAGGGTGAGGCCGTGACAGGCCAAGACGGTAGTTTCGACGTGACGATGCCGCTGGAGATGCCAGACACGCAGTATCCGATGTACTATCAGTTCGTGGTCACAGCTGATGTGACGGACACTGCAGGCGAGACCCACAGCGGACAACTCTCACTGCCTTTGGGTAATAAGAAACAGGCCCTGAGCGTGGAGTTGGAGGAGAAAATGCTCATCGACGAGAAGCCTGAGATGACCTTCTATCTGATGAATGCCGCCGGCAAGAAACTGGATGCCGAGGTTCAATACCGCATCGACGGTGGCAACTGGCAGAAGACCAAGACTAATTGTCCATTATCAATTGCCCATTATCAATTGCCCAGCGGTAAGCATACTGTGGAGGCCACTTGTGAGGGTGACAGCCTGAAACGCGAGTTCGTCATCTTCTCACTCGACGATGAAAGTCCTGCCACGGAGACCGACAACTGGTTCTACCAATCTGATTCTCGATTCCCCAACGACGGCAAGCCCGTCACCATCCAGGTGGGTTCTTCGGATAAAGATGTGCATATCGTGTACAGTATCTTCTCCGGTAGAGAGGTGATCAAACGTGGTGCCGTGGACAGAAGCAACCAGCTGCTGAACCTGAAGCTCACCTATGAGGAGAGGTATGGCAACGGTCTGCTGCTGACCTTTGCCTGGGTGAAGAACGGCAAGTGCTATACCCACTCGGCACAGATCGGGCGCCCGTTGCCCGACAAGCACCTCACACTGGCATGGACCACTTTCCGCGACCGTCTGAAACCGGGTCAGCAGGAGGAGTGGACACTGACGGTGAAGGACTGCAACGGCAACCCCGTCGACGCCCAGCTGATGGCGACGCTCTACGACCAGAGCCTCGACATGCTGCAGACGCATTCGTGGTCGCTGGTGCCCTATATCGACCTGCCTCTGCCTACGAATAAATGGGCGTATCCCGTACATGCAAAGGTGACAGACAAGGCCTCTCACCATTGGAGTTCATACGATGTGGATGAGTTAGTGTTCAGCCATTTCGATCCACGTGTGTTCCCCAGCCTCTATTACAGGAGTTTCCGTCGCTTCTCCCGTGGTGCCGTGCTTGCCAAAGGTAGGTCGAGGGTCGCTGATGACGAGGATGGCATGGTTTACGAAGAAGCCATGGTGGCGATGGAGCCGGCGATGGCCTATTCTAGGAATGCAGCTGAGCCCGAGGTCGAGACAGAAGTCGGGAGTCAGGAGACAGGGAGCGATCAGGTGCAGGTGAGGGAGAACCTCAACGAGACCGCCTTCTTCTATCCCCAGCTGACCACAGATGCCGAGGGATGCGTGGCCCTGAAGTTCACGTTGCCTGAGAGCCTTACCACCTGGCGCCTCTTGGGACTGGCCCATACACGGGATATGTATGTGGGACAGATTGTTGGCGAGGCAGTGGCACAGAAGGATGTGATGATACAACCCAACGTGCCCCGTTTCCTCCGCAACGACGACCAGGGAACCCTCTCTGCCCGTATCTTCAACACGGGTGATAAGAACCTCACGGGCAAGGCACGGCTGAGACTCCTCAATCCGGAGACGAATGCCGTGGTCTATGAGCAGTCGCAGAATGTCAGTCTGAAGGCTGGTGAGACCACGCCTGTCACGTGGAATGTGGCATGTGGAATGTGGAATGGAGATTATTCTCTCCTTATCTGTCAGATGACTGTCAGCGGTAAGGACTTCTCCGACGGCGAACAGCACTATCTGCCGCTGCTGCCCAGCCAGGAACGGGTGACGGTGACGATGCCCATCACCCAGCATCAGCCCGGTACGGTGAAGGTAGACCTTGCCGCGCTCATCCCTGCCGACGCCAAGGGCAGTAAGCTTACCATTGAATACACCAACCAGCCCGCATGGCTGATGATCCAAGCATTGCCGACGGTGGGTACTCCCAGCGATGATAATGCCATCTCTCAGGCTGCTTCGTTCTATGCCAACTCTCTCGGACGCTATATCCTCCAACAGAACCCACAGGCGAAGACTGCCTTTGAGCTCTGGAAACAGGAGACGGGCGAGGAGACCTCTTTGACCAGTGCCCTAACGAAGAACCAGGATCTGAAAGATCTCCTGCTCAACGAGACTCCCTGGGTACTCGATGCCGACAACGAGACCGAACAGAAACAGCGTCTGGCAGACTTCTTCGACGAGAACCTCATGCAGAACCGTCTGAACAGTGCCGTCAGTAAACTCCTCAAGCTGCAGCGCATAGACGGCTCATGGTCGTGGTGGCAGGATATGCCGGGCTCGTTCTATATGACCGTCGCCGTCAGTGAGATGCTTGTGCGTCTCAACGATATAGCGGGAGAACAGCCAGAGACGAAACAGATGCTCACCGATGCCTTCGGCTTCATGGGGCAGGAGATCGTCAAGGATGTCGAGGAACTGAAGAAGTGGGAGAAGCAAGGCCATGAGGTGTCGTTCCCCAGCTTCAAGGCTTTAGAGTGGCTCTATCTAACCACCCTCGACGGCCGTGAACTGCCTGATGATGTGGTACGTGCCAACAACTATCTCCTGAAACTCCTGAAGAAGGAGATCAAGTCGCAGTCGATTTATGAGAAGGCCCTTACCGCCGTCATCCTCTCGAAGAGCGATCCCAAGCGTGCCGCCGAGTATGCCCAGTCGCTGAAGGAATGGACCGTCTACCGTGAGGATATCGGGCGTTATTATGACACACCACGCGCCGGCTACTCCTGGTACGACTATAAGATCCCCACACAGACCGTTGCCATCGAGGCCCTGCAACGACTGGCTGCCAGTGACCAGAAGACGCTCGACGAGATGCGCCGCTGGCTCCTCCAGGAGAAGCGTACCCAGGCATGGGATACGCCCATTAACAGCGTCAACGCCGTCTATGCATTCTTAGGGAGACAAGGTGACAAGGAGACAGGCAAACAGGACAATGCTCTGAGGCTGGATGGAGAGAACGCTACCATCAAGGTGGACGGCAAGGCACTCGAACTGCCAAAGGCTACGGCTGGTCTCGGTTATGTGAAGACACCGGTTCCTGCCACCAGTCATACGCTCACCATCGACAAGACCAGCGAGGGGACATCCTGGGGTGCCGTCTATGCCCAGTTCGTGCAGGCCACGCACAACATTGCCGCCTCTGGCAGTGGCATCACCGTGAAGCGCGAGCTCCTCGATGCGAAAGGTGATCTGAAAGTCGGCGACCGCATCAAGATGCGCATCACCATCACTGCCGACCGTGACTACGACTTCGTACAGGTAGTAGACAAGCGGGCTGCCTGTCTTGAGCCCGTCCGTCAGCTCAGTGGCTGGCATCAGGGTTCTTACTGCACGCCGAAGGACTACACGACGAACTACTACTTCGACTGCCTGTCGAAGGGTACGCATACCATCGAGAGTGAATACTATATCGACCGTGCAGGTCTCTACGAGACGGGTACCTGTACCGTCGAGTGTGCCTATGCGCCAGAGTTCCGGGGTGTCGCACCGTCATTGACATTGGATGTTAAATAGAATACAACCACGAATTACACTAATTTCACGAATTAATGAATATGATAAAAATGTTAAAGTTTAGGATAGTAGGTATGGTGAAATGGATTTTACTTTTTCACCTTTTCACCTTTTCACCTTTACATGTAAACGCTCAGAAGCTGGTTGTCAGCCAGGCTACCGTTGAGTGTGGACGTACAGGTTATCAGCAACCCGTCACCGCCACGTTCCAGCTGAAGAACAAGGGACTGCGGAAGCTCCTCATCGAGAGCATCAAGCCCGATTGTGGCTGTACCACCGTAGAGTTCCCGCGGGAAGTGGGCGCTGGTGACAAGTTCACAATCAAGATGACCTATGACGCCCGTCAGCTTGGACACTTCCAGAAGATGGCCGCCATCAAGAGCAACGCCTCCGAGAAGCCAGTATACCTCACGATGAAGGGTGTGGTGCTTCCTGAAGTGCTCGACTATACAGGCACCTATCCGTTGGCGATTGGTAACCTGTTGCTTGACAAGGATGCCCTCGAGTACGACGACGTGAACAAGGGTGACGCCCCTGTACAGGAGATCCATATCCTCAACAACAGCGTGGAGACGATGACTCCCCGGCTGATGCACCTGCCGTCGTATCTCGATGCCAACTACAACTTTGATACCTTAGCACCGGGCAAGGGAGGCACCATCACCGTCACCATGCACTCAGACCATCTGCGTGACTACGGCCTGACGCAGACGAAGGTGTTCCTTGCCCAGCAACTGGGAGAGAAAGTCAGTGCAAGCAACGCCATCGATGTGACCGTCACCCTCTTGCCCGACCTGAAACGGTTCGAGGGTGTGAGTCGTGCCCAGGCACCGCAGTTGCGGATCTCAGAGACCAACCTCGACTTCACCGACTTCCAGAAGCATCAAAAGAAGACCATCGATGTGAAGCTGTCGAACACAGGACAGTCCACACTCACCATCTCGTCGATGCAGATGTACACAGGCGGACTGAAAATCACCCTCGACAGTCGTGAGATTGCTCCAGGACAGACCACGACGCTTCACGTCACAGGATATAAAGAGGAACTTGCCAATGTCAAGGGTCGTCCCCGTATCCTCATCATCACCAACGACCCCGACCACGCCAAAGTAGTGATTAATATAAAGAAATAATATGGAACATCCTGAGAACAGTTCAGAATATGCAGGCCTGCAGGTGAACAGCGGCGTGAACCAGCCGCCAATCGTGAACCCATACCTCAAACGAATGCGCCGCAGGGAAATCTCCACCGGTGAGATGGTGGAGGGCATCCTCAAGGGCGACATCACCATCCTCTCACAGGCCGTCACTCTCATCGAGAGTGTCAATCCCGACCATCAGGCGAAGGCACAGGAGGTCATCAACAAGTGTCTGCCTCACAGTGGCAACAGCATCCGTGTGGGTATCAGCGGTGTGCCCGGCGCCGGCAAGAGTACGAGTATCGACGAGTTCGGCATCCACGTGCTGAAAGAGAAAGGCGGGCGGCTGGCCGTCCTCGCCATCGACCCCTCCAGCGAGCGTACTAAAGGCTCTATCCTGGGCGACAAGACCCGTATGGAGAAACTCGCCCAGCATCCGGATTCCTTCATCCGTCCCAGTCCGTCTGCTGGTTCTTTGGGTGGTGTGGCACGTAAGACGCGTGAGACCATCATCCTCTGCGAGGCTGCCGGTTTCGACAAGATCTTCGTCGAGACCGTCGGGGTGGGGCAGAGCGAGACTGCCTGTCACTCGATGGTCGACTTCTTCCTGCTCATCCAGGTGGCGGGCACGGGCGACGAGCTGCAGGGCATCAAGCGCGGCATCATGGAGATTTCCGACGGCATTGTCATCAACAAGTGCGACGGCGACAATGTGGACCGTTGTCAGATGGCAGCCACGAACTTCCGCAACGCCCTCCACTTCTTCCCGATGCCCGAGAGCGGCTGGACGCCGAAGGTACTCTGCTACTCCGGCTTCTACGGCTATGGCATCAAGGAGGTGTGGGACATGATCTACCAGTACATCGACTTCGTGAAGGCCAACGGCTACTTCGACTACCGTCGCAACGAACAGTCGAAATACTGGATGTATGAGACCATCAACGAGCAGCTGCGGCTGAACTTCTACAACAATCCCGCCATCCGTGCGCAGCTCACTCCCGCCGAGCAGTCCGTCCTCGCGGGCCAGAAGACCTCCTTCATCGCCGCCCAGGACCTCCTCGATAATTACTTTGAACTATTAAAGAAATGATGCAAATCGAAATTGACTCTGGCAGTGGCTTCTGTTTCGGCGTGACAACCGCCATACGAAAGGCCGAAGAAGAACTTGAAAAGGGAGGCATCCTCTATTGTCTCGGCGATATCGTTCACAACGGTATGGAGTGCGAGCGCCTGAAGGATATGGGCCTTGTCACCATCAACCACGCCGACATGCGGGAACTCCACGACGTGAAGGTGCTGCTCCGTGCCCATGGCGAGCCCCCAGAGACCTATGAGCTCGCCCGCCGTAACAACATCGAGATCATCGATGCCACCTGTCCTGTGGTGCTACAGCTCCAGAAGCGCATCAAGCAACAGTATGAGATGGGCGATGGGCAGATTGTGATCTTCGGTAAGAAAGGTCATGCCGAGGTTTTAGGTCTTGTGGGACAGACAGGCTCTTCCGCCATCGTCATTGAGAATTTCGACGAAGTGAAGCGTCTCGACTTCACGCGCGACATCTATCTCTATTCGCAGACCACGAAGTCGCTTGACGAGTACCACCGCATTATCGACTACATCCAGTCTCACATCTCGCCCGGCGCCACCTTCAAGAGCTTCGACACCATCTGCCGCTCTGTAGCCAACCGCATGCCGAACATCTCACAGTTTGCTGCCCGTCACGACCTGATCCTCTTCGTCTGTGGCCGCAAGAGTTCCAACGGCAAGGTGCTCTACAACGAGTGTCTGCGCGTAAACCCCAATACCCATCTCGTCGAGGATGCCCACGAGATAGAACCCTCCTGGCTCGACGGCATCCAGAGCGTCGGCATCTGCGGAGCCACCTCTACTCCCCGCTGGCTTATGGAACAGTGCCGCGACGCCATCCAGCAACTGGCATAACATATAAATATAAAGATATGTGACGATGAAGAAAAGAACGTTTGCAAACCGATTGAGCCTCCGGATTATGGTGGTGCTGCTGGTCATGTTCACGGCCATCATGATTATTATCTATGCCATTACCAGGGACAGTATGGCCCGTGAGGCCGAGACTCGCTATGAGAGCATCATCCTGCATGCTAACGAGAAGATCCGTGGCGTGCTCTCGGATGTGTATCTGGGTGCCATCAACAATATTACTGACATAGAGCGTGATCTGGACGATCCTGACAAGCTGCAGGCGCATCTGGAGCGGATGGTCAGACAGAATATGTATATGTCGAGCTGCCGTCTGATCTTCGAGCCAGACTTCTTCCCTCAGAAAGGGCACAACTATGAGATCTACGCCTGGCGCGACTCTACAGGCATGATCAAGGGCAGGCAGATGAACGAAAACCACCCAGACTTCCTGATCCACAGCTGGTATCAGGAGGCCTTCGAGAAACCCGAAGGCGACTGGACGCCACCGTATTTCGACCGTGCCGCCTCACAGCAGCTGACAACGACCTACATGACCCATATCCACGACCGTCAGGGACGCAAGGTGGGTATGCTGGGCGCCGACGTGTCGTTGGAGTGGCTCAGGCTGAGACACAAACGTGTGGATGCCGAGAACCACGAACGTTTCGAGAAAGGCTTCAAGGACCAGTCTTACAGCTTCATCATCGACAACGACGGCACCTACCTGATCCATCCCGACGAGAGCCGTGTGCTGAAGAAGAAGTTCCAGGATTTCATGGCCTTGACGCCCGACACGCTCGATGATGCCTTAGCGCGTAAGATTATGGACGGCGAGAGCGGTACCTGCCGGATCAAGATCGAAGGCGTCGACACTTGGATGTTCTACTCTTTTGTGAAATACGCCGAGTGGACGGTGGTGATCGTCGTTCCCGAGGACATCATCCATCATAACGGAAACGTGCTGGTCTACATCATCCTGGCCGTGCTCTTCTTTGGTCTGCTGATTATCTATCTGCTGAGCCACCATCTCATCAAGAAGAACATGCGGCCGCTGACGCGTTTCGTCACTGCCGCAGGCGAGGTGGCAAAAGGCAATTTCGACATCGATCTGCCAGAAGTGCATAGCCGTGAGGTCAATACGTTGCGTGATGCCTTCAAGGACATGCAGAGCTCGTTGACGAAATATGTGGACGAGCTGAAAGACACGACCGCCTCGCATGTGGCGATGGAGCAGGAGCTCAAGATTGCCAGCGACATCCAGCAGCAGATGCTGCCGAAGGTGTATCCGCCGTTCCCGGAACGTACTGACATCGACATCTTCGGCGAGGTGGTGACGGCCAAGCAGGTGGGTGGCGACCTCTTCGACTTCTTCATCCGCGACGAGAAACTCTATTTCAGCATCGGCGACGTGGCTGGCAAGGGTGTACCAGCCTCTTTGGTGATGGCCGTCACCCGAAGCATGTTCCGCAGTGCCTCGATGATCCACACCTCGCCCAAGCTCATCGTCGAGTCCATTAACCGCTCGGTGTGCCAGAGCAACGACTCCTTCATGTTCGTCACCCTCTTCATGGGTGTGATCGACCTGGCTACAGGCCGTCTGCTCTACGCGAATGCAGGCCATGAGCCTCCCGTGCTGGTGGGTGGTGCCCACACCCGTTTCCTCAACGTGAACAACAACATCCCCTTAGGTCTGCGCCCAGACTGGGAATACACGGAACAGAAGTCGCTCATCGACAAGGGCACGACCCTGTTCCTCTATACCGACGGCTATCCTGAGGCAGAGACTGTCGACCGTGAGCAGTTCGGCAAGGAACGTATGTGCGCCGAGGCACTCCGTCTATCAGCTGAGCACCTTGACTCCCGCACCTTCGTCCAGAAGATCCGTCTAGCTGAGCGCGAGTTTGTGAACTACATCCCCCAGGGCGACGATATATCCCTGCTCGCCATCAAGTATATGGGCAGTATGACCATCCGTCACTACCATCGCGGCATCTCGCTGGTGAACGACGTGAAGGAGATACCGGCCCTGGCCATCTTCGTGGGGAGCATCTGCGAGGATATGCAGTTCGACGAGCTGACGGCGTCACGCGTCCGTCTGGCCGTCGAGGAGGCAGTGGTCAACGTGATGAACTATGCCTTCCCCAAGGGTGTACGCTCCACAATCCTTCTGGAGGTGAATGCCGACGACGATGAAGTGAGCTTCGAGCTGCGTGACGACGGTGCACCCTTCGATCCTACCGCTATGAAGGAAGTGGATGTCGACAGCCTTATCAAGAACAATGTCATCGGTGGCCTTGGCATCCACCTGATACGTCAGTATATGGACGCCATTGCCTACAAACGCAAGGACGGACAGAACGTGCTGACGATGAGGAAAATGAGAAAAATAAATAATTAAATAATATGGAAGCAACAATTAGAAAAGACGACGACAAGTTGGTAACCCTGATTCTTGACGGTTACCTGGACACCTCTGTGACAGCACAGACAGAGAAGGAAGTGGAACCACTCTACGAATTCAGCGACTGCGAGATCATCATTGACTGCAGCCGCCTGGAGTACATCTCCTCCAGTGGCCTGCGACTGCTGATGACTATCAACCAGCGCTGCCGCAAGAACCGCTGCGGCCTTTACATCAAGGGTTTGCAGGAGAAGGTGAAGGATGTGTTTCAGACCACAGGATTCACCAACCTGTTCGAATTCAAGTAGCCTTTGCCTTGTCGGTGGTGGTCACTAAGTAGTTGGCAATCTTCCCACCTGCACCGTAGAGTGGCTGGACATGACACTCTACGTACTTGTCGATGCCGTATTCCGGATAGTACAGGTGTCGGGTGATGCGCATGTCCTTGCGCTCTTCGGGCTTGAAGATTTCCTTGAAGAGACTGTCGTCGATACCGTTGAGGAGTTTCTTCATCGCCTCGTTATGGTCAATGAGGGTACCCTTGTTGTCATAGAACGACATTGCGACGAAGGGGTCGCTGAGAATGGCGTCGTACTTATGCACGATGTCGCGGGCGGCGTGATATGCCTCCATTTCAGAGGTTACATCCGACACGGCGTTGATGACATAGGCAGGCCGTCCGTTCTCGTCGGGCTCGCAGATGGCATGCCCCTGGAGGTTCAGATAGTGCGGTTCCTCGTCGGTGCCCTGGTTCCACAGCTTGTTCAGTTCGAAGTGGTGCTCGCGTCCTTCATGCAGGCTCTTCGACCTCCTGATAAACTCCTCGCGCTGATCAGGATGGATGCGGCGGATATACTCTTCCAGCGTCATGCCTTCGTTGGGCAGGATGCTACCGTACTGGTTGATGATGCGGTCTTTGGCGATGTCATACAGCATCACGTCGTAATTGCCCATGTGCAGCGCCCTGCTGATCATCTCATTGAGTTCGGCGGTCTTGCGGGTGATCCTTCTGACGTGTCTGTTTGCCAGACGGGTGAGCAGCCAGAGTATGGCGGCAGCCAGCAACAGGGCAGCTGCGATATAGAGGACCAGACTGGTATAGTCCGGCTTGACGCGCTCAGGATGCATCCAGCGGTCCTCAATCTCCGCGATATCACCGCTCTGCTTCATGCGCGAATACTGGTCGTCCATCTGTTCAATGAGCTGGCGGTCTCTGCCGATGAGATGGATCTCAGCAATGGAGTCCGTGCCGGCGCGGCTGTAGCTGATGACATTCTCCGAGATATACTGTGAAGACCCTTTGTAGCTGCGGCCATCGGCAAGGATGATGTCTGCGTCGCCGCTCTCAAATGCACCCTGTGCCACGATCAACTCTTTCATAATGAACGTGCAGGGGAGCCGCAACTCGTTCATCACGGCCTTGATGACATCGACGTTCACACCGGCTGCCTGGCCACGGTCGTCGAGGAATTCGTAGGGCGGGTTGTCACGGTTGCATACGACTACCACAGGCCGCTGTCGATTGTATCTGTCTGTCAGCGCCTGTGCCGATGTCTGCAGCACTGCCGCCAGCAGTACAAGCATGGTGAGCGCCCGCCGTAAGAAGGCGAAGATGCCCAGCAGCTGGTCTTCATCGTTGAAGACAGTCTTCAGGACGTATTCTGTCCTGGTATTGCAGATAGTCTGCTCAGCATGGTATCCGTCTACTTTCCGCATGTCTGCCAGTTTCACCTGGAAGAAGTCGTTGAGGTGGATATGCTCTTTGATCATCTCGTCGCTATGGCGCTGGCAGATCTCACTGGCCTTGGGGTTGATGTCCTTCAGATAACCGTCCTTGTCGAAGAAGACGATGGCCGCCTCCTGGCTGTAGAAGACCGTCCAGTAGCGCAGCGTGCGCTCGTCTTCGAGCCGTTTCAGGCGGTGCTTCTCCGTCACGTCCTTCTTGATGCCGATGATGACAGCCGGCTTGCCGTTCCTGTCTCGCCTGAGCACAGAGAGCACCACGACGAAATCGTGCAGCTCACGGTCACCACCCTCCACGTCCTTCGCCTGCAGCTCCAGTGTGATCTCCTCTTCCTCATGGCCCTGGGCAGCCTTGAGCTGCCCTTAACCTCTTATATGTTAGTATGTTACTATGTCTTTTTGTTCTTCTGTCTTTACTTAGGCTAAACTCCGACTTTACTTTCTTTAAACTCTGACTTTAGGCTAACTAAACATCCAGTTTACTGTAGACAGGTAGACAAGTAGACAAAACTTGTTTTTGAATGATCATAAAAAGTCAACTAAAATTACTAATATTAATATATAATATGTATATTATATATTAATATTATATATTATTAGAGTTTTTCTTATCCTTTAATTTTCAACTTTTGTCTACTTGTCTACCTGTCTACTTGTCTACTTCGCAAGCCTTGTGGAATCACTTTTTTGCTCAAAATCCTTTTCCTTTTCGGAAAAAAGTTGTATCTTTGCAAAGTAGGGTGTCCAATTTGATGTACTAAAATTTCGCGCGAAAATTTAATATAACTTGCTGATTTTTAACACTTTAAGTGCAAAAATAGTAGTCAAAACATTTGCATATGTCAGATATTATTCGTACCTTTGTATCTGATAATCA
>JAFVGS010000072.1 GCA_017474845.1 Prevotella sp.
CGAATCGTATGCCTTTTCAAGATTCTCTTTCATGCCTGTCAGTTCTTCTAACTGGGTCATGGCTGCATCGAGTTTTGTTTTCTTGTCATTCAACTTTGTCTGTATATCGTTAAGTTGGTCTTCTAACTTTTGTTTCTTCTCTTCAAGTTCATCGATGGGAATATGACCATTCTTGTATTCCTCTTCAAGACCACCAATCTCGGTAATGATTTTCTGCTTCTGTTCCCGAAGATTGATTATCATAGTGGTCAATCCCTTGTAGCGTTTCTCGGCTCTTTTGATTTCGGTTTCCAGATTGTCAAGTCTCCCTTGATTTGCCGTAATCTGTGTGGACTGTTCGGTCATCTTCTGCTCTTGCTCATTGAGGGTTACCTTGCCGGAATCAATCTGTTCCTCCAGCCACTGCATATATGACTTATGCTTGGCATTGGTCGTGGCGATACTGTCACCACGTTCCAGTCCGTACTTGGCATTCACCTCGGCCAATTGGTCGTGCAGTTCCTTGAACTTACGTGAGCCATCCTCCTTATTACCGCCAAAGAACTTGTTGTAGGAAAACTTGTTCTTTTCTGTGATGGGTAGCAGTGTACAATGGATATGTGGTAAGGTCTCGTCGAGGTGAACGACAAATGCCGCAATGTTATCCTCACCGTATTTGTCGGCCATGAAGTGATACATGTCCTGTGCCCACTTCTCAATTCCTGGGCAGCGAGTGACCTGAGAATTGTCAGATCCACGTTTGAAATTCACCTCCTGATTGCCGAAGGCCAACTGACGCATCACGTCGCGTGAACCCTCTAATATGATATTCGCAACCGTCCGACGGCGACGCGGATCATCCTCAGAAAGCCCTGCATTGGGGTCGGTGATACCCCTTGCCTTTAGGATTTCCCTGATACGGGTGGGGATGGAAGTGTCTTTATCCACCTCTTTTACTACGCCACCACGGCCTATCTCGAAGTTGAGATGCTCGCGGGTGGGGTCTTGTGTACCTGATACCTTCTTCATATAGGCGTTTTGCTGTCCTACACGAAGGTGTTCGTTACTTTGAGCAACGGTTATACCTTTTCCTGCTCTTAAATCGCATACTTGCTTAGCCATGTTTTTATTCGTTTATTAGTTAAATGGGGGTCTTGGGGTGTGAACCCTGAGCCTAACCGTCCGAGAGCTTGCTCCAATCCGCTTGCGATTGAGGACGGGCATCTTTGTGGGGCATCTGCCGACAAAGTGCGTATTAGGCTACACCCTTCTGCCCAAGGGCAGTGTGGCACGACCTGGGGCAGACGCGCAAGCGCTCTCCGCTTCAGTCGTCGTACACCCTAAAAATCTTTGTCTGTGATATAGTTTAACTTGATTGCCCTTCGGTTGCCTGCCAAGGTCATGGTGACAATGCCAAGCTCCTGTAACTTCTCCAAGAAACGGCTGACCGTATCGCGGTCCCATCCCCAGGCTTTCGAGAACTCGAGGACGCTGCCTTTCATGAACTTTCCGTCACCCGTAAGCAGCGCGATGCGCTGACGCTCCATCAGGTCGCGGAAGGCTTCGAGGCGACTGTACTTCGGCTGTTTCTTCACACCCTGCAGCAGCAGGTTCCAGAGAGCGATGTCTGTGACTATTCGCACCTGGCTGTTTCTAACTGTGTCCTTATCCATGTCGTAATGCTTTAGTGTTTATGCCAGCACAGCATCCCGCATAGTGGACTGCGGGATGCCGCCTCTTGTTATGCTGCCGTTACGGTCGGGGTAGATGTATGCTGCAAGCAGCACTATCTCCAGCATCTCGGTGACGATGATGTAGCGAGGCGAGACCATGGCGATGAGCATGGCGAGGGCTGCCACGACGAGAAAATGCTTCGGGTGGTCGTGGAGGTAGGTGAGCACCGCGTCGGCCCACTTGTACGAGAACATAGCCAGGCTCATCACTGCGGCCAGGAGTGTAGCGTAGGGGCGGGTCATCAGTGCACCGTAAAGGCCGATGGTCTGTGCGGGATCGGCTGCAGACAGATGGCTGTCGTGCATCATCGTGGCAATGGCGGTGGATGCCTGGAAGTCGATGAACTCGAGGGCTATCATCACCATCAGGATGACGAGCGTGAAGAACTTACGGAAGTTGTCGCTACGCTTCATGCCCTCGTAGAATCGCGTGGCGAATGCAGGTCGCCAGCGCATGGCGAACGTGAACGGCACGGCGGCCATCACGAACATCAGAATCATTTTCAAGTCTATTATACTCATGTTGCTTTATGAATTTGTTAAGTCGTGTA
>JAFVGS010000009.1 GCA_017474845.1 Prevotella sp.
CTGCAGACCGTTGGCAGAGGCTATCGCGATGTGGAGAGATTCCGCATTGCTGTACTCTTCTTCTATGGCGGCTTGACGTTGCATAAAGACTTCCTTGTGTTAAAATAGTTAAGTTAACTCACACTAAATCCTGTAGAACCAAAAAGACCGCTAAAACGAAAATTATGGCTTAGAAATAGGTTTTATTTATTTTTCAGCCACTACTAACGACCAGTGCCCACTGCTGCCAACTTTTTGATCTTCGAAATGTTGTACCTTTGTAGGTGATTAGAGGCCCTCTATCAACACAAAAGTTAAACATTTAAAGATTTAAAGTTATGAGTCAGAAATTCAAGAAATTGCAGAACCAGAACGACCACTCCACGGCCTACGGCAAGTGGTTCGCCACGGCGGTCTATGACCAGCACTTCATCGAGACCGAGGAACTGGCCGAGTTCATCCAGACACAGGCCAGCGTGAAGAAGTCCGACATCAAGGCGGTGCTCGACGAGCTCGGCGGTGCCCTGAAGCACTTCTTCGAGCTGGGCCAGAAGGTGAAGCTCGACGGCATCGGCATCTTCAAGGTAGGCTTCAGCTCGATCGGCACCACCAAGAAGGACGACTGCGGTGCACAGAACATCACCACGCGCCGCGTGCTGTTCCAGCCCGAGACCGAGCGCGTGGTCGTCGGCCAGGAGAAGAAGGGCGGCAAGGTGAAGCAGAAGTACGTCATCATGAAGACGCTCGTGAAGGACGTGGTCTTCGAAGAGACCTACGACACGAGCCTGCAGCCGGAGAACGAGAACGGCGATTCTCAGAGCGGCGACACCCAGAACGGCGGGTCGAACAGCGGCAGCGGTAATACCGGTGGTGGAACCTCAGGCGGTGACAACGGTGGCAACACTGGCGGCGACAACGGTGGCGGTGACAACGGCGGCGGTGGCAGCAACGGCGGAGGCAACGACGTGAACTAATTCATTAAAAAATAGAAAATGATGAAGATTAATAAGTTCAAGATCGGGAACATCCTGAAGTTCATTGTGGCCGTAGGGTCACTGGTGGTATCAACTTTCTTCGTGCAGAGTTGTATCTAAAAATGAGAGTCATCACATTAATTGTCATTCATTGTTCGGCGGTGAAGCCTGACCAGATGAGCTCGGCGGCGCAGATCGATAGCTGGCATCGTGACCGGGGATGGAAATTCGGCATCGGATACCATTACGTGGTGCGTCGTGACGGCAAGATCGAGCTGGGAAGACCGGAATGGATGGTCGGTGCACACTGTGTGAACCACAACACCCACTCGATTGGCGTCTGCTACGAGGGTGGGCTGGACATCAGGGGACAACCCGACGACACCAGGACTCCAGCGCAGAAGGCGTCACTCCGGCGACTCTTGGAAGACCTTCACCGCCGCTATCCGCGTGCATTGATCGTGGGACACCACGACTTGAATCCAGAGAAGGACTGTCAGTGTATCGAGAATGTCGCGAAAGAGTATGCTGATTTGCAGCCGAAGTAAGTTTGAGGCGGATCAGACCACCCCTGACCCCTCCTACTCAGGAGGGGAAACAAACAGCAAGCCCGCTCCTTGGAAGGGAGCGGGCTTGTGCGGTGCGTACGAGATTCGAACTCGTGACCTCCTGCGTGACAGGCAGGCATTCTAACCTACTGAACTAACGCACCAAAAACTTTTGCGCTATGAATGAAAAAGAGCGGTGCGTACGAGATTCGAACTCGTGACCTCCTGCGTGACAGGCAGGCATTCTAACCTACTGAACTAACGCACCAAAGAACACTGCTTTTCTGTAAGCGGGTGCAAAGGTACAAATAAAAAGTGAAAAGTGAAGAGTGAAAAGTGAAGAATTTGCTACCGCACGGCAGAATTTAACGTTTTTTTGCCTTTTGAGAGCCTGTAGGCGCTATAAAACATGCTGGAACAGCAGGGCGGCGTGATAGTGCTCGCCGTCGAAGAGCCAGTCGGGTATGCGTACGGAGGAGATATAGCCCTCCTTGCGGAAAAGGCTGAGCGAGGCTTCGTTGCGCTCGTCGATACAGACGTAGAGCTGATGGAGATGGAGGATGCGGCGGGCATAGTCGTGGATCTGGTGGATGGTGGCGGTGGCATAGCCCTGGCGGCGGCAGTCGTTGAGGATGACGAGACTGATCTCGGCCCGGCGGTTGGCGGGGTCGAAGTTGACGAGGTCGACGATGCCGACGGTCTGGCCTTCGGCGTTGTCGATCATCATCCGCACCTGGCGGTCGGCATAGATGTCGTTGGTGACGTTGGCCACGTAGTCGTGGAGCACATAGCGGGAATAGGGCACATTGGAGGTGCCGACGTTCCAGAGGCGGACGTCGTTCTCGATGCGGTAGAGCAGGTCGAGGTCTTCGGGCTCGATGGCTCTCAAGTTTACAGTTGACAGTTTACCGTTTACAGTCATAGGTGGAGTTTTTTGCGGAGGATGTCGATGAGGGCGATGAAGGCCCGGAAGTAGATGGCTATCTTGACGGGGATGGCGTAGATGAAGCTGAGGTGGCTGTAGTGCTTGCGGAAGAAGATGAGCATGGCCTGGTAGAAGATGTGGACGTAGCGGAAGTCGGTCTTCTGGGTGGAACGGCCCTTGAAGTGTACGATCTCGAAGGGTAGGTACCAGTTCTGCCAGCCGCCCTTGAGCAGCCGGTAGGAGAGGTCGATGTCCTCACCGTACATGAAGAAGTCCTCATCGAGCAGTCCCACCTGGTCGAGGGCCTTGCGACGCAGCATGCAGAAAGCACCGCTGATGACGTCGATGCGTCCCGGCTGGTCCCAGGGCAGATGGCTCATATAGTAGCGGCGGGTGAAGCCGAACATCTTCAGTCCGGCGACCCAGGGTGTGGGCAGTCCGCGGCGCGACTCGGGGGCGAGGGTGCCGTCTTCATTGTGCATCATCACCCCTGCCCCACCCGCCTCGGGATGGGCATCCATGAACTCGATGACGCCGCGCAGCGTGGGCTCGGCGACGACGGTGTCGGGGTTGAGCAGCAGCACGTAGTCGGACTGCGACTGTCGGATGGCGAGGTTGTTGGCCCGGGCGAAGCCCATGTTCTCGGTATTGGCGATGAGGTGCACCCAGGGGTAGTCGCGCCGGAGCACGGCGACACTGTCGTCGGGTGAATTGTTGTCGACCACCCACACCTCGCCCTCGATGCCCTCGAGGGCCTTCTGTACGCTCTGGAGGCACTGCTCCAGATATGCGCGAACGTTATAGCTAACTATGATGATACTCAGTCTCATCCAGACAGCGGTTAAGGGTTGGGAATATGAACGGCAGGCATAGCAGCAGCATGATGCCGAGGTAGCCAAACGTGGTGTTCATGTATATATAATATAATAAGGTATCGACGACCATGGGAAAACCGATGATGATGATGCGGGCCATGCCCCACTTCCACATGGCGGGCTCACGGCGGGCGACGAGGTCGTCGTGGACGGGCCTGAACTTGAACAGGCGTAGTCCGAGGAATGCCGCGCCGAGGGAGACGATCTCCATGACGGCGGCCATCACGAAGTCGGACTGTTTGTCGTGGGCCTTCACGCCTACGGGCAGCACGTCGGTCTCAAAGAGCACAACGATGACCAGTGCCAGGGCGACCTGAAAGGTATAGAAGGCCATGAGTTGTTTGCTGACTATCTTCATAATCTATTTGTCTTCAAAGAGTGTACGGTTCATGATGGAGCGTCCGAGGGTGACCTCGTCGGTGTACTCGAGTTCGTTGCCGACGGCGACGCCCCGGGCGATGACGCTCACGCGGACGCCCGAAGGGGCGAGCTTGCGGTAGATGTAGAAGTTGGTGGTGTCGCCCTCCATCGTGGGACTGAGGGCGAGGATCACCTCGCGGACGCCGCCGGCTGCGACACGGCTGACGAGCGAGTCGACCTCGATGTCGGAGGGTCCGATGCCGTCCATGGGTGAGATGATGCCGCCCAGCACGTGGTAGAGGCCGTGGAACTGCTGGGTGTTCTCGATGGCCATCACGTCCTGGATGTTCTCGACGACGCAGACCGTGGAGGCATCGCGGCGGGGGTCGGCACAGATGGGACAGGTGTCGGCGTCGCTGATGTTATGGCAGACGCGGCAGTACCTGACTTCGCGTTTCAGACGGCTGACGGCGTCGGCGAACTGCTCCACCTCGCCGTTCTCCTGGCGCAGGAGCCAGAGCACGAGGCGCAGGGCGGTCTTGCGGCCGATGCCGGGGAGCTTGGCGAACTCGGCGACGGCACGCTCAAGGAGCTGGGAGGGATATTGTTGAGTGATCATTTCTTTTCGTTTACAGTTTACAGATGATTACATGAGTTCACTGAGTTCGAGCCAGCGGAGGGACTTCTCGTCGAGTTCGTCGTTGAGAAGAGGCAGACGCTTGCTCATGGCGGTGATCTCATCGACGGAGGTCGTCCCGCCGCAAAGGGCTTCCTCGATGCGCTTCTTCTCGGCCTCGAGGGCGTCGATGTCGAGTTCCAGCTGCTCAAACTCTCGCTTCTCCTTGTAGGTCATCTTTCTTTTAGAGGTTTGAGATATGTCTGAGGCAGACTCTGCGGTCGCCTTCGGGGATTTATTCTCCACCTTCGGTGGTGTTCTCTCACCTCTTACCTCTCTCCACTCACTACTATATGCACGATACTGGGTATAATTCCCGGGGAAGTCCTGGATGACACCATCGCCCTTGAAGACAAGGAGGTGGTCGACGACCTTGTCCATGAAGTAACGGTCGTGGCTGACAACGATGACGCAGCCGGGGAAATCCTGAAGATACTCCTCAAGGATCTGGAGGGTGACAATGTCGAGGTCGTTGGTCGGCTCGTCGAGCACGAGGAAGTTGGGGTTCTTCATCAGCACGGTGCAGAGGTAGAGCTTGCGCCGCTCGCCGCCGCTGAGCTTGTAGACGTAGTTGTGCTGCTGCTCGGGGGTGAAGAGGAAGTGCTGGAGGAACTGCGAGGCTGTCAGGTGACGGCCGCCGCCCATGTCGATGTACTCGGCAATGTCCTTCACCACGTCGATCACCTTCATCTGTTCGTCGAACTGCAGGCCCTCCTGTGAAAAATAGCCGAAGCGCACGGTGTCGCCGATGTCGAAGCGCCCGCTGTCGGGCTGCACGAGACCGAGGAGCAGACGGATGAAGGTGGACTTGCCTGTGCCGTTGTTGCCCACAATGCCCATCTTCTCGAAGCGGGAGAAGTTATAGTAGAAGTCCTTCAGGATAACGTGGTCGTCAAACGCCTTCGACACATACTGGCACTCGAAGATCTTCGAGCCGATGTAGACGTTGCGCGACTTCAGGCGTATTTGCCGTTCCTCGATGCGCTGCTTGGCGATGCGCTCCAGTTCGTAGAATGCCTCCTCACGGTAGCGGGCCTTATGGCCTCTGGCCTGGGGCATGCGCCGCATCCACTCCAGCTCGGTGCGGTAGAGGTTGTTGGCACGGGCGATCTCCGCCCGGCGGTTATCGATGCGCTCCTGACGCTTCTCGAGGTAGTAGCTGTAATTGCCACGGTAGGTGTAGATGGTCTGGTCGTCGAGTTCGAGGATGACGGAACAGACACGGTCGAGGAAGAAGCGGTCGTGGGTGACCATGAGCAGCGTCTTGTTGCCCCGGCTGAGGAAACCCTCGAGCCACTCGATCATCTCAAGGTCGAGGTGGTTCGTCGGCTCGTCGAGAATCAGGAGGTCGGGTTCGGTGATGAGCACGTTGGCCAGTGCCACGCGCTTCTGCTGTCCGCCGGAGAGCTGACCCATGGGCTGCTGCAGGTCGCGGATCTTCAGCTGCGTGAGGATCTGCTTGGCCTTCAATACCTTCTCCTCGTCTCCTTTGTGGTTAAAGCACGCATCGAGGACACTCTCGGCAGGATCGAAGACGGGCGACTGCTCGAGCATGCCCACCCGCAGGTCGCGGCGGAAGATGATGCTGCCGGAGTCGTAACCCTCCACGCCGGAAAGGATGGAGAGGAGCGTCGACTTGCCCGTGCCGTTCTTCGCAATCAGCCCGACTTTCTGCCCTTCGGCGATGGAGAAGCTGATGTCGCGGAACAGCACCAGTGAGCCGAACGACTTCGTCAGCTGCTGCACATCGAGATATGGAGTGTCCTTTGCCATTATTTATTTTGTCAACAACGAATTAAAACGAATTAAACGAATTTATTTCTGTGCGCAGCCAATTCGTGCGCTCGGCTTTGCCGCTTGCCACCGAAGGGACGCAAGAAATTCGTGTAATTCGTTGTCTTATTCATTAATTTCCTTGTTAATTTTATCAATGTAGTCCAGCACGTCGTCGCGGCCCTGGCGCTTCTCGGCCGAGGTAACGAAGAGGGGCGGCAGTTCCTCCCATGACTCTAAGAGCACCTTCTTGTAGGCCTCAACCTGCTGGGTGACCTTCGAGGCGGAGAGTTTGTCGGCCTTGGTGAAGACGATGGAGAAGGGTATCGACGAGAGACCCAGCCACTCGATGAACTCCAGGTCGATCTTCTGGGGCTCCAGGCGGATATCCACCAGCACAAATACATTCACCAGCTGCTCCCGCTGCAGGATATAGCCTCGGATCATCTGGTCGAGCTTGTCGATCTCCTTCTTCGACCGCTTCGCATAGCCGTAGCCCGGCAGGTCGACGAGGTACCACTCATTATTAATAATAAAGTGGTTGATGAGCAGGGTCTTTCCCGGCGTGGCCGACGTCTTGGCCAGCTTCTTGTTGTTGGTGAGCATATTGATAAGGCTCGACTTGCCCACATTCGACCTGCCGATGAAGGCGTATTCGGGCTTGTTGTCGGCCGGACACATCGACACCATGGGGGCGCTTAGTGTGAATTCTGCTTTCTTGATCTCCATCTTTCTATCATTTTGGGTGCAAAGGTACGAATAAGCGAGCGAAATACCAAATATATTTGAGTATTTCCGAGCGAAAGTAACCTTCGGCGAAGCCAAAGTACAACTTTTTTTTGGAAAAATTTGGTGATTTCAGAAATAATGCGTAACTTTGCAGCGTTTTTCAGAATTGTGCTGACGTCCGTCGAGCACTTTCCTAATCTCAAAATTTAAATTCCAACTCAGAATTTATTGCATATATTATGTATACAAAAGAAGAATTAGAATCAATGGAGATACCCGAGTTGATGGGTATTGCCGACCAGTTGGGCGTCAAGGTGACGCCGAACAGCGAACTGTCTGATGTCATCTATGCCATCATCGACAAGGCTGCCGAAAGCGCTGCTTCCGGTGAGCCCGTCAAACGGAAACGCACACGCATCGCCAAGAAGGACACCAGTAAGGTGTATACGGTGAAAGGCCAGGACGGTGAGAACCTGGACAGCAAGAGTAACCGCAGGAAGGCGAAGGAGGCCCCGTCGCTGTTCAGCGACCTGCCATTAAGGCCCGCCGAAGAGCCTGCTGCCGAAGAGGCTGCCCCCGCCGAGGCTGTTGCCGAGGAGGCAGCTCCAAAGCGCCGTGGCAGGAAGTCGAAGGCCGAGAAGGAAGCCGAGGCTGCTGCCCAGGCAGCACTCGAGGCCCAACAGGCCGCAGAGGGCGGAGAGCCGCAGGAGGCTGCCGCAGAAGGAGACTTTGTGCCCGAGGCTACCGACTTCATCCCCGAAGCTGCCGATTTCGCCCCGGAGGCTGATGCCGATACGGCCGATGCCATCGCGAAACTGCGTGAGAAGATGGCCACCCGCCGTGAAGACCCCACTACCGACGAGGTCGACGCCGAAGGCGTGTGGATGGGAGACCCCGGCGACGGTACCGACTTCATCCCCATCGTCGATGTGCCCATCGAGGACAACGCCGCCATCCCCACGCTCGATATGTTCGACCGTCCTACCGGTCATCAGGTCCAGGAGCCAGAGCCCGTCTATAATGTCAGGGAGACTGGCTCGCCGAGATTCGATTTCGAGGAGATCATCACCGCCAACGGCGTATTGGAATGTCTTACCGACGGCTACGGCTTCCTCCGCAGCTCGGACTACAACTACCTCTCGTCGCCCGACGATGTGTATGTGTCGCCCCAGCAGATCAAGAAATACAGCCTGAAGACCGGCGACGTCGTGGATTGTACCGTCCGTCCGCCCCATGAGAACGAGAAATATTTCGCCATGTGCAGCGTGAAGTTCATCAACGGCCGTAACCCCTCCGAGGTGCGCGACCGTGTGGCCTTCGAGCACCTGACACCGCTTTTCCCCGAGGAGAAGTTCACCCTCTGCGGCGACAGGGCCACGACGAACCCCAGCGTGCGTATCGTAGACCTCTTCTCGCCTATCGGTAAGGGGCAGCGTGCCCTCATCGTGGCACAGCCGAAGACCGGTAAGACCGTGCTGATGAAGGATATCGCCAACGCCATCGCCGCCAACCACCCCGAGGCCTATATCATGATGCTGCTCATCGACGAGCGTCCTGAGGAGGTCACCGACATGTCGCGCACCGTCAATGCCGAAGTCATCGCCTCGACCTTCGACGAGCCCGCCGACCGTCATGTGAAGATCGCCGGCATCGTGCTCGAGAAGGCCAAGCGCATGGTGGAATGCGGCCATGACGTGGTCATCTTCCTCGACTCCATCACCCGTCTGGCACGTGCCTACAACACTGTGTCGCCAGCCAGTGGCAAGGTGCTCACCGGTGGTGTCGACTCCAACGCCCTGCAGAAGCCCAAGCGCTTCTTCGGTGCCGCCCGTAACATCGAGGGAGGCGGTTCGCTGACCATCATCGCCACCGCTCTCGTGGATACAGGATCTAAGATGGACGAGGTGATCTTCGAGGAGTTCAAGGGTACCGGTAACTCTGAGATCCAGCTCAACCGCTCACTCTCGAACAAGCGTATCTTCCCGGCCATCGACCTGGTGCTCTCGTCGACACGCCGCGACGATCTGCTGCATGACGAGACGACGCTCAACCGTATGTGGATCATGAGGAAGTTTATCGCCGAGATGAATCCCGTGGAGGCCATGAACGCCATCCGCGACCGGCTCGTCACCACCCGTGACAACGAGGAGTTCCTCATGTCGATGAATGGTTAGAACTAAAAACCGATAGGCGATTGCCTATCGGTTTTTGTTTCTCATAAACCAATTGTGGGAGAACTGATAGGCGGCCAGGGCGAGGACCACCAGGAAGAGCGACGTGAACATCAGCGGCTGAGGGGCGCCCTCGAAACAACCAAGACCCAGTCCGAGGCCGATGGCGATGCCACTCTCCCACCCGAGCATAAAGGTACTCTGCGACGTGCCGCGCTGGCAATGCCGGCTCAGCTTGATGAAGAACAGCAGGAAACGGGAACCTATCAGTCCCATGCCCAGTCCGACGAACGCCGGGGCCGCATAGCTGACGACCGGCAGCGTGCTGCGGGTGAGCAACATGATCAGCGCCGCACCGAGAAGGATCAAGCCCGTGACCA
Source organism: Prevotella sp. (assembly GCA_017474845.1). Lineage (GTDB taxonomy): Bacteria > Bacteroidota > Bacteroidia > Bacteroidales > Bacteroidaceae > Prevotella. The sequence goes on from JAFVGS010000009.1 coordinate 9,391, forward strand.
CCTCGCTCTTCAACTCCGCGTTGCGGAATACAAACCGCCAGCATACCAAGGCTCCCAGGAAACCGCACATCATCATCGAATAGAAGCGTAACGGCAACTGCAACGACAGCAACATGCCGAAAGCCACCGTGACCAGCAACAGGTTCACGAACAGTACCGTTCCGTGAGGCAGGAAGAAACGGTCGAGACAAAAGAACGACACATCATCCTCAGGGATACGGAAAGGGAAGTTCACCAGGAGTACCAGTATCAGACTCAATACCGCACAGCCAGCCGCAGCAAGAAAGACGATGGAACAGTCGGTAAAACGCATCAACAATAGTCCCGTCAAAGGTCCCAGGGCAAGGGCAATGCGTCCGAACCAGCCCGTAGCGAAATTGGCTTCCGTACGCTGGAAGCTCTCACAGGTGTCGATGATCAGCGTGCTGCAGAGCACCATCTGCGACAGTCCGAAGGCCGCTCCCATCGCAAAACGCAATAAGAGTAACACCGGGAAGTCGACGAACTGATAACGGAGGCTGTCGAGGTAATAAAACAGTCCCTGCAAGGCCGCCACCGCCGCGATGGCGACGACGCAAACGATGTTACGGCGATAATGCTGTATGAGAAAACTCACGAAGGCACCCAGCACAAACAGTCCGGCACCAAAGGCACCCATCACAAGGCCAGTCTCCACCGCACTCAGATTCTGGTCGCCGGCAAGCCACAGCGGCATCGTCGGCAACAGCATATAGACCGACATTGACAGCAGGAACTCTGAAATGGCCAACAGCCAGAACTCATACTGCCACAGACGGATATGTACAGATGTATTCTGAGCGTTCATTACTTTATCTTAAGGTGACTACTTAGACAACAACATCTCCAACCGTTCGAAGGTCAGACCTTCATAGTCTTTCAGTTGCATGTCAGAGAGCGGACGGATGGCTTCTACCGCATTGGTCGTAGCCAGTCCGACGACTGCCATTTCGGCAGCACGACCGGCACGAAGACCATTAAAACTATCCTCGAACACAATGCACTCATCTCTCTCAGCATCAAGACGTTGTGCTGCCTTCTGATAACAGTAAGGATCAGGTTTGCTACGGTCAAAATCCTCAGACGTCAGGATGGCGTCGAAAAGAGATTTGAACCCTGGCTGATGACGATAGACACTCTCCATCTTGGGGATGTTCGAGCTGGTCACCACCGCCGTCCTGACACCGTGACGGCGAAGCATGCCGACAAGGGCCTCGAAACCTGCGATATACTCATAACTCATCTGTTGCTCGTAATCGTTGAGACGGCTGGTGATACTCTCCTGTTCCGACAATAACGGCCCGGAGAACCAGCGGTCATAGATCTGCGTCAGCGTCTGACCCTTGATCTCATGCTCCAGTCCCGGGTGCTCCGGATAGTACCGGCGGCAGATGCCACCCCAGAACACGGTGTACTGCGACTCGGTGTCGAACACCACGCCATCAAGGTCAAAAAGGGCTGCTTTAAACTTATTCTGTCTCATCAACTTTCAAATTTGGGTGCAAAATTAATGATTTTACACGAGAAATTTGTTCTTTTCCAAAAATAAGTGTATTTTTGCACTCAATTTCATGATTTATGTATATGAGACTATTCCTTACCCCTGCCCTTATCCTGCTGCTATGTGCCTGCAGCCAGGAAAAAGCGACGATTGCCTTTGAGACCGTCTCGGCCAGCAAGACCGTAGCCCTCTCCAACGACAGTGTCCCGCCAACGTGCAACGTGAGCATCCGCCTCGAACAGGCTACCGCCCAGAGCGGGAGGGCCGGGGAAATCATCAACGCCACCGTCGCCAACCGTCTGCTGAACCGTAATGACGACGGCTTGAAGCAGGCTGCCGAGGCCTTTGCCGTGGACTATACCAACAACTACGTGAAGACCCTTCTGCCACTCTACAATGAAGACAGGGACGACGTCAGGAAACACGCATGGTATCACTACCACTATATCGTCAACAGCCATTCGCAGCCAGGCAGCACGGGAACGGTAGTCTACCTGACCGACATCAACTACTGTGAAGGCGGCAGCCAAGCCTCCAGCCAGCAGGTCATCATGAACTTCGAGATCGAGACAGGCCGTCTGCTGACCGTCCAGGATATCTTTGTCGACGGTTTTGAGACACGCCTGAACCCCATCCTCCTGAAAGCCCTCCAGACGAAGACCGGCTTCACCACCATGAAGGCACTCCACGACAATGGCTACCTGAAAAACTCGGACATCTTCGTGCCGGAGAACTTCATCCTTGGCAGCGATGCCATTACCTTCGTCTACAACCCCGACGAGATTGCCCCGTCCATCGTCGGCTGCATTGAGCTGACCGTCTCCTTTGCTGCCATAGAGAACATACTCAGTTCCATGTTCGAACATTGAACTATATGATCACTTTTGAGACATGATGAAAGCAGAGATCATTCAGAAATATTTCCCGGAGTTGACGGGGCGGCAGCAGGAACAGCTGGAGGCCCTCGACGCCCTCTACCATGACTGGAACGCGAAGATCAACGTCATCTCCCGCAAGGATATCGACCAACTCTACGAGCATCACGTGCTCCACTCGTTAGCTATCGCCAAGACTATCCGTTTCCGTCCCGGCACGCGCATCCTCGATTTCGGTACCGGCGGAGGATTCCCCGGCATCCCGCTGGCCATCCTCTTTCCAGACTGTGAGTTCAAGCTCATCGACGGCACGGGCAAGAAGATCCGAGTGGCGCAGGAGATCAGTCAGGCCATCGGTCTTACCAACTGCCACCCCGAGCACCTGCGTGGCGAAGACGAGAAGGATAAGTATGATTTCGTGGTGAGCCGTGCCGTCATGCCCCTGCCAGACCTCGTGAAGATAGTCCGCAAGAACATTGCCAGTACCCAGCGCAACGCCCTGCCCAACGGCATTATATGCCTCAAAGGCGGTGACCTCCAGGCTGAGACCCAGCCTTTCCGCAACATCGTAGAAACCACCGACATCAGTACCTTCTTCGCCGAAGACTGGTATAAAGGCAAATATGTCATCTATCTGCCGGTCAAGTCATTAAATCGATAAGTCGTTATATCGTGATAACGTTAATCCGTAAATTTATACATCATCATGTTTTCCATCAAGACATTCGCTTTCAATCTGCTTCAGGAGAATACCTACGTGGTCAGTGACGACACCCTCGAGTGTGTCATCATCGACTGTGGCGCCTACTACGACGACGAGCGTAAGGCTATCACCGAATATATCGACAGTCGGGGACTGAAGCCCGTTCATCTCCTCGCTACCCACGGCCATTGGGACCATAACCTCGGCATCGACACCATCTACCAGACCTATGGCCTGCAGGTGGAGGCAGCCAAGGAAGACGACTTCATCATTACCGACATCCCCCGCAACTTCCAAAGCATCATCGGCGCCCCGCTCCGCAGGGAATATCCCCCTGTGGGCAGATATTTCAGCCCTGGCGAGGTCATCAGCTTCGGCAACCACAGCCTGCAGGTGCTGAAGACCCCCGGCCACTCTCCCGGCAGCGTCGTCTTCTACTGCGCCGAAGAACACACGGCGTTCACCGGCGACACGCTGTTCCGGATGAGCGTCGGACGTACCGACTTCGAAGGTGGCAGTTATACAGACTTGATGGCCAGCCTCGTCCATGTGCTGGCGAAGCTGCCTTCCGACACCGTCGTCCTGCCGGGTCACGGTCCGCAGTCGACTATCGACTACGAGCTACATTACAACCCGTACCTTCAAACCTTCTGAGATTTTGGATCAGTGCTGCCTGAGAATATGAATCCGATACTTGTCGGATAACGTGATCTGCATCACACGGGGCAGGGCAAAGTGAGAAGAGACGGCCAATGCGGATGATGACGCATTGGCCATTTCTATGGCTACATGCCCCATTGTACGGCGGAGGTTGATCTCGACGCATGGGTGAATCGAAAAGCCATGTCCCTCAGGTTTGGACAGGATCATCATATCGACCCCAAAAGGCCCCGTATAATGACCGCCGAGAACAGTCTGTAGTGCATCCGCAACCTTCGCACGAACGACATCTATTGAACTGATTGGTACATAGCGACTTATCATCTCAAGCTTTTCATCTTCATGTGCAATGATATTACCCGTATAAGCCCCGTTACGTGTATCGAAGAGAGAAAGGCCCAGATACTGTATCCGACCATCAGGAAGGGCTTCGAACTCCATCCCGAAATCCCTGACTTTCGGATAGAACGGCTCGACCATGACGGAACCCTGCTGGGCGATGACGTTACGGAGCCAGCCACGATGGTAGTCGGAGAGTTCTCCGTCGATGAAACGGATTCCCCGACCACTACTGCTCCACGGTGCCTTGACCACCAGACGCGGCGAATGCTCCAAGCATTGCTCCACCGTCTCAGAAGATGTGGCCTCGACAGGCGGTTCCCAGTCCAACAGACGTAACACCTCGGCGGCATAACGACGGTGGGAATACTCGCGGACAGCTGCTATCTCAGTCTCGCCGGCACAGGCCTCAGGACGGACTCCATAACGGATGAGGGTGGCACGCAAGGCCATATCCCAGCCCCAAGGCTCCACACGGTCGATGGCGAGACGGCTCAGCTGCGTCTTGTCGACAAACCGCTTCGGCGCTCCGCCTACCCTCGCACGGAGCCGACCGTAAGCCCGTCGGGCCTGCTCCACATGCTCCACCAGCACACAGTCGTCATCGCCAGCCCAGAGCGCCGGCAGATAACCGAGGTCAGCCCTCAGCCGACGCCCCGCATGAGGGGCGGTGAAATTGCTCAGGCCGGAAGCCAGGGCAAGGTCGTGTTCGGGGTTGAAGACATGCAAAACCATAAATCGGGTGCAAAGGTAGTGATATTTTGGCACGAATAACACGAATTTACACGAAAAAAGATAATAAATCAAAAAAAATCACCCCATTCTTGCCTTTAATGCCTTCAAATTAGTAAATTTGCACACATATTTGTAATAAATCGTAAATTTCTAAATCGTTTTATATTATGCCGATTAAGATACTTAGTGTAGACGACGAGAACGATCTCGAACTGCTATTGACCCAGTATTTCAGAAGGAAAATCAGAAAGGGGGAGTATGACTTCCACTTCGCCCACAACGGCCTGGAGGCGCTGACGATGCTGTTGAGGGAGAAAGACTTCGACATCATACTCAGCGACATCAACATGCCCGAGATGGACGGTCTGACACTGTTGACGAAGATCAACGAGATGCAGAACCCGGCCCTGAAGTGCATCATGGTATCGGCCTATGGGGACATGGGCAACATCCGCCAGGCGATGAACAACGGAGCGTTTGACTTCGCCACGAAGCCGATAGACCTCGACGACCTAAGCCGCACGATCGAGAAGGCGGCCGAGCAGATAGCCTACATCAAGGCAAGGGAGAAGGAGCACCTCGAGCTGGCAGGCATCAAGGGTGACCTGGCTGTGGCGCGCGAGATCCAGCAGGCCATCCTCCCCAGGGTGTTCCCGCCGTTCCCCGAGGAGGCAGAGCACATGGACATCGCGGCCTCTATGAATGCGGCGAAGGATGTGGGCGGCGACTTCTACGACTTCTTCCGCATCGACGCCGACCGCATCGGATTTACCATCGCCGACGTCAGCGGCAAGGGTGTGCCCGCAGCCATCTTCATGGCCGTCAGCCGTACCCTCATCCGTGCAACGGGCATCAGGGGAGTCACCGCGAGCGAGTGCATCACCTACATCAACGGGCTGCTGGCAAAGGAGTCCGTGAACTACATGTTCGTCACCGTGTTCTACGGCATCTACAACTGCCGGACGGGCGAGGTGACCTATGCCAACGCAGGACATAATCCGCCGTATGTGATGAGGGCGGACGGGAGCCTCGAGACGCTGCCCATGTCGAAGGACCTCGTGGCGGGCGTTATCGACGACTACCAGTTCACGGAAGAGACGCTGCACCTGGAGCCTGGCGACACGCTGCTGCTCTTCACTGACGGTGTGACGGAAGCAACAGACACGGAGGAGAACGAATATGGCGAGGAGAGGCTGAGCATGCTGCTGTCACATAGCAGCAAACTGACCTGCCAGGAGATCGTGGACAAGGTGAAGGCTGACGTGAAGGCTTTCGCCGGAAAGGCGGAGCAAAGTGACGATATCACACTGCTGGCGCTCAAGCGGCTGTGAGCCACAGATTACACAGATGGTCACAGAAGATTGATTATCACAGGAAAGTGAGGAGGGGGACAATCATAACGGGATGTGCAGGACTGTTGCTGGCCGGACTGGCAGCGATAGGCTTTGTGGGTTGGCATCTGGAGCGGCAGAAGGTGGAAGACCTCGAAGAGCGGCTGGATGCCATGCAGAGTCAGGAACTCCGCTCGACCATCGCCCGTAGCGTAAGTGCCCAGATGGAGCAGATCGCAAACGAGCAGAGAGAGATTTCCGACGAAAAGCGTGAGGAAGCCCTCCAGCAGACCCGTGTGGCCAACGAGATGCGGCAGCGCAGCGAACAGGAGCGGCTCAACGCCGTCGAGGCCGAGCGCAACGCCATTGCGTCGGAGAAGAAAGCCCTCGAAGCCTCTGCCGTGGCAGAGAGTCAAAGGCAGAAGGCCGAGCACCAGCGCATACAGGCTGAGTTTTCCAAGCGCGTAGCCGACACCCTGAGCTACATCGCCCTCGGACGATCGCTCGGTTCCATCTCCACCATCCAGAATCAGGCTGGCAACAAAGAGACCGCCGACCTGCTGAGCTACGCCTCCTATCTCTTCACATCAAGGTATCACGGCGACCTGTACAATCCCACCGTGTTCCAGTCGCTGATGAAGTCCAGTGAGAGTATGGTGTCGTGGTCGGAACATACGGGTGCGGTGATGAACCTTGACTTCCCACCCAATGAGACTAACCGGCTCGTCACCGTCAGCAACTATGGCGAGATTATCTTCTGTGAGCGGAAAGGCGACCGTCTGTTCACCGAGACACTCTTCGAGAACAAACAATACGACTTCCGCGACCTTTACATCGACAAGGCCACCAAGATCCTCTATGCCCTCAGCCGGACAGGTGAACTGGTGACCATTTCGAGGAAGGAGGAAGGAGGAAAGAGGAAGGATGAAGTCAAGACGTTCAGCATCAACGGCATGGAGCATCCCATGAGGATCAACTTTATCAACGACGACTTCCTGCTCATCATCGGCGAGCACAGCCTGGCACAGTTCGACAAGAAGCGACAGATATTCAGGAACGTGAAGCAGACTCCCTTCCGTATCGTCTATAGTACCCGCAAGCAGAACTTGCCCATACTCTTCGACGACCAGGGACGGCAACACATAGTGAAGGGACTGGAGACCTTTGAGACATCGAAGGCGCCGGTACCTGGCAGCGTGACCGCCTACTGCGAGTCGAAGAATACCGGTTACGAAGCCTACGGCATGAGCGACGGTACCATCTGGCTCATCGACAAGCAGGGCAAGACGCAGAAGCTCTTCGGCCACCGCAGCCGCATCTCAAAGATGAAGCTCAACGGCCGGCGGCTGTTCTCCTCCTCATACGACGGTCAGGTGAACCTCTGGATAGCCGATAACGACAAGGTGGAGCCGATGACCCTCATACAGACGAACAACTGGATCACCTGTTTCAACTTCGACTCATCGAAGAACACCTTCTGGATGGGTGACATCAAGGGTAACCTGACGGCTGTGAACATCTCCATACCGACGATGGTGGAGAAGGTGCAGAAGAAACTGAAGCGCAACCTGACGACGGAGGAGTGGAACTACTTCATCGGGCAGAACATACCGTATGAGAAATTTGTGGAAAAATAATAAGGGATGATGAGGGACATTAGGTATTTCAGGGCTATTAGTGATGTGGCGAAAAAGATTCTGCTTTTTCACCTTTTCACTCTTTTACCCTTTCACCTTTATTCCCAGGGTATCCCCTTCTTCCAGAACTTCCTGCCGGAGGACTACCATGCCAATAGCATCAACTTCGATATCGAGACCGACAACGACGGCATCGTCTATCTGGCCAACTTCGAAGGCATGATGTATTTCGACCACGCCCAGTGGCGGATACTCCATACCCCCGGCATCACCCGCGTGACCGTCACCGTCAAGACAGAAGACGGTACGATTTGGGTGGGCGGCTACAATTTCTTCGGCCGCGTGCAGCGCAAGGACAACGGTGAGATCTATCTCCAGAGGATCGGCAAGCCCGACCTCTTCAAAGGTGAGGTGAGCGAGATCTATGAGCGAGACGGTAAGGTAAGGTTCCTGACGCGCGAAGGCACCATCTACGAGGTCGAGGGCGACTCGGTCAAGCTCTATAAGAAGATTGACAAGGACGCCCTGAAGATCGGTGTGCTTGATATCGTTGATGTCGATGCTGCCGAGAAGGACGAAGCTGATATCGTCAAGGATGAAATCACCATCGAAGAGCCCCTGGACTACGGAATGAAGGCGGTCGTCCACAAGGGTGTCGGCCTCATCATCACTGACGACAAGGGCAAGGAGTTCTATACGGTCAATGGTGAGAACGGACTCTGCTCAAGCGACATTGTTTATATCTCCTACGACCAACGGGGGACACTCTGGGGAGCCACGTCAAAAGGTCTGTTCGCGATGAGCATCCCTTCGGCCTTCTCACATTTCTCCGCCGAAGAAGGACTTCACGGCAGCGTCTTGTCCATCGAGCACATGGCAAACCGGTTCTATGTAGGAACCGACGAAGGTCTGTTCCGTCTGGACGGCCTACGCTTCACGCATGTTCCCGGCATTGACCACTCCTGCTGGGCCATGACGAAGAGCGGACAAGGACTGTTGGCAGCCACCTCCGAGGGTGTCTACAGGATATCGCCCGAGAACAACGTCCAGCACCTGACCACGCAGGACGCCCTGTCGGTGCTCGATGCGGGCACATGCTTCTACACCGGTGAGTTTGACGGTGTCTATCAGAACTCTGCCGACGGCAAGAACCGTAAGAAGATCTGCCAGATGGAGAGTGTGAAGAAGATGGTCAGAGACGCCGACGGCACCATCTGGATGCAGAGCATCTACGGCATGGTATGCGCCATCAAGCCTGGCACAGACCAATTCGACATCTACAAGACAGAAGGACATGTGGAGACAATGCACTCGCTCGTAACCATCAACGGCAAGGTGGAGGTCATCGATGCCGAGACGACGAAGCCCTTCCCCTACCCGTTCTTCGCCTATACCGACGGCAAGGGCATCTGCTGGCTAACGAACAACGAGGGCAAGTCACTCTACGCCTGGAAGGACGGCAAAAGACTCAACGACCTCAACCGGCTGCTGGCACCGTTCGACGAACTTCTGGTAAGAGCCGTCTATACGCAGGGCGACGAGGTGTGGATCGGCTGCGAAAACGGTATCTCAATCATCAACACCAAAGCCCCAGATCCCTATCTGGATCTCAAGCCAGAGTTGCACATCCGCTCGATCACGCTGGGCAGCGACAGCATCCTCTGGGGCGGTTTCGGGAAGATGCCCGAGGCCCTGTCCCCCCTGAAGCACAACGAGCATAACCTGAAATTCACCTTCTCGCTCAACAGCACGGCCATCATCGGCAAGAATCACTACCGCTACCGTCTGAACGACGGCAGCTGGAGCACGTGGTCCACGAGCTGCGAGGCTAGTTTCGTGAACCTCTCCCACGGTACCTACACCTTCCATGTTCAGGCGAGGGACGCGATGAACCGCCTGTCGGAGATCACCAGCATCGAGTTCGAGATCAGTCCGCCGTTCTATGCCAGGTGGTATATGTACCTGCTCTATATGCTGTTACTGGCGGCGCTCGTCTATCTCTTCACCCGTCTACGCATGCGCAAGCTGGAGAAGGACAAGGAACAGCTGGAACTCATCATCAAGGAACGTACGGCCCAGGTGGTGAGACTGGAGAAGGTGGCCGCCACCGGTAAGCTGACGCAAGGACTCATCGACCGCATCCTCAACCCGCTGAACTATATCAACAACTTCTCCAAGCTCTCCGAAGGCCTGATCAAGGATGTAAAAGCAAATATCGAGGATGAGCAGGAACACATGGACCAGGAGAACTACGACGACACGATGGACGTGCTCGACATGCTGACCGGTAACCTGCAGAAAGTCAGCGAGCACGGTCAGAACACCACCCGTACGCTCAAGGCCATGGAGGAGATACTGAAAGACCGCTCTGGCGGCATCGTGCCGATGGACCTCATAGGCGTCATCCGCCAGGATGAGGAGATGCTGCATACCTATTACAAGCAGGATATCGCCCAGTACGGCATCAAGATCACCTTCGACTGTCCAGAAGGACCGCTCCCGATAGACGGCAATCCCGACCAGCTGAGCAAGACGTTCATGAGCATACTGGGCAATGCCGTCTACGCTATCAAGAAGAAGGCTGCCAGACCAGATGTCCAAGCCCAAGCCATGCCGTACATACCAGAAATCGCCCTACGGCTGACAACCGACGGCAAGCAGGCGGAAATCAGCATCCGCGACAACGGCATCGGCATCGAAGACACCATCCTCGACAAAATCTTCGATCCCTTCTTCACCACGAAGACCACTGGCGAGGCATCGGGTGTAGGGCTCTACCTGAGCCGCGAGATCATTCAGAATATCGGCGGCGACATCAGCGTCAAGTCCGTTAAAGACGAATATAGTGAGTTCATCATCAACATACCCTTCAAATAACATAGACTTATGGAACAGATAGAACAGCTGAAAGAACAACTCAAGAAGCAGGAGAAACTCGCATCCTTAGGACTGCTGAGTGCCGGCATTGCCCACGAGATACAGAATCCGCTGAACTTCGTGATCAACTTCAGCAAGATGTCTGACAAGCTGTTGAAAGACCTTACGGAGATCGTGGAAGACCACAAGGACAAACTCCCGGATGATGACCGCGAGGAGATGGAAGACATCATGACCGACCTGAAGGAGAACATGGCAAAGATCGTCGAACACGGTGAGCGCGCCATCGACATCATCCAGGGCATCCTGCTTGTCTCACGCGGCAAGGAGAATGAGTACCGGCCTACTGACATCTGCAAGCTCGTCAAGGAGTACGTGTGGCTCTCGTACCATGCCATGCGCGCCAACCGCAAAGGCTTCAATCTCGCCATCCACGAATCCTATGACACCACCATGCCACCGATGACAGTCATTCCGCAGGACCTGAGCCGTGCCGTGCTGAACGTGATGAACAACGCCTGCTATACCGTCTGGAAGAAAGCCCAGGCGGCAGACGAGAGCTACAGACCTAAAATATCCGTCAGCGTGGGCAGCCAGGACGGGAACCTGCTCATCAGCATTGCCGACAACGGTGAGGGTATGACCGACGAGGTGAAGCAGCGGCTCTATGAGAACTTCTTCACCACCAAACCTGTCGGACAAGGTACCGGACTGGGCATGGGTATCATCCGCGACATCATCGAGAACAAGCATGAGGGAACCATCTCCTTCGATTCCGTCGAGGGCGAAGGGACGACCTTCACATTCACCATCCCCATCAGGAAATAATGTATATTGGTTAATGGTTATTGGTTAATGAAGAGACTACACCTAATTATATTTATATTGCTCCTGACGGTCCTGCCTGTCGGCGGTCAGGAAAATACGACGCGCCAGATCTACTATCAGGCAGAGAGCGAATACGACATCGGCCGTATCGATCAGGCGCTGACTCTTCTCCAGGACAACATCAAGAAGTTCTCGGGCCCCATACAGCAGAGCGCCTACCGGCTGATGGCCCTCTGCTGGCTCGGTCTCGACGATAACGAGAAGGCCGAGGAATGGACGCGGAACCTGCTCTCGCAAGACCCCTACTACACTGCCTCTTCGCAAGACCCCCAGCGATTCATCGATATGGTGGAAAGCATCAAGCTGGGGCTGACGGCGAAGATCACCACCGCCTCTTCCCAGGCCGAGACGCTCGATGAAGTGCCCGTGCCCACTACCCTCATTACGGAGGACATGATACGCAACTGCGGTGCCCAGAACCTGCAGGAGGTGCTGGCAGCCTACGTGCCAGGCATGAACATCGTCGACTGTAACGATGACATCAACATCGCCATGCGAGGTATCTACAGTAACGGACAGGAGAAGATTCTCATCATGTTGAACGGACACCGACTGAACAGCTATTGTACAAACACAGCAGCTCCAGACTTCAGCATTGGGCTGGACAAGCTGAAACAGATTGAGGTGCTTCGCGGACCTGCGTCATCACTCTATGGAGGTGTCGCTCTGACAGCTGTTGTCAACCTTATCACCAAACAGGGAATTGACGTTGATGGCATCAAGATACGTGCTGGAATAGGAAACTACGGACAATACCGGGGGGATATGATATTCGGTAAGCACTATTTCGACCTTGACCTCCTCATCTGGGGCAATTTCCATCTTGTGAGTGGACAAAAGCGCTATATTAATAAAGAAGAGACTGGCTTGAATATCATGGGAGGTGATGTGAATATCGGGGGCATCGGACCTAAGCCTTCCTACGATTTCGGAACATCCATCAAATACAAGAACCTGCAATTCCTCTACAATACGCAGTTTTCACAGGTGGAAGCACCACTTACGATGACCCATTTGGCATCCACCTACAATGTGGAGAATTACAAGACGTTCTATGGAATACGACCCAGCTGTACCACCATCTCACATCATGCTGACCTGAAATACGGACAGCAGTTCGGAGATTTCTATCTGACGGGACAGTTGGCCTATGACAATAGTGACCTTACCCGCTATCAGGTCATCTCAGACCACGCATTGCCTGGTTTTAAGACCTTACTTCCCTTGCCAGAATCATCCCTTGCCCTATTGAGTGATACCACACAGGGGCTGGCTCGTTATATTAGTGGTCAGGAGCATACTTTCGGTATAAAGGCCCAAAGTGACTGGAACTATATCAGCAATGGAAAACACCAAGGACTCCTGACTGTCGGTGCAGAATACAGTTACTTCAAACTCGACGACGCACGATATGTCTTTATATATGACTACATAAAAACCTTGCCTGAAACCATCAACATCTCGGAATTGGGAAAAGGACATGAGAACAATGCCAATGCTTCCATACAGTTAAAGCACCAATGGGGACCTTTCATCCTGAATGCCGGACTGCGTTATGACTACAAGAACCGCTACGACGACACACACATCAGTGAGTTCTCACCGCGTGTGGCGCTGATCTTCCTACAGCCCAAATGGAATGTCAAGCTCAGCTACGCCAAGTCATTCATCGATGCACCCTATCTTTATCGGAAAACCAACCAGTTCCTGATGGCATTCCTGGGTGCCAAGGGCTCTGACCAGCTTGCCATTCCTTTGACACCAGAGGCATTGCACTCCTACCAGCTGACTTTCGGTGCCACCCAATGGATCAAAGGTCTGGACTTCGAGGTAAATGCCTTCTATAATCATGCAAAGGACCTGATAACGATGGATCTAATTGCGCATTATAATATGGAGAACTCCGATATCTACGGTATAGAAGTCAGTGGTAAATATGACTACCGTCGTTTCTCTGCCTATCTGACTGCAAGCTGGCAGAAAATGAAGTCATTTACCATGAACAACGCGACGTCATATGAATATCCAAGTGCGTTAAACATGCCGGAATTCTCGTCTAATCTAACGTTTGCATGGCGCGTCACCAATCAGCTGAAGCTTCACACACATCTGGCATTCAGGAGCAAACAGATATCTGAACATATCGATGTCATTAAATATGTAAAGTATAGAAAAACTGAAATAAGAATGTCAGAACTGTATGCGCTCATCAATCAATATGATGACCAACCTGCAGAATTACTCGAAGAATACAAAGCTTGTAGACGTTTTATCAACGGTGAAGCCTCAAGTGACCGATACATGTTTAAAGATATAGATGTAGACCCCTATTTCATTGCCGACATTGGTGCATCTTATAAAATAGGTAATTTGGAACTGAATCTGAATGTCAACAACATGCTGAATAACAAGTATTCGCTCAGTGGTGCCTGCACAGGACTTGTTCCTCAGAAAGGACGCTGGTATATGTTCGATATCGCCTATAAATTCTAAAAAAAAGAAAAAATATCGCCCAATTAGTAAGATTTTGCTATTTCTACTTTGCAATTTAAATAAATTGTAGTACCTTTGCACCACTTATAAAAGTAATTAGAACAAATCAAGCAGGAATGGAAGCTTTTTTCAGGACGCACAGATACTTAGTCGAGCATACCAATGCCCCCGTCCGCCGTACGCTCATGGACGAGATCGACTGGTCCGACCGCATGATCGGCATCAAGGGAACGCGAGGCGTCGGCAAGACCACCTTTCTGTTGCAGTACGCAAAGGAACATTTCGATATACAAGACAAGCAATGCCTGTATATCAACATGAACAACTTCTATTTTCAGGGCAAGGGTATCGCCGACTTTGCAGGAGAATTCTACCGCCACGGCGGCCGAGTGCTCCTCATTGATCAAGTGTTCAAGCAGCCTGACTGGTCTGGCGAGCTCCGCAAGTGCTATGACCTCTATCCCAACCTCAAGACCGTCTTCACTGGCAGCAGCGTCATGCGGCTCAAGGACGAGAACCCTGAACTCAACGGCATCGTGAAGTCGTACAACCTGCGCGGATTCTCTTTCCGCGAATTCATCAACCTGCTGACGGGCAATACCTTCCGCCCATACTCCCTCGATGAGATCCTCTCCGACCATGAGCGCATCATCAAGCAGATCCTGCCCAAAGTCTCGCCTAACAGATATTTCCAGGACTACATCCACCACGGTTTCTACCCCTTCTTCCAGGAGCAGCGCAACTATAGCGAGAACCTGCTGAAGACGATGAACATGATGACCGAGGTGGATATCCTGCTCATCAAGCAGATTGAGCTGAAGTACCTCACGAAGATCAAGAAGCTCTTCTACATGATTGCCGAGGACGGTCCGTCGAAGGCACCCAACGTGAGCAAGCTCGCCCACGACATCGAGACCAGCCGCGCCACGGTCATGAACTATATCAAGTACCTGACCGACGCCCGCCTGACAAACCTCATCTATCCCGCAGGCGAAGACTTCCCCAAGAAGCCCGCGAAGATCATGCTCCACAACTCCAACCTCATGTATGCCATCTACCCCATCCAGGTGGACAAGCAGGAAGCGATGGAGACCTTCTTCGTCAACTCGCTCTGGAAGGACCACAAGGTGAATGCCGGCGGCAGAGACTTCAACTACCTCGTCGACGAGAAGCTGAAGTTCCGCATCGTCGACGCGAAGCAGCCTGGCCGCCAGCGTATCTCGCCAGATATCATCTACGCCCGCTACAACACGGAGATCGGCACGGGCAACCAGATTCCCCTGTGGCTTCTCGGCTTCCTCTATTAAATATTTTATTATCAAATTAGTGAATCAAATTATTCCAATTATTCAAATTAGTTTCAAATAATATAAATTCAAATTAGTTTCAAAAAATATAATTAATTCATTTAATTTCTAAACAAATGGCTAAAGAAAAGAAATTTATCACCTGTGATGGTAACGAGGCTGCGGCTCACGTGAGTTACATGTTCTCTGAGGTAGCTGCTATCTACCCCATCACCCCGTCTTCGCCTATGGCGGAGCATGTTGACGAGTGGGCTGCCCGTGGTCGTAAGAACCTCTGGGGCCAGACCGTCAGTGTACAGGAAATGCAGTCTGAGGCTGGTGCAGCTGGTGCTGTGCACGGTTCTCTGCAGGCTGGTGCTCTGACCACCACCTTTACTGCTTCTCAGGGTCTGCTCCTGATGATTCCTAACATGTACAAGATTGCCGGTGAGCTGATTCCCTGCGTATTCGACGTTTCTGCCCGTACGCTGGCTTCTCACTCTCTGTGTATCTTCGGTGACCACCAGGACGTGATGGCTTGCCGTCAGACTGGTTTCGCTATGCTCTGCGAGGGTTCAGTACAGGAGGTAATGGATATGACCGCTGCTGCTCACCTGGCTTCTCTCGAGACCTGCGTACCTTTCGTTAACTTCTTCGACGGTTTCCGCACCTCTCACGAGTATCACAAGATTGAGCTGCTCGACCAGGAGGATGTTCGTCCGCTCGTTAAGGAAGAGTACATCAAGCGTTTCCGCGATCGTGCTATGAGCCCAGAGCGTCCTATCACTCGTGGTACCGCTGAGAACCCTGAGACCTTCTTCACACACCGTGAGGCTTGCAATCCTTACTACGATGCAGTTCCCGAGGTGGTTGAGAAGTACTTAGGCGAGCTCTCTAAGATCACAGGCCGTGAGTACCACCTCTTCTCTTACTACGGAGCTGAGGATGCCGACCGCATGATCATCCTGATGGGTTCTGCTACTGATGCTGCCCGCGAGGCCATCGACTACCTGAACGCTCAGGGTCAGAAGGTGGGTATGATCTCTGTTCACCTCTATCGTCCGTTCAGCATCAAACACCTGTTGGCTGCTGTTCCCAAGAGCGTGAAGAAGATTGCCGTCCTCGACCGTACCAAGGAGCCCGGTGCTACTGGCGAGCCTCTGTATATGGACGTCAAGGATGCCTTCTACGATCAGGAGAATCGTCCTCTCATCGTGGGTGGCCGCTACGGTCTTGGTTCTCACGACACCACTCCGGCTCAGATTATCAGCGTGTTCAACAACCTCGCTATGCCCGAGCCCAAGAACCACTTCACCATTGGTATCGTTGATGACGTGACCTTCACCTCTCTGCCTGAGGTTGAGGAGATTGCTCTCGGAGGCGCTGGCATGTTCCAGGCTAAGTTCTACGGTCTGGGTGCTGATGGTACCGTAGGTGCTAACAAAAACTCTGTGAAGATCATTGGTGACAACACCGACAAGTACTGCCAGGCTTACTTCTCTTACGATTCTAAGAAGTCGGGAGGTTTCACCTGCTCTCACCTGCGTTTCGGTGATACGCCTATCCGCTCTACCTATCTGGTGACCACACCTAACTTCGTGGCTTGCCACGTTCAGGCTTACCTCCACATGTACGACGTGACTCGCGGTCTGCAGAAGAACGGTCAGTTCCTGCTGAACACCATCTTCGATGCCGACGAGCTCGAGAAGTTCATGCCTAACAAGGTGAAGCGTTTCTTTGCACAGAACAACATCACCGTCTATACCATCAATGCTACCAAGATTGCACAGGAGATTGGTCTGGGCAACCGCACCAACACCATCCTGCAGAGTGCATTCTTCCGTATCACCGGCGTCATCCCCGTGGAGCTCGCTGTTGAGAAGATGAAGGCTGCTGCCCTGAAGTCTTACGGTGCCAAGGGTCAGGACGTTGTTGATAAGAACTACGCCGCTATCGACCGTGGTGGTGAGTATGTACAGTTCACCGTGAAGCCCGAGTGGGCTAACCTGCCTGATGATGCTGAGAAGCAGGATGATGCTCCCGCATTCGTCAAGGAGGTGGTTCGTCCGATCAATGCCCAGGCTGGTGATCTGCTGCCCGTCAGCGCATTTGCCAAGTTCGGCACAGCCGACGGTTCTTGGGAGGTTGGCACAGCCGCTTACGAGAAGCGTGGTGTCGAGGCCTTCGTTCCCGTTTGGAACAAGGACAACTGTATCCAGTGTAACCAGTGTGCTTACATCTGTCCTCACGCTGCCATCCGTCCGTTCGTATTCGATGAGAATGAGATCAAGGGCTTCGCAGCAGCCGATGACACCCTCGAGATGAAGGCTCCCGCCGCCATGAAGGGTATGAACTTCCGCATTCAGGTTTCTGTACTCGACTGTCTGGGTTGCGGCAACTGCGCCGACATCTGTCCGGGCAACCCGAAACTGGGTAAGGCCCTCACCATGGCTCCGTTCAATCCCGATGCTGAGAACATGAAGCAGGAGGCTAAGAACTGGGAGTACTGCGTGAAGGAAGTGAAGAGCAAGCAGGCTCTCGTCGACATCCGCAGCAATGTGAAGAACTCACAGTTCGCTCAGCCGCTCTTCGAGTTCTCTGGCGCTTGCTCTGGTTGCGGTGAGACTCCGTATGTGAAGCTCATCTCTCAGCTGTTCGGTGACCGTCAGATGATCGCCAACGCTACAGGTTGTTCTTCTATCTATTCAGCTTCTATCCCTTCTACTCCTTACACCAAGAACGAGAAGGGTCAGGGCCCTTGCTTCAACAACTCCCTGTTCGAGGACTTCTGCGAGTTCGGTCTCGGTATGGCCCTCGGTAACAAGAAGATGAAGGAGCGCGTAGCTAAGTTGCTCCAGGAGATGATCGACGGCGACAAGGCCAGCGCAGAGTACAAAGAGCTCGCTGCTGAGTGGATCGCCAACAAGGAGGATGCCGACAAGACTAAGGAGATTGCTCCGAAGCTCCGCGCCTGCATCGCCGAGAGCGCTGCCGCTGGCTGCCCCGTCTGCAAGGAACTCCAGACCCTCGACCACTACCTCGTGAAGCGCAGTCAGTGGATCATCGGTGGTGACGGTGCTTCTTACGACATTGGTTACGGCGGTCTCGACCACGTGATTGCTTCTGGTGAGGACGTGAACATCCTCGTGCTCGATACTGAGGTTTACTCTAACACTGGTGGTCAGGCCTCTAAGGCTACTCCTCTTGGTGCCATCGCTCAGTTCGCTGCTCAGGGTAAGCGCATCCGCAAGAAGGATCTCGGTATGATTGCTACCACCTACGGTTATGTATATGTAGCTCAGATTGCTATGGGTGCTGACCACGCACAGACCCTCAAGGCTATCCGCGAGGCAGAGGCTTGGCACGGACCTTCAATCATCATCGCTTACGCTCCCTGTATCAACCACGGTCTGAAGGCCAAGGGCGGTATGGGTAAGAGCCAGGCTGAGGAGAAGAAGGCTGTTGAGTGCGGTTACTGGCACCTGTGGCGTTACAACCCCGCTCTGGCTGAGGAAGGCAAGAACCCGTTCTCTCTCGACTCTAAGGAGCCCAACTGGGAGAACTTCCACGACTTCCTGCTTGGTGAGGTTCGTTACCTGTCAGTTAAGAAGGCATATCCCAATGAGGCCGAGGAGCTCTTCGCCGAGGCCCAGAAGATGGCCCAGATCCGCTACAAGTCTTACGTTCGCAAGACGCAGGAGAACTGGGAGGACTAATCCCTATCCTACTATATCAAAGGAGCATCCATCGCTGGGTGCTCCTTTTTGTTATGCGCCTGTCAGTAGGCCGTGATGCGACAAATCGGGAAGCCGTTCACGCATATGTCACACAATCCGGAAGTGTGTCGTAACAACTCAGCACGAAAAATGCGAAAAATGTTGTATCGCCCATGTTTGCGTCGTAACTTTGCATCATCGAACAGATTATTAACAATTTAAAAAGATACAGTTATGAAATACAACATGATTTTTGCCGATGAGCTGTTGGCAGCAGTCAAGACATTTATTGAGGCAGGAATGGCCGTTCTGTTTTTAACAATCGTATCGATCTACATCTTTTCATAGGTAGCTTATCCCATTAGCCTTCATGCATTCTAAAGTGGTCGAATTCGACCACTTTACTTTTGATTCCACCTAAACTTCTACACCTTATTGATATATATAAGGGAAACGCCAGAATGTTTAGTCCCATCCCTCCTCATCATTATTCTCCATATACCGGCTCATGCCGTTATCCTCCATATCGTCCTCTGAGGCTGGATCGAAGCCTCGCATGTTATCGTATTCTTTTTCATCGTCAGCATCTGAAGAATAACCAAATCTTGATGTATTTCTCCTAATCGAAGAAGTTTCAGAAGATGCAACTTTTGCTGCATGCTCCAACAATTTCTTTCCAACAGAGTCCCTTCTGGCCTTGCCCTCATCTGATATCACGGAAGATTCTTCCTCCTTTGGATTAAAATCCTTGTTTTGATGCTTGCTCTCTCCTCCACATGAAAGCAAAAACAATGCCATAAAAACAATTGGAATATGCTTTATCTCTTTCATATTAGTATTATGCAGCCAGCAATATCGCAGCTAATACACCAAGTCCCTCTACAATCTTCTTTCCATTCGAGAAATCATCCGTCAATTTATGCTCAATGATGTAGTCACGCAGCTGTAAGCGCATTGATTCATTTTGTAGCAGAATCCATAGAGGCTCATCCACGCTGGCATAGAGGACATGCTCTTGAATCCAAGGAACAGATGGTGTATTCTTTTGTTCTTTGATGCATTCTGCACCATAGAGATGCCAGAAAGAATCTCCTTGCAAATGCCAAAAGGGATTATAGATAGGCGTCTTTGAATAGTATTCCAAATTCTTGGCATAAGTTTTCATTAGCTTCCCATATCGCTCAATCAGCTCCTCTGTCAATCGAATTTGGTTAATAACAATCTCTCCGTCTGTGATGCTATCAATAATGGCTAAAAGTAGAATTGGTTTTGCAATACTCTCCTCTCCATACATCTTTGCTTGGCAGATATTCTGTATCCTGCCCTCATAATGAATAAGGCATCCATCATAATTGAAAAAGTCCAAATGTTTGTCCATCGCTGTATTGATATTGGTTTGCGACGGCAAAGATACAACAAAAAAAGTAATTCTCAAGCTTTTCAATAAAAAGACAAGCGTTTTATCGCTTGTCTTTTTTATTTCTTACAACACTAAACACTAGTGTCTCTTAAAATATTTTAAAATCAAAAATAAGTATCTCATGCACAACGTTTTAACTCTCCAATACTGCAATACCCTGTCCGGGTTTTGAAATGCGTATTTTTGCATACAATTTCAAACCCGAATAAATATGCATATTGGAAATAGGGTGTCCAATTTGATGTACTAAAATTTCGCGCGAAAGTTCAATGTAACTTGCTGATTTTTAACACTTTAAGTGCAAAAATAGTAGTCAAAACATTTGCATATGTCAGATATTTTTCGTACCTTTGTATCTGATAATCA
>JAFVGS010000073.1 GCA_017474845.1 Prevotella sp.
CAGTTGGATGCCGTTAATAAAAGCTAATGGGCATCGGATAAGGAATAGTCTTATGATGCGGGCAACAGCATCCAGAAGCATCTAACCGACAGTCTTTCAGTACATTTTATTGTTCATTCAATTAGAGTCAGCCTGTTCTAAGAAGGCAGGACATAGGGGGGTACAGCCTACGGCAGTGCCATTGTCATTGTGCTTAATTCGTTGATTCCCAATATGTTAAACTACGTTTAAGGGCTTGCTGGAATGTCGGCAAAGTTGTACCTTTGCGGCATGAGTTTGGACAAGGAACCTACTGTAACCGATACGTTAGAGGCCATAAAGGCATTGCGTGAGGAGCTGGTCAGCGTGAAAGACGAGCTGTCCAGCTGTAAGGGTGAGGTATCCCGTCTGAACCGCAACAACACCCATCTCGTAGTGGAGAACAAGAGCCTCAAGGCAGAAGTGGCACGGCTCATGGCTGAGATAGAGGAGCTCGGTGGCAGTAAGGTCGAGAAGGACAGCACCAACTCCAGCGTTCCTCCCACGCAGCAGTCGATAGCGGGGCAGGCGGCTCTGCGCACCCGCTCGCTGCGCGAGCCTTCCGGCAGGCCAAGCGGCGGACAGAAAGGACACGCCGGCCATGAGCTGGCCAAGACTGACAATCCTGCGAAGCTGGAGGATCATCGGGTGAGGATATGTCCCCACTGTGGAGCCGTCATCCCCGAGGATGCCGAGCAGGTATGCACGATGACGACACAGGTGATAGACATCGCCGGCATCCTGGTCGAGCCGGAAGTGACGGAGCATAGGCGTTATACCGCCGTATGCCCGTACTGCCACGGGAAGGCCCATGCAAAACTACCCGGCGGTAACAGCAAGAAGACCTCCTACGGCCCGAAGCTGCAGGCCCTGGTGATATACCTTTCCGTCGCTCAGTCCGTGACGTTTGACAGGATTGCCGAGACCATGCGTGACGTGTTCTGCGTGAAGTCGTTCTCCGAGGGCACGGTGAAGAACATACTGGAGAGGAATGCCAGAAAGGCACAGCCCGTATATACGGCCCTGCTGGAGTACATCGGCAAGGAAGAGGCAGCAGGCATGGACGAGACGGGAGTGTACATCAACAAGCTGCTGTGCTGGTTCTGGTGCCTGCAGTGCGAGAAGTACTGCTACGTCTTCGCCGACCGCTCCCGTGGCATCAAGGCATTGGAGGAGCATGGCATACTGCCGTACCTGAAGAGGCTGATACTCTATACGGACCGTCACAGCACCTACTTCACGCTGGAGGTCAGCGGCCATCAGGTCTGCCTTGCCCACCTCCTTAGGAACCTGCAGTATCTCTGCGACATCA
Organism: Prevotella sp.; assembly: GCA_017474845.1. Taxonomy (GTDB): domain Bacteria; phylum Bacteroidota; class Bacteroidia; order Bacteroidales; family Bacteroidaceae; genus Prevotella. The sequence goes on from JAFVGS010000073.1 coordinate 1,331, forward strand.
ACAAGGAACAGCAGTGGGCAGGCAGTGTGCAGGAACTGCTGCGCAATGCCATACACACATGGAATGAGAACAAGTGCGGAGTGCCCGGGACGGAGGTCAGGAAGTCCTTCGAGAAAAGGATGGACAGACTGCTTGACGAAGACGTAGGCCGCTACGGAAAGGAGTTCCAGGCCCTGCAGAACGGAATGATCCTGTGCAAGGACTATCTCTTTACTTTCCTCGACCATGAGGGTGTGCCGCATCACAACAATAGCAGCGAAGGGGCAATCAGGATCCTGAAGGTGAAGACCAAGGTCTCAGGCGGATTCAGAACACAGGCTGGCGCTGACCAGTATGCATGTTTCCATTCTATACTGGAGACTGCTAAGAGAAATGGCAAATCAAAGTTCGGAACGCTCTACCAACTGATCATTGAGGACAATCCTAACAGTAGCTTTATCGAAACTATGACTTCTTAG
>JAFVGS010000010.1 GCA_017474845.1 Prevotella sp.
ATTGAAAATTGAAAATTGAAAATTAAACATGGGAGCAAGAAAACATATTAAGGCTGAAGAAAGAAAAGCAGCACTTAAGACACAGTATTTTGCCAAGCTGAAGGGCTGCCCCTCCTCACCCCGCAAGATGCGCTATGTCGTGGACATGGTCCGTGGCATGGAAGTGAATCGCGCACTGGGTGTACTTCGTTTCTCGAAGAAGGCAGCTGCAGCTGACGTAGAGAAACTCCTCCGCTCGGCCATTGCCAACTGGGAAGCCAAGAATGACCGCAAGGCAGAGGACGGTGAGCTGTTCATCACCCGCATCTTTGTCGACGAGGGTGTGACTATGAAGAGAATGAGACCGGCACCTCAGGGCCGTGGCTACCGCATCCGCAAGCGTAGCAACCACGTGACTCTGTTCGTTGACGCTAAAACTAATGACGTAAAAGAATAAGTATGGGACAGAAAGTTAATCCAATAAGCAACCGTCTTGGAATCGTTAGAGGTTGGGATTCAAATTGGTTCGGAGGCAAAGACTTCGGAGATAACCTGGTAGAGGATCAGAAAATCCGTAAGTATCTGAACGAGCGCCTGGCCAAGGCCAGCGTGTCGAAGATTGTCATCGAGCGCACACTGAAGCTGGTCACCATCACGATCTGCACGGCTCGTCCGGGCATCGTCATCGGTAAGGGCGGACAGGATGTAGACAAACTGAAAGAGGAGCTGAAGAAGCTCTACGACAAAGAGATACAGATCAATATCTTCGAGGTGAAGCGCCCCGAGCTCGATGCCACGATTGTTGCCAACAACATCGCTCGCCAGGTAGAGGGCAAGATCGCTTACCGCCGTGCCATCAAGATGGCCATCCAGAACACGATGCGTGCTGGTGCCGAGGGTATCAAGGTGCTGATCTCAGGTCGTCTGAACGGTGCTGAAATCGCACGCAGCGAGATGCTCAAGGAGGGTCGTACTCCGCTGCACACCTATCGTGCTGACATCGACTACTGCCATGCAGAGGCCTTGACGAAAGTCGGTATTCTGGGTATCAAGGTGTGGATCTGCCGTGGTGAGATCTATGGTGACGTAGACCTGACCCCGAACTTCACACAGGAGAAGGGTGGTAGCCGCACCAATGCCGGTGGTGGCCGTGACAGAAAGTTCCGTAATAAGAAAAAGTAATCAACAATTAAAGGAGAATTATTATGTTACAGCCCAAAAGAGTAAGATATAGAAGACCTCAGGACGGACGCGGCAACAAAGGCAACGCCCACAGAGGTACGACGCTGGCTTTCGGCAGCTTCGGCATCAAGACCATGGATGCCAAGTGGATCGACAGCCGTCAGATTGAGGCAGCCCGTGTTGCCATCAACCGTTATATGAACCGTGAAGGTCAGGTGTGGATCCGCATCTTCCCCGACAAGCCCATCACCCGCAAGCCTGCTGACGTGCGAATGGGTAAAGGTAAGGGTGATCCCGCAGGATGGGTTGCTCCCGTCACTCCCGGCCGCATCCTCTTTGAAGTAGAAGGCGTTCCTTTCGACGTGGCTAAGGAGGCTCTCCGCCTCGGCGCCCAGAAACTGCCTGTGAAGACAAAGTTTGTTGTTAGACGTGATTACGATAAAAACGCTTAATTGAGTATGAAGATCAAAGAAGTAAGAGAGCTCGAGACCAAGGACTTGGCAGAGCGCATTGAGGCTGAGGTTGCGAAGTACAACCAGATGAAGTTGAACCACGCCATCACGCCGCTTGAGAATCCGTCTCAGATTAAGATTGCCCGTCGTGATATCGCACGTATGAAGTCGGAGCTTCATCAGAGAGAACTTAAAAAATAACAATGGTCCATATGGAAACAAGAAATTTAAGAAAGACAAGACAGGGTGTCGTTATCAGCAACAAGATGGATAAAACCATTGTTATTGCCGCCAAGTTCAAGGAGAAGCACCCTATTTATGGTAAGTTTGTCCAGAAGACAAAGAAGTATCACGCACACGACGAGAAGAACGAGTGCAACGTAGGTGATACCGTGCTCATTATGGAAACCCGTCCTCTGTCAAAGACAAAGAGATGGAGATTAGTTCAAATCGTAGAAAAAGCTAAGTAATTATGATACAGACAGAAACCAGATTGACTGTTGCTGACAACAGCGGTGCACGCGAGGCTCTCTGCATCCGTGTGCTGGGTGGTACCCGCCGCCGTTATGCCAGCGTAGGTGACATCATCGTCGTCTCTATCAAGAACGCGATCCCTACAAGTGACGTGAAGAAGGGTGCAGTATCAAAGGCTTTGGTTGTTCGCACGAAGAAGGAGATCCGCCGTGCTGATGGCTCGTACATCCGTTTCGACGACAATGCCTGCGTGCTGCTGAACAATGCAGGTGAGCTCCGTGGCAGCCGTATTTTCGGCCCTGTGGCCCGTGAGCTGCGCGCCGTGAACATGAAGGTCGTTTCTTTGGCACCTGAAGTACTTTAAGAGTAAAAAAGTAAAAAAGTAAAAAAGTAAAGAAGAAATGGCAAAGTTCAATATTAAGAAGAATGATACCGTCATCGTCCTGGCCGGTGAGGACAAGGGCAAGACGGGTAAGGTGCTGAAGGTCCTGACCGACAAGCAGCGCGCACTTGTTGAAGGTGTGAACATGGTCAACAAGAGTGCCAAGCCGAGTGCCAAGAACCCTCAGGGAGGCTTTGTGAAGATGGAGGCTCCTATTCACATCTCAAATATTAGTTTGATTGATCCGAAGAGTGGCAAGGCTACCCGTGTCGCCATCAAGCGCGAGGGCAAGAAGGTCACCCGTATCGCTAAAAAGTCAGGGGAGGAGATTAAGTAATGGCAAATACAGCACAGTTAAAGACAGAGTATAAGGAGAAGATTGCTCCCGCTCTGAAGAAGCAGTTCAACTACACATCGGAGATGCAGATCCCCGTCCTGAAGAAGATCGTCGTCAACCAGGGTCTGGGTGACGCCACTCAGGACAAGAAGATCATCGACGTGGCTATCAACGAGATCTCCGCCATCTGCGGCCAGAAGGCAGTGGCAACATATTCGAAGAAGGATATCGCCAACTTCAAGCTTCGTAAGAAGATGCCTATCGGCGTGATGGTGACCCTGCGTCGCGAGCGCATGTATGAGTTCCTGGAGAAGCTCGTCCGCATCGCATTGCCCCGTATCCGTGACTTCAAGGGTATCGAGAGCAAGTTCGACGGCCGTGGCAACTACACACTGGGTATCCAGGAGCAGATCATCTTCCCGGAGATCAATATCGATTCAGTAGACCGCATCCAGGGTATGAACATCACCTTCGTCACCACGGCTAAGACCGACGAGGAAGGTTTCGCTCTGCTCAAGGCCTTCGGTCTTCCATTCAAGAACGCTAAAAACGATTAAGAGATATGGCAAAGGAATCAATGAAAGCCCGCGAGGTGAAGCGCGCCAAGCTCGTAGCCCGCTATGCTGAGAAGCGTGCAGCCCTGAAGAAGATCATCGCTACTGCCGATGTGAACACTGAGGAGGGCGCCATGGCAGCCTATGAGGCAGCCCGTAAGCTGCAGAGCATCCCCAAGAACGCCAACCCCATCCGTCTGCACAACCGCTGCAAGATCACGGGTCGTCCGAAGGGTTACATGCGCCAGTTCGGCCTCTCCCGTATCCAGTTCCGTGAGATGGCATCAAGCGGTCTGATACCCGGTGTGAAGAAGGCAAGCTGGTAAACCAAGAGCGAACAGAAGTATTTTATTATTAATATTGTCGGGGCAGTCCCGATCAATTAAAACATTTATTTTATGACAGATCCAATAGCAGATTATCTGACCAGACTCAGAAACGCCATCATGGCACATCATCGTGTCGTGGAGGTTCCTGCGTCTAACTTGAAGAAGGAGATTACGAAGATCCTCTTCGAGAAGGGTTACATCCTGAACTACAAGTTCATCGAGGATGGTCCTCAGGGTACTATCAAGGTGGCCCTGAAGTATGACCCCGCTACTCGTGAAAACGCCATCAAGTGCCTGAAGCGAGTTTCAACCCCAGGTCTTCGCCAGTACACTGGTTACAAAGACATGCCGAGAGTAATTAACGGACTTGGTATCGCCATTCTTTCCACGTCCAAAGGTGTCATGACAGACAAAGAGGCCGCCGACCTGAAGATCGGTGGTGAGGTTCTTTGCTACGTATATTAATTGGAGGATAGCATATGTCAAGAATAGGAAAATTGCCAATTAGTATTCCCGCAGGCGTTACCGTTGCCCAGGACAAGGACGGCATCGTGACCGTGAAGGGTCCCAAGGGAGAACTCTCACAGAAGGTTGATCCCTCTATCAAGGTGAAGATTGAGGATGGCCACATCACATTCGAGATTGACGAGAACAGTCCCGTCAACGTGAAGCAGAAGCAGGCTTTCCACGGTCTGTATCGTGCACTCGTCAACAATATGGTTGTCGGTGTGAGCGAGGGTTACAAGAAGGAGATGGAGCTCGTCGGTGTCGGTTACCGTGTGTCTAACCAGGGTAACATCATCGAGTTCGCACTCGGATATACGCACCCCATCTTCATCCAGCTTCCTCAGGAAGTGAAGGTTGAGACCAAGATGGAGCGTAACCAGAACCCCCAGATCATCCTTGAGTCATGCGACAAGGCACTGCTCGGTCTGATCTGCGCTAAAATTCGTTCTTTCCGCATGCCTGAGCCTTACAAAGGAAAGGGTATCTTGTTCAAGGGTGAGGTTATCCGTCGTAAGTCGGGTAAGTCAGCCTCGGCTAAGTAATCTTTTAAAGGTAAAAAATTGAAAAAGTAAAAAAGTAAAAAGATTATGACAACGAAGAAAGTAGAAAGACGAATTAAGATCAAATATAGAATTCGCAAGAACGTGTTCGGCACTGCCGAGCGTCCCCGTCTGAGCGTGTTCCGCAGCAACAAGCAGATCTATGCTCAGGTGATTAATGATTTGGAAGGTAAAACACTCGCATCTGCATCTTCTCTGGGTATGGAGGCTATGCCGAAGATCCAGCAGGCTGAGAAGGTTGGTGAGCTGTTGGCCAAGAAGGCCCAGGAGGCCGGCATCAGCGCCGTTGTCTTCGACCGTAATGGCTATCTGTATCACGGCCGCGTGAAGTCTCTGGCAGACGCAGCTCGTAAAGGTGGACTTAAATTCTAAACGATTATGGCAATGAAAAATGTTAAAGTAAATAGTGACGTAGAGTTGAAAGACAGACTGGTTGCCATCAACCGTGTAACGAAGGTTACCAAGGGAGGTCGCACCTTTACATTCGCAGCCATCGTTGTTGTCGGTGACGGCAACGGCATCATCGGCTGGGGTCTGGGTAAGGCTGGCGAAGTTACCGCCGCCATTGCCAAGGGTGTAGAGGCAGCCAAGAAGAATCTTGTGAAAGTTCCCGTGCTCAAGGGTACCATCCCCCATGAGATGGAGGCCCGCTTCGGTGGTGCTCAGGTGTTCCTGAAGCCGGCAGCTGCCGGTACTGGTCTGGTGGCCGGTGGTGCCATGCGTGCCGTGCTCGAGAGTGCCGGTGTCAAGGATGTGCTTGCCAAGTCGAAGGGTTCCTCGAACCCCCACAACCTGGTGAAGGCCACCATCACGGCCCTGAGCCAGATGCGTGACGCCTACACGGTGGCAGGTACTCGCGGTATCAGTATGGAAAAAGTATTCAAAGGATAAAGGAGACAAAGACTATGGCAACAATTAAGGTAAAGCAGATTAAGAGTAAGATCGGTTATCCTGTAGACCAGAAGCGCACGCTCGAGGCTCTCGGCCTGCGTAAGATCTCTCAGGTTGTTGAAGTAGAGGACAATCCTTCAATCCGTGGTATGATCCGTAAGGTCCGCCATCTCGTGACCGTCGTTGAGTAATTAACAATTTAAATGTAGATTCGATTATGAAACTGAATAATTTAAAGCCGGCTGAAGGCTCTACCCACTCTCGTCGTCGTATCGGTCGCGGTCCTGGTTCAGGTCTGGGCGGTACTTCTACCCGTGGTCACAAGGGTGCCAAGGCTCGTTCTGGTTATAAGAAGAAGGTTGGTTTCGAAGGCGGTCAGATGCCTCTCCAGCGTCGTGTTCCGAAGGGTGGTTTCAAGAACATCAACCACAAGGAGTACTTTGCCGTGAACCTCTCCACGCTGCAGAAGCTGGCAGAGGAGAAGAACCTCACCAAGATCGGTGTTGCCGAGCTCGTAGCTGCTGGTCTGACCAACGGCAAGGAGCTGGTGAAGGTACTTGGCAACGGTGAGCTGAAGGCCAAGATCGATGTGGAGGCCAACGCATTCTCAAAGACTGCCGAGGAAGCAATCAAGGCAGTAGGTGGTAACGCAACAAAAATCTAAACAGTAATGAAGAAGTTAATAGAGACACTGAAGAACATATGGAAGATTGAGGACCTGCGCCAGCGCCTCCTCATCACACTCCTGTTTGTGGCGATTTATCGTTTCGGCTCGTTCGTGGTACTTCCCGGTATCAATCCGGCCATGTTGAGCCAGCTGCAGTCGCAGACTGCCGGCGGTCTGATGTCGCTGCTCGATATGTTCTCTGGTGGTGCATTCTCCAACGCATCTATCTTTGCGCTTGGAATCATGCCTTACATCTCTGCTTCGATCGTTATGCAGCTCCTCGCCGTCGCTGTGCCTTACGTACAGAAGATGCAGCGTGAGGGTGAGAGCGGCCGTAAGAAAATCGCCATGTATACCCGTTGGCTGACAGTGGCTATCCTGCTGTTCCAGGCTCCGGGTTACCTGATGAACCTGAAGATGCAGGCTGGTGCTGCCCTGGCACAGGGCATCTCCTGGTCTGTGTTCATGGTGCCGGCCGTCATTATCCTGTCCGCAGGAAGTATGTTTATCCTCTGGCTGGGTGAGCGCATTACCGATAAGGGTATAGGAAACGGTATCTCGCTGATCATTATGATCGGTATCATCGCCCGTCTGCCCCAGGCATTCATCCAGGAGCTGACGTCACGATTCACCGCCATCTCGGGTGGTGGTCTGGTGATGTTCCTTGTCGAGATCATCATCCTCTACGCAGTTGTTTGTGCATCGATTGTTCTGGTACAGGGTGTCCGCAAGGTGCCCGTACAGTATGCGAAGCGCATTGTAGGCAACCAGCAGGTGGGTGGCGCCCGCCAGTATATCCCCCTGAAGCTGTTCGCAGCCAACGTGATGCCTATCATCTTTGCCCAGGCACTGATGTTCATCCCGCTGACGCTCGTGCAGTATTCGGCTCCGGAGAATGCCAGCTGGTTTGTGCGCACGATGCTTGATCATCACAGCTGGACCTACAACATCATCTTCGCACTGCTGATCATCGCATTCACATACTTCTATACGGCCATCACGCTCAACCCGACACAGATGGCTGAAGACATGAAGCGTAACAACGGATTCATCCCCGGTGTGAAACCGGGTAAGGAGACGGCAGAGTATATCGACACGGTGATGTCGCGCATCACGCTGCCCGGATCGTTGTTCATCGCCTTCATCGCTGTGATGCCTGCACTGGCCAGCCTGCTGAACGTGCAGGATGCGTTCTCTCAGTTCTTCGGCGGTACGTCACTGCTGATTCTCGTCGGTGTGGTGCTTGATACACTCGCACAGATCGAGAGCCACCTGCTGATGCGCCACTACGATGGTCTGCTCAGTTCCGGCCGTATCCACGGTCGTGGCATGGCGGCTTATTAATCTTCTATGAAGATCTACCTGAAGACTGAAGATGAGATTGAGCTGATGCGCCAGGCAAACCAGCTTGTTGGTAAGACGCTTGGCGAATTGGCAAAACATATCAAGCCTGGAGTAACGACCCTCCAGTTGGACAAGATCGCGGACGAGTTCATCAGAGACCATGGTGCCGTCCCGACGTTCAAGGGGTTCCCTAATCCATATGGAGGGCCGTTTCCTGCCAGCATCTGTACGTCGGTGAATGACGTCGTGGTGCATGGCGTACCGAATGAGCGCACAGTCCTGAAAGAGGGAGACATCATCTCCGTCGACTGTGGGACGCTCCTGAATGAGTTCAATGGCGACTCTTGCTATACGTTTTGCGTGGGTGAGGTCTCCGACGAGGTCAAACAGCTGCTCAAGACAACCAAGGAGTCACTTTACCTTGGCATCGGGCAGGCGGTGGCAGGAAATCATCTGGGTGATATCAGCAGTGCTGTGCAAGACCACTGCGAGGCACAGGGATATGGTATTGTGCGCGAACTGACCGGTCATGGCATCGGTCGCGAGATGCACGAGGATCCGCAGGTGCCTAACTATGGCAGACGGGGAAATGGCGTGATGCTGAAAGCCGGCATGTGTATCGCCATTGAGCCGATGATCACCATGGGCGACCGTTCAATCTGGTTGGATCAGGACCGTTGGACCATCAGGACCCGTGACGGAAAACCTGCCGCCCATTTCGAGCACACCATCGTCATCAGGCGAGGCAAGGCTGAGATCCTGTCTTCTTTCGAGGAGGTAGAACAAGTAGAAGGACATTTATATTAAATTATATGGCAAAACAATCCGCTATAGAGCAGGACGGAACCATCGTTGAGTCGCTGTCGAATGCGATGTTCCGTGTAGAACTTGAGAATGGAGTCCAGATCATTGCGCATATCTCCGGCAAGATGAGAATGCACTACATCAAGATCCTTCCCGGTGACAAGGTGAAGGTGGAGATGAGCCCCTATGATCTGACAAAAGGAAGAATTGTATTCAGATACAAATAAAACAAAAGAGCAATTATGAAGACAAGAGCATCATTGAAGAAGCGCACCCCCGATTGCAAGATCGTACGTCGCAAGGGACGCCTGTTCGTTATCAACAAGAAGAACCCAAAGTATAAAATGCGTCAGGGTTAATGTTAAATAAGCATAAAATGTGCGGAGGTTTGAGAAAATCTTCGTACCTTTGCATGCTTTTTAGCAGAATTTCGAAATTTAACGTATTATTTTTTTATTAATTTTCAAATGGCAATAAGAATTGTTGGAGTAGATTTGCCCCAGAATAAGCGTGGCGAAATCGCATTGACTTATATCTATGGTATAGGTCGAAGTAGTTCAGCAAAGATATTGGATAAGGCAGGTGTCAGCCGCGACCTGAAGGTCAACGAGTGGACTGACGACCAGGCAGCCAAGATCCGTGAAATCATCGGCGCTGAATTCAAGGTAGAAGGTGATCTCCGCAGCGAGATCCAGTTGAACATCAAGCGACTGATGGATATTGGTTGCTATCGTGGAGTCCGTCATCGTAATGGTCTTCCTGTTCGTGGTCAGAGCACCAAGAATAATGCTCGTACCCGTAAGGGAAAGAAGAAGACTGTTGCTAACAAGAAGAAGGCTACGAAGTAATTCTAAGTTGAACAATTAAAGAGTTTAAGAATTATGGCAAAGAAAACAGTCACTTCCAAGAAGAGAAACGTGCGTGTGAACGCCATTGGCCAGCTGCACGTCCACAGCTCTTTCAACAATATTATCGTTTCACTGGCAAACGACGAGGGTCAGGTAATCTCTTGGTCATCAGCCGGTAAGATGGGTTTCCGTGGTTCAAAGAAGAACACGCCGTACGCTGCCCAGATGGCCGCAGAGGATTGCGCCAAGGTAGCTTATGATCTCGGTCTTCGTAAGGTGAAGGCTTATGTGAAGGGTCCGGGTAACGGCCGTGAGTCAGCTATCCGTGCCATCCATGGTGCAGGTATCGAGGTTATGGAGATCATCGATGTTACACCGCTGCCGCACAACGGATGCCGTCCTCCGAAGCGTCGTCGTGTATAATAAGGAATGTCGTAATAACGATATCACGTTATAACGTAATAACGAAATTATTTTTATAGTTTATGGCAAGATATTTAGGACCGAAATCAAAAATTGCGCGTCGTTTTGGTGAGCCCATCTTCGGCGCAGACAAAGTTTTGTCCCGTAGGAACTTCCCCCCGGGACAGCATGGCAACAACCGTCGTCGCAAGATGTCGGAGTATGCCGTCATGCTGGCAGAGAAGCAGAAGGCCAAGTATACCTATGGAGTGCTTGAGCGTCAGTTCCGTAACCTGTTTGAGAAGGCTGCCAAGGCCGATGGTATCACCGGTGAGGTGCTGCTCCAGCTGTTGGAGAGCCGACTCGACAATGTGGTGTTCCGTCTTGGTATTGCTCCTACCCGTGCTGCTGCACGTCAGCTCGTGGGTCACAAGCACATTACTGTAGATGGTAAGGTTGTGAACATTCCTTCATTCCAGGTAAAGCCCGGTATGATCGTAGCCGTTCGTGAGAAGTCAAAGTCTCTCGAGGTTATCGAGGCCGCCCTTGCTGGTTTCAACCACAGCAAGTACCCCTGGATCGAGTGGGATGAGAACGCTAAGGGTGGTAAGTTCCTGCACATGCCGGAGCGTGCCGACATCCCCGAGAACATTAAGGAACAGTCAATCGTTGAGTTGTACTCTAAGAACTAAAATCATTTAAGTTAATGGCGATATTAGCATTTCAAAAACCCGATAAAGTCGTAATGTTGGAAGCCAACGACAAATTCGGCAAGTTCGAATTTCGTCCATTGGAGCCCGGTTTCGGTGTGACCATCGGAAACGCGCTGCGCCGCATACTTCTTTCATCGCTCGAGGGCTATGCCATCAATACCGTCCGTATTGCCGGTGTTGAGCATGAGTTCTCCTCAGTACCTGGTGTAAAGGAAGACGTGACCAACATTATCTTGAACCTGAAGCAAGTTCGGTTCAAGCAAGTTGTAGAAGAATTCGAGAACGAGAAAGTCAGTATCACGGTCGAGAATTCTACTGAATTCAAAGCCGCAGACATAGGCAAGTATCTGACCGGATTTGAGGTGCTGAATCCCGATTTGGTGATTTGTCATTTAGATTCCAAGGCATCGATGCAGATCGACCTCACCATCAACAAGGGCCGCGGCTATGTCCCTGCTGACGAGAACCGCGAGTTCTGTACCGATGTGAACGTCATCGCCATCGATTCCATTTACACTCCGATCCGTAACGTGAAGTACGCAGTGGAGCCGTATCGTGTCGAGCAGAAGACCGACTACGACAAGCTCGTGCTTGAAGTTACGACGGACGGTTCCATCCACCCGAAGGATGCCCTGAAGGAGGCTGCGAAGATCCTCATCTATCACTTCATGCTCTTCTCCGACGAGAAGATTACCCTCGAGAACACAGACACCGAGGGCAACCAGGAGTTTGATGAGGAGGTTCTGCACATGCGCCAGCTGCTCAAGACCCGTCTTGTCGACATGAACCTCTCAGTTCGTGCCCTCAACTGCCTTAAGGCAGCAGACGTTGAGACCCTGGGCGACTTGGTACAGTACAACAAGACCGACCTCCTGAAGTTCCGCAACTTCGGTAAGAAATCGCTCACCGAGCTTGATGATTTGCTCGAGAGTCTGAATCTGTCGTTTGGAACCGACATTTCCAAGTATAAACTGGACAGGGAGTAAGTCTGCGAAGACATGCCGAATGCCCAATAAAAGAACAAAAGTAAAATGAGACATAATAAGAAATTCAATCATCTCGGTCGTACTGCATCGCATCGCCAGGCTATGCTTGCCAACATGGCCATCTCGCTGATCATGCACAAAAGAATCACTACGACCGTCGCAAAGGCCAAGGCCCTGAAGAAGTATGTAGAGCCGCTGATCACCAAGGCAAAGGACGACTCTACCAACTCTCGTCGTGTTGTATTCAGCTACCTGCAGAACAAGGAAGCCATCAAGGAGCTCTTCTCTGCAGTGAGTGAGAAGGTGGGCGACCGTCCCGGTGGTTACACCCGTATCATCAAACTCGGTACCCGTCAGGGTGACGCTGCCCAGGTTTGCTTCATCGAACTTGTGGACTTTGATCCCGAAATGGCAAAGGACACCAAGAAGAAGTCTACCCGTCGTTCTCGCAAGTCTTCTGCTGCCAAGGCTGAAGCTGCTGCTCCCGCTGAGGAGGCTGCTCCTGCTGCAGAGGCTCCCGCCGCTGAGGCAAAGGAAGAGGCTAAGGCTGAGTAATCCGAATCGTCAGATTTTCTATAAGAGAAGCCCGCATCCGTTTGGTTGCGGGCTTTTTTCGCCTTTTTACCTTTTTACTTTTTACCTTTATAGGGTTTTTCCTATTCGCTTTTCGGGAAAATCCTTTTTCCGTTTCGGGAATAATGCTTACCTTTGCACCGTTGAACATTAAAACATGGACGATATGAAGAAGACATTAGTAGTTTCACTTGGCGCCCTGATACTCTTGAGCAGCTGTGGCACTTACACCGGTGCAGGCGCCGTTACTGGTGGTAGCTTCGGCTCCATCATTGGTTCAGCCATCGGAGGCATCTCCGGCGGATGGCGTGGCAGTAATGTCGGCTCCCTCATTGGTATGGCAGGCGGTGCCGTTGTAGGCGCAGCGATAGGCTCTGCCGCTGACAAGGCTGAGCAGCAGAGGTATGAGGAGTATGCCGAACAGCGTCGTCAGCAACGTTATGAGGACTACGGACGGGCACGTAGCAGTGAGCGTCGTGTACCGCAGTACGGTCGGAACGATGATCAGCGTAACTACGATGAACGGGGTGACTATTACAATGAGCAGAGTGATTTCGACAGCAGCAACAGCGGCGATGACCGTCTGTTTGGCTTTGACGAGAACTTCAATGCCAAGCCCGACAGTGTCAGTGTGACCGCCTTGTCTCTTCCCGCCATCGAGATCCGCAATGCCCGTATCCTCGATGCCTCCCATGATGGCGTGTTGAGCCGTGGTGAGGAGATAAGGATGGTGTTTGAGGTGTTTAACAACTCGCCGAAGCCCATCTTCCAGATTCTGCCAACAGTGTCTGAGGTCACTGGCAACAAGCATATCCGCGTCTCGGAGAATGTCCTTGTGGAGAGTATCATGCCTGGGCGTGGCATCCGCTATACGGCAGTCGTCAAGGCCGACAATCGCCTGAAGGATGGTGAGGCTGTCATCCGCATTGGTGTCCTCCACCAGAACAAAGAGGTCGTCTCGCAGTCGAAAGAGTTCCCCATCCAGACTACAAAATAATTCGTTGTCTTTATTTCTTAGTTTCTTCCTGTTGCTTCTTCTTGTACTGATCCCTCAGTTCCATCCAGATGGGCTTGGTGTCGGCACCTTCGTTCGTACCGATGTCGAATTCCGGCAGGTCGATGAAGTCCTCAGGCCTGAAGGGTACGGCGGTGGGGTCGTAACGCTCCACGGTCACGGGGGCGATACCCTGTGCGATGATGCCGAGTTCACGGGCAGCACGTACAGAGAGGTCGATGATGCGGCCTTTGACATACGGTCCACGGTCCGTCACCCTTACGATCACCTCCTTACCGTTGGCAGGGTTGGTCACCTTCAGCAGCGTACCGAAAGGGTAGGTGCGGTGGGCACACGTCAGACTGTCGTGGTGCAGCCTTTCGCCGCTGGCCGTCTGCCGTCCAGAGAAACTCTTGGAGTAGTAGGAAGCCTTACCGCTCTGAACTTGTGCCAGAGCGGCAAGGCCTAAAAGAATGGCGATAAAAACGATATGTCGTTTATAACTCATACAATGCCCTGCGCCAGCATGGCCTTGGCGACCTTCATGAAGCCGGCGACATTAGCGCCTTTTACATAATTGATATAGTCGCCCTCCTTGCCGTACTTCACGCATTGGCCGTGGATGTTCGACATGATCTGATGCAGGCGCTGGTCTACCTCCTGACTGCTCCAGGCGAGTCGCATCGAGTTCTGCGTCATCTCCAGACCCGATGTAGCCACACCACCGGCATTCACGGCCTTGCCAGGGGCGAAGAGCTGTTTGGCAGCGATGAACTTCTCCGCAGCCTCTGCCGTGCAGCCCATGTTCGACACCTCAGCTACGCATAGCGGCTTGTTGGCTAAGATGCGATCGGCATCCTCACCGTTCAGCTCGTTCTGGGTGGCGCAGGGCAGATAGATGTCCGCCTTCTGCTCCCACGGCTTCTTACCGGGATAGAATGTCGCACCGTCAAACTCCTCCACATACGGCTCACAGACATCGTTGCCCGATGCCCGCAACTCCAGCATAAACTCTATCTTCTCGGCGTCGAGGCCGGCAGGATCGTATACATAGCCGTCAGGACCGCTGATGGTGATGACCTTCGCACCCAGTTCCGTTGCCTTCTTCGCTGCACCCCAGGCCACATTGCCGAAGCCGCTCAGGGCAACGGTCTTGCCCTTGATGTCCAGTCCGTGCTCCTCCAGCATCTGGTGTACGAAATAGAGGGCGCCATAGCCCGTGGCCTCTGGCCTCAGGATCGAGCCGCCCCATTCCATACCCTTGCCCGTCAGCACACCCTGGAACTGGTGCGTCAGCCGTTTATATTGTCCGTAGAGATAGCCGATCTCCCTGGCTCCCACGCCGATATCGCCAGCTGGCACATCCTCGTCGGGACCAATGTGACGATACAGCTCCGTCATGAATGCCTGACAGAATTTCATCACCTCGTTGTCGCTCTTGCCGCGGATGGAGAAGTCCGATCCGCCCTTGCCGCCGCCCATGGGTAGGGTAGTGAGGGCATTCTTAAAGGTCTGCTCAAATCCGAGGAACTTCAGGATGCTCAGGTTCACCGATGAGTGGAAGCGCAGTCCGCCCTTATAAGGGCCGATGGCGCTGTTGAACTGCACGCGGTAGCCCAGATTCACCTGCACCTCGCCTTTGTCGTCCACCCAAGGCACGCGGAACGTGATGATCCGCTCTGGCTCCACGATGCGCTCGATGATCTTGGCCTTCTCGAACTCGGGATGTTGGTTATACACATCTTTTACCGACTCCAGCACCTCTCTGACGGCCTGTAAATACTCTAACTCGCCCGGATGCTTCCGCTCCAGGTCCTGCATGATTTTAGTTACTTCCATAGCTTGTTACTTTATTTAATAATGAAATAGAATAATCTAAATCTTACTGAGCGCCTGCTTGATGTCGTCGAGGATATCCTCCACGTCCTCAATACCCACGGAGAGACGGATCAGGTCTGGGGCAACGCCGGCCTCCAGCAGTTGCTCGTCTGAGAGCTGACGGTGGGTGTGCGAGGCGGGATGCAGCACGCAGGTACGGGCATCGGCCACATGCGTCACGATGTTGATCATTTCCAAGGAGTCCATCCATTTGATGGCTGTCTCACGGTCGCCCTTCAAACCGAAGGCAATCACACCACAGGAGCCGTTAGGCAGGTACTTCTGTCCGAGGGCGTAGTATGGGTCATTGGGCAGTCCGCAGTAGTGTACCCATGCCACCTTCTCATTGTCGTTGAGGAACTCCGCCACCTTCTGCGCGTTCTTGCAGTGCTGGGCCATACGCAGGTGGAGCGTTTGCAGTCCGAGGTGCAGCAGGAAGGCATTCTGCGGAGCGGGAATCGATCCGAGGTCACGCATCAGCTGTGCCACGAGCTTCGTCGTGAAGCCCATCTTACCGAAGGCCTTCACGTATGTCAGACCGTGGTATGACTCATCGGGTGTACACAGTCCGGGGAACTTCTCTGCGTGGGCGAGCCAGTCGAAGTTGCCGCTGTCCACTACAACACCGCCCACCTGTGTGGCCAGTCCGTCCATATACTTCGTAGTAGAGTGGGTGACGATGTCGGCACCCCACTCGAAGGGACGGCAGTTCACCGGTGTGGCAAACGTATTGTCGACGATGAGGGGCACGCCGTTCTTATGGGCGATTTTGGCGAAGCGCTCGATGTCGAACACGGCGCAGCCCGGATTAGAGATCGTCTCACCAAACACGGCCTTCGTGTTTGGACGGAAGGCTGCCTGTATCTCCTCGTCGCTGGCCTCCTGCGAGATGAACGTGCAGTCGATGCCGAGCTTCTTCAGCGTCACGCCGAAGAGGTTGTAGGTACCGCCGTAGATTTCGTTCGAGGTGATAAAGTGGTCACCTGCCTGGCAGATGTTGAAGATGGCGTAGAAGTTCGCAGCCTGTCCTGATGACGTCAGCACAGCGCCCACGCCGCCCTCAAGAGTGGCGATCTTCGCAGCCACGGCGTCGTTCGTCGGGTTCTGCAGGCGGGTGTAGAAATAACCCTCCTTTTCGAGGTCAAACAACTTTGCCATCTCGTCGGAGTCATCGTATTTGAACGTTGTCGACTGGATGATAGGCAATTCTATCGGTTCTCCGTTTTTGGCCTTATACCCTGCCTGTACGCAGAGCGTGCCTTGTTTCAATTTCTTCATATTTTTCTTTACGTTTTAAGCTATCTGTGGGCAAAGGTACGAAAAAGATAGGAGAAAACCAAAGAAAAAGGCTATTAATGTTGTTTTCCTTGCCTCTTCCTCTCGTTTCCCTACCTTTTCCTTCATCGTCCTTTGCATGTTCACTCGGCGAAGGTGAAATAGAAGTCTAAGAGAGTGCAGAGTGATTTCTCCTTGGTGTCGGACTTGAAGACGAAAAAGATGGCGTGCTTGCCGGCGAGCCAGTTCTCCTGGGCTTCGTTTGAGATGCCTATTGCCATATCCCAGGGCTCCTTCTTCATATCAGCCTTCAGCTCTGCCTCACCGATTTTCTTTCCGCCCTGCGACTCCCAGGGACGGTCCATCCAGACCTCGATGGTGCCGTCGACGCCCTCAGGGATGAGACGCAAGACGAGCATCAGATTGTCCTCTTCTTCTAAGGTCTCTGCATCGAAGTTGAAGTACTTATAGCCGACGATGGAACCGTCGACGTTGTTGATGATGCGGTTGGTGTTGTAGCGCAGGTCGTAGGGGGCGTCGAACTTTGCCTTTGAGGCGAGGGCCTCTTCTTTCGTCATACCCTCCTCGCCGCCGTAGCTGGCCTCGATGTAGGATCCGTAGTAGGTGTTGTTGGGCCATTCGTGGACGGCGGGCTTGGGACCCGTATGCCAGCAGGCGATACCTGCAGAGTGTGACTCGAAGGGATCGAGGCCGTTAAGGGCGAAGCCTTCGGAGTTGTATTCGCCCTCGGAGATCTCCACTTTGCCGCCCTTGCCTTCCTCTACCTTGACGGTGATGGGGGCGACCATTGCCTGGCGGGCATATTCGTCGGTACCCGTCTGACGATGGTAGAACACGTACCACTGGCCGTTGACCTCACAGATGGATCCGTGGGTGTTGCCGTCGGGGGTGGCAGAGGCGATGGTGTCACCCTGCTCGTTGATCTCGCGGCCGCGTCCGTCGATGATGGTGCCGCCGTAGGTCCAGGGGCCTAAAGGCTGATCGCTGTAACAGTAGGCGAGGGTATAGTTCGACGTAGGCAGACCGAACTCGCCGTCTTTCGTGAAGCGGCTGTAGATGAACACATATTTATCCTTGATCTTACGGATGCTCGATGCCTCGAAGAAACTGAAGATACCGGGTTCGTTGCGGCCGGAGATCATACCGTCGACCACCTTCGTGCCAGGCTTGACGGTACACATCGTGGTGGGATCGATCTCGGCGGCCATCGAGTGCTCGAAGCCCCAGTAGCCGTAGACGCGGCCGTCGTCATCGACGAAGACGGCAGGGTCGAAGCCATAGATGCCGTCTACCTTCGTGGGGTCGTCGGCGTTCCAGTTGCACACCTCAAAGGGACCGTCAGGACGGTCGCTCTTGGCGATGAGTCCGTTGCGGTAGCCTGTCTGGTCGTTGGGGAAGAGCCAGTAGGTCTTCTTGCCCGTCGAATCGGTGGTAAAGGTGACATCCGGGGCATAGAGCACGTCAGCGGTACCGGCTGAGTCGAAGGGCTCGCCCTTGGCGTTCTTATTGACCACGAGGATCTCTCCGTCGTAACGCCACTGGCTGAGGTATTCCACAGGGGCAGACCACACCACCTGGTCACGTCCGCAGTAGGCTGTCACGAGATTGTCGTGCGAACCATAGATATATACGCGCTGTTTGCCAGGGTTGTCGGGATCGTCGAACACGTAGGGCTCGCCGTCGGGGATGTGTTCCCACAGCGGCAGGTAGGGATTGCCAGGAGTGGACAGCTGAGAGTTGACTGTTGACAGTTTCTTTTGCTGGGCGCAGGAGAGCGTCAGTAGGGCGCAGCAAGCTGCTGCGAGGGTTAGGGTGAGTGGTCTAATTTTCATTTCGCTTGCCTTTTTAGAGTTATTACTGCGTGCAAAGTTACAAAAAACAGCCTACGGATTATACGGATTTTACGAATTTTATACATAAATAATCAAAAAATCCGAATAATCTGTGTATTCCGTAGGAAAAAATGACTAACTTTGTGCTCAATTATGGAAGAAGCAAAGAAAATACCACAGGAGTGGAATAAATTCTATCTGAAGGATGTGTCGTTCGTCAACCTGATGACGCGCCGTATCTTCAACGTGCTCATCGTGGCCAATCCTTATGACGCCTTCATGCTCGAAGACGACGGCCGCATCGACGAGAAGATCTTCGACGAGTATATGGAGTTAGGCATGCGCTATCCGCCGTCGTTCACCCAGGTGTCGACGACGGAGGAGGCCAATGCCGTGTTGAAGACCACGGATATCGACCTCGTGATCTGTATGCCTGGTACGGCAGACAATGATGCCTTTGCCGTGGCTCGTGAGGTGAAGGCCGCCCACCCGAACATCCCCTGTGTGGTGCTGACACCATTCTCGCATGGTATCACGAAGCGTATCGAGAACGAGGATATGTCGGTGTTCGACTACGTGTTCTGCTGGCTCGGCAATACGAACCTCATCATGTCGATCATCAAGTTGTTAGAGGATAAGATGAACATCGACCACGACATCCATGAGGCCGGTGTGCAGATGATCCTGCTCGTGGAGGACAACATCCGCTTCTACTCCTCCGTGCTACCTAATTTATATAATTACATCCTCGCCCAGTCGAAGCGTTTCTCCACCGAGGCTCTCAATCCCCATGCCGCTGCCCAGCGCAAGCGCGGACGTCCGAAGGTGGTGCTCGCCACGAACTATGAGGAGGCGATGGCCATCTACGAGAAGTATCATGACAACACGCTCGGCGTCATCAGCGACACCCGCTTCCCGATGAAGAGCGTGCCGGGACGCCTTTCGCACGTTGAGGAGGGCGACCCCGAGGCAGGTCTGAAGCTGTTGCGCGAGATCCGTCGCCGTGATGAGTACGTGCCGCTGATCCTCGACTCGAAGGAGACCGTCAACCGTGAGAAGGCCAAGGCCGAGGGTTTCCACTTCATCGACAAGAACTCGACGACGATGAACCTCGACCTGCACCGGCTGATGGAGGAGCACATGGGCTTTGGCGACTTCATCTTCCGTGACCCGAATACGAAGGAAGAGATCGCCCGCGTCTCGTCGCTCAAGGAGTTGCAGGACAATATCTTCAAGATTCCCGCCGACTCCTTAGTGCGGCATATCCGCCGTAACCACATGAGCCGCTGGCTCTGTGCCCGTGCCATCTTCCCTGTATCAGCCTTCCTGAAACATGTCACCTGGCACAAACTGCAGGATGTCGACGCCCACCGTCAGATCATCTTCGACGCCATCGTGCAATACCGTAGGATGAAGAACATCGGCGTGGTGGCTGTGTTCGACCGTCTGAAGTTCGATGCCTACAGCCATTTCGCCCGTATCGGTGAGGGATCGCTGGGGGGCAAGGGCCGTGGCCTGGCGTTCCTCGATAACATCATCAAGCGCCATCCCGAACTGAACCAGTATGAGAATGCGCAAGTGTCGATCCCGAAGACCGTCGTGCTCTGTACTGACTTCTTCGACGAGTTCATGGAGAAGAACAACCTCTATCCCATCGCTCTCAGCGATGCCCCCAACGAGGAGATCCTACAGCACTTCATGCGGGCACAGCTGCCCGACTCGCTGATAGCCGACTTCTTCACGTTCTTCGATGCCGTGAAGTCGCCCATCGCCGTACGCTCGTCATCGCTGTTGGAGGACTCCCACTACCAGCCCTTCGCCGGCATCTACTCCACTTATATGATTCCCTATCTTGACGACAAGTACGAGATGCTGCGGATGATTGCCTGTGCCATCAAGGGCGTCTATGCCTCCGTGTATTATAAGGATTCAAAGGCCTATATGCTAGCTACGCAGAACGTCATCGATCAGGAGAAGATGGCAGTGATCCTGCAGGAGGTGGTGGGCAAGCGCTATGGCGACCTCTACTATCCCAGTTTCTCGGGTGTGCTCCGTTCACTGAATTATTACCCCATCGGCGAGGAGACGGCAGAGGAGGGTATCGCCTCGCTCGCCCTCGGACTGGGCAAGTATATCGTCGACGGCGGACAGACGTTGCGCGTCTCGCCCTATCATCCCACGCAGGTACTCCAGACATCTGAGATGGAGACGGCTCTGAGAGATACCCAGACGCGGTTCTATGCGCTGGACATGAGTCATGTGGGTGACGACTTCCAGGTGGACGATGGCTTCAACATCAAGAAACTCCGTGTGAAGCAGGCCGATGCCGACGGCTCCCTGAACTACATCGCCTCGACCTTTGATCCTCTCGATCAGGTCATCCGCGACGGTATCTATGAGGGCGGGCGCAAGGTCATCACCTTCTGCGGTGTGCTCCAGCAGGGTGTGTTCCCGTTACCCGAGCTGTTGCAGATGTCGCAGAAGCTGGGCTCCGAGGAGATGCGCCGGCCTGTGGAGATTGAGTTTGCGTGTAACCTGTATCCCAGTGAGGGACAGGAGGTGAGGGGAGATCTGTATCTCTTGCAGGTGCGTCCTATTGTCGACTCCAAGCAGGTGCTCGACGAAGACCTCCAGCAGATTGCCGACGACGCGTGTCTGCTGCGTTCCAGCAACTCCCTCGGACATGGGATCTCGGAGGATGTCTATGATGTGGTCTATGTCAAGACCGACGAGAATTTTACCGCCGCTAACAATCCCACTATCGCCTATCATATCGAGCGTATCAATCAGAAGTTCCTCGACGCCAACAGTTCCTATGTACTCGTAGGTCCTGGGCGCTGGGGCTCGTCAGACCCCTGGCTCGGCATCCCCGTGAAGTGGCCGCATATCTCCGCAGCGCGTGTCATCGTCGAGACGGCGTTGAAGAACTATCACGTCGATCCCTCGCAGGGTACGCATTTTTTCCAGAACCTCACCTCGTTTGGCGTGGGCTACTTCACCATCAATGCCGATGCGGGCGAAGGCATCTTCAAGAAAGACCTGCTCGATGCGATGCCTGCCATCGAGGAGACGGAGTATGTTCGGCACGTGCGCTTCGAGCGTCCCCTGAAGATCATGATGGATGGCAAGAAGCAGCAGGGCGTTGTCCTCCTGCCAGATAATAATATAGAAAATGGAACAGAATAATCCTTATATCAAGCAGTTCCCCGAGTTGATGAAGGGGAAGAAGATTATGTACGTCCATGGCTTCGGAAGCAGCGGACAGTCAGGTACCGTCACCCGTATCCGTGAGGTGTTTCCCAATGCCACGGTGATTGCGCCGGACCTCCCCATCCGTCCTCAGGAGGCTATCGACCTCTTGCGAGAGACCTGCGAACGGGAACAGCCCGATCTCATCATCGGCACCTCGATGGGTGGCATGTATACCGAGATGCTTTACGGCTACGACCGCATCCTCGTGAATCCTGCCCTCCAGATGGGCGATACGATGAAGGAGCACGGTATGATTGGTGCCCAGCACTTCTCCAATCCCCGTCAGGACGGCGTGCAGGACTTCATCGTCACCAAGGCCCTCGTCAAGGAATACAAGGAGATGACGGAGCGGTGCTTCTCGGCGGTGACGCCCGAGGAGCAGGGCCGTGTATGGGGACTCTTCGGCGATGAGGATACGACGGTGAACACCTACGACCTGTTCCGTGAGCACTATCCCACGGCCATTCGTTTCCACGGTGAGCACCGCATGAACGACAACTCCTTCATGCACTCCGTTGTGCCCGTCATCCGTAGGATCGATGATCGTCAGGAGGGTAGGGAGCGGCCTATCATATATATAGGTGTGGAAGCGTTGAGGGACGGCTATGACGAACCGAGAAGCTCGGCACAGAAGACCGTTCGTACACTGTTGGAAACCTATCAGGTGTTTTTTGTTGCGGCAGCACCCTCCGATACGGTTTACTATGCCGATGTGAACGAGTGGCTGTATGAGTACATCAATGTGCCTGCTTACGGTCATACCGTCTTCACGGTCCGTCGCGATCTGCTCTACGGTGACTACTTCATCGGCATGGAAGAGTCATGGTCAGGTATGGCGACGCATATCCAATTCGGCAGCGACACCTTCAAGACCTGGGACGACATTGCCGCCTACTTCTCCCGTCTCGGCGGACAATGACTTGGATTAGACTTGGACTTTAGTCTGTCTAAAGTCGGACTTTAGTTAGGGTAAACCCCGACTTTACCCTAACTAAACCCCAAAGCGGGAATACTGCTCACTCATAGCGGGAATACTGCTCGCTGCCATTGGGAATACTGCTCGCCTGATAAGGGCTCCATATTGACGAATAAGGGTCCCTTATCGCTGAAAAAGCGGTATCCCTAACATTTTGGAGCTAAAACGTTTATAATAAGCAGGTTAGCGACGTTAGGGTTCGTCTCAATCCCTAACATTTCCCTCACACAACCCTCACATTATTATTTGTCGAGGAAAGTGTTAATAAACAAACTTTTTCAGGAAAAACGAAGGGAAAACTTGCATATCTCAGAAAAATGTTGTACCTTTGCCTGCCGAAACGCACGCTATGGAAAGCGCGCTATGATTACTACATAAGGAAAAGGCCTGAAGGAATAGGTTAGACTTTTGATATAATAAAGGTATGGCGAATAACAACATTCTGCCAGCAGAGACTCCAGGAGCCTCTCTGGACGGAACGCTCATCATCGAGCAGTTCCTGTGTGACAACTACCGCTTCCGTCGAAACATCCTCAATGGAAAGGTAGAGTTCTTGATCCTGCCAAAGGCGGATAACTCCGTCGATGGCAATACTGCCGATAACGTAGGCAGTCTCTCATGCGACTTCAATGAAGCCGGATTAGATTACCGTCCTCTGACGCAGGCAGCTCTCAACAGTATCATCATTCGTGCCAAGCGCGAACAGGTGCTGGAGAAGGGAAGCCCGAAGACGGAGATAACGGAGTATGTGACATCCGAGGAGGTGCCAGAGCACAATCCTGTGCAGGAGTTCCTCAATGGCCTGCCCGAATGGGACGGACAGAACCATATTGCCAAGGTTTTCGGACGTATCCCAGGCATCACCTCTGAGCAGTTGAACTACCTCACTATCTGGCTGCGCTCTGCCGTTGCCCACTGGCTGCAGTTGGACATGCTGCACGGTAATGAGTGTGTGCCGACGTTCATCGGACCGCAGGGCTGTGGAAAGACTACATTCGTACGCCGTCTGTTGCCGCAGAGTCTGAGAGAGTACTATCTCGACCATCTGAACCTTGCCAACAAGTTCGACAAGGAGATGGCGCTGACGAACAATCTCTTAGTCAACCTCGACGAGCTCGATGCCATCCGCACCTCTCAGCAGGCTTCGCTGAAGCAGACGCTGTCTGTCAGCAAAGTGAACGGACGTCCTATCTTCGGACGCACCCAGGAGGATCGCCCACGATTCGCATCGTTTGTGGCAACCACCAACAATCGTCATCCGCTGAAGGATGCCACTGGCTCGCGTCGCTACATCTGTATCCTGATTCCTGACGGACAGATGATCGACAATTCTGGCGACATCGACT
>JAFVGS010000074.1 GCA_017474845.1 Prevotella sp.
GCGCTTCACCTCCTCGCGGGTGGGCAGGGCGTCCACGTTGGCAAGGACAAGCTCCCGGTTGATCCTGGCGGCGTCGCCGCGGGCGGTGATGTTGCCTCCGGTGTAGTTCCAGTTCTGGTGAAGGTACTGCTGCTGCAGGCGTCCGAAGACGGACTCGATGGTCTTCGCCGGCGCCCGGTGCGGGGCGGTGTTGCGGAACAGCCTGGCCACCTTGGAGAGCCAGGCCTGGGCGTCCGCCCGCTTCGTGCCTCCCTGGTTGTCGCCCACCAGCTCGCAGGGCTTGTGCCTGGAGAACTCCAGGGCGGCGCAGACGGCCTCGTAGATGACCGGGAAGGACTCGTTACCGGTGTGGAAGGCGCAGCCCAGGAAGACCTCGCTGGAGGCGTCGATGACCTCGTACACGTTCAGCGTAGCCATCCGGTACTTGCCGTCCACGTACTCCTTGAAGAAGAGGTTCAGCTTGGTGCCGTCCATGTACCAGAGGGAGTCCCTGAGCGTGGGAAGGACGGTGGAGTGCTGACGGCCGTAGATGGTCCTGGCGGCGGTGTCTCCGATGACGGAAGCGGTCCAGCGGACGGCCACCTCCGGACGGTTCAGATAGGACGTCACGGTGGCCTCGGACTTGATAGGCTTGAAGCCCATCCGCGCGGCGTCGGCGTTGAACTTCTCGAAGATCTGGGCATTCGTCCGGACGGGGACCTTGCAGCACTTCAGCGCGACGAGGTAGTCGCCGGCCTCCGGGGTGATCTTCATGGAGTTGGAGTTGCCCAGGTGTCCGCTCACCAGGCAGGAGAGCCCCTGGCACCTGTACTCGCGCATCTTGGCGCGGAGCTTCGGACGGCTGGAGGGTAGGGTGTGCCCGTACAGGTCGCGGAGGGTGTCGCACTCCTCGTAGATGGCGTCCCAGTTCACCGGCGTGGAGTTGCCCAGCTTACGGCGCTCCAGGCGCTGTCCCTCCTCCATGGAGATCAGCCGCACGATGACCGCGGCGTTCAGGGCGAACTTGTCGATGTGCGTCGTCTTCAGATGGGTGCCGTCGGCGAGAACGTAGTCCTCGAAAAAGGCGCGGGCGGCCGGATCGACGCGGAGGTCCAGCTTATCCTTCTCTTCCTGTTGTCTCATGATCTCGAAAGGGTCGCCGTAGATGGAATTGAAACGCTCCCTGTATTTAATCGGAAGCATGCGATAGTCCACCTCCGCATGGCGGCCGGGACCCTTGCCGCTGCGGATTACGAGGCCGGGGGTGCGACGGATGAGGCTCTTATAGCACTCCTTCGTCATAACCGGTTCAGCCGACCCTGCAGGGGCTTCGACGAGCTCCTGTAAGGTCACGAGGATGGTATCTCCAAACTTTTTCATCTGGGTCCCGGAGGCAGGGTCAGCCGCAACCGGGACGGTGCTTAACACTTAAACCTATGAATTATGGATACACGCGCATCACTGCGTCGGGGTCTGGGCGGAGTGGGTGAGAGTCGAACTCACTAATGTCTCAGGGCCTCTGGCTTTTTACGGGCTTGATGACTATCCGTTTAGCATCCTATCCTCTCCGTGGGACTCCGGGCCAGGGTCAGCCGACCCGGAATCAGAAACAAAGATTTGGTATATGAGAAACACGCGCATCACTGCGTCGGGGTCTGTGGGACTCCGGGCCAGGGTCAGCCGACCCGGAATCTGAAGGATTATGAAAAACCAGTAGTTATGAAAAAACTAATGCGCCTCACGGCGTCGGGGTCTAGTCATACAGGGAGGATCACACAGCACTTTCGATGCGTAGCCGCACACGGCGGCAACGGCGAGGCAGATGATGGTCCAGAGGGTAAGGCTTCCGTCGAGGCCTTCCACACAGCCGGCGAAGACAGCGCTGACGCTGATCACGCCGAGTAAGTCGCTTGCGGTCTTGCGTTTCATAGCTATTCGATGACTTTATTCACCTTGGACAGGTGAAGGCTCTGAGAGCCGATAAAGATGTTCTTGTGATTGTCTTCGTAACTTACGCCTAAGCGGATGTGGACCGGCTTAAGGCGCTTGTTTTCCTGGAGGAGTTTGTCACAGTGTGACTGGATATCCTTGACGACATGACGGAGCATGTAGTCTGGGATGAGGGAGAACATGTACGTATTTTTGGCGTAGGACATGGTGCTTTCCTCGGCCTTGGGCTGTCCGCCGACAGCGTAAGCGCCGTAGACGTACCAGATAGGGTTCTTCTCGAGATTGGAGGTATCCATGGCTATTCGGCTGCGTGAGGGATGAGCTTGACAGACACCATCCGGCGGACACCGATGTAGTGCTCCTTGACGATGCGCTGTACGTGGTGGATCTGCTGGCCGAAGGTCTTCGGCTTACGGGGCTGGAGATCTGCCCGCTTGAGCAAGCGATTTTCGCTCACGCTATTTCCGTGAGGCTTGCTGAACCCGCTGGAGCGACGGCCCTTCTTGGCATGGGTGTGGATTAGTTTCATAATATTGATATATTTGAAAGTAACTATACGTTATCGTCATGGTTAACGATAATTTCTACGCATTTTACTGCTCTTACCTGGTGAAAGCACTCACCGAACAGGCGATGTTTAAGAGTCACGACATCCTTTCCAGATGCGACGACTTCGTCGAATCCGAAGAAAGTCACAGTGGATACAGATTTCATATAAGAGACGAGGTCAGAAACGGGTTTGTTACTGTAATCACTTTCTACATGAGAACAGATATCCCCGATCTTGCGGAGCAGATCCTTCATCTCATGATCTTCATCAAGCAGGAGGGCTTCAAGCTTGAGAAGTTGTCTGTCGCTAGGGATAGCGAGCTTTAAAGTGCACCTTTTCATAGGTCTTATGCGTTGATGACTCTTCTGATGACGATCTGCTGAGCCTTCTGGGCGAGGAAGTTCAGGTTCTCTCCCTTCCAGACGACCTTGTCTTCTTCGGTGATCACAGCGCGGCCGGTCTTCCAGTCGACGCTCAGGACTACGCCGGTGGCGAAGGTGTGACGGATCTGTCCGTCCTTGAATTCAGTAGTACAGGTCGGAACGAATTCCGGATCCACGTACCGGCCTCCGAGGGTGATGGCCGCCTCGCGGATCTTCTTGGCCATCTTGCCATTCCTCCTGTAATAGATAGCGTCATAGATGTAGCTGTCGCTGACGCCGAGATCCAGGGCCAGCTGTTTGCGGGCCTCTGGAGTCAGTCTGATGTGTCGTTTCATGATGTAGTGTATTTGTTTTTGTGTGTTATCTTTTGCACCTTTGTAGTCGCGCGGTGTTATCCGCACTGCAAATATAGATATAATTTCAATATAATCAAGAAAAATATTGAGTTTTTGAAAATATGCGAATTATTGACCGGCTTGACATATATATTCGCGAAAAAGGAATCAATGATAATCAGGTTACCGTAAACGCTGGATTATCAGTAGGATTACTTAATAACGCCAGAAAAGGAAGTTCCGATATAGGGAAAAAGACCGTCGAAAAGATATTGACATTTTATCAAGACCTTAATCGTGTCTGGCTAATAACCGGGGAAGGGCCAATGCTTAAAAAAGAATTCTCAGATGAGACAGAAAGCAACCAGGTTCAAAAGATTCCATTATATGACATTGTCGCGACAGGTGGGCTATTAGTTAGTTTTCAAGACCAGAAATCCGTACCTCTTGATTATATATCTCTTCCAGATCTACCGGCAGTCGATGGAGCTGTTTATGTGAGGGGCGATTCCATGTCTCCTCTCATAAAAAGCGGAGATATAATTATCTATAAAAAGGTCGCTTTGTCAGAGGATAATATCATGTGGGGCCAGATCTACTTGCTTTCATACACCTATGATCAGGATAGTTACACTTCCGTTAAGTATCTACGAAGATCTGATCGTCCTGGTTATGTCCGGCTGGTTTCTGAAAACCCGAATTTTGACCCACAGGACATTCAGGCATCATCCATAACGGCCATCGCCATAGTGAAAGCCAGCATAACCTTCCATACAATCGAGTAAGCCGGTAAAAACAGAATAGCCACCTGGCGCATGTGCTGCCAGGTGGCTATCTATATATATCTGGATCCAGATCAACCTGGAAAACATTTCCCACACACTTTCATACTCACTTTTATCCAAAAAACGCCATTTTACGGCCATTTAAGGGTGATTTTTTCTAAAATTCGATGGTAATAGAGGGTCAGTATAGGCTGTTTTTATGGAAAAAAAGGCACTTTTTTAGGCAGTTTACCCCCTTCTATCGGCTTTTTTTTTCTCAAATTTGACCCCCTTTTTGACCCCCTTTGGATTACTTTTTGTTTTTTATTATCAAAAATCTGACCCCCTTTTTGACCACCTTTTTGACCCCCTTTTCCGATTTTCGGCTGTTTTAGACCATTTTCGTGACCCCACGAAAAAGATGGCCGCCACGCTCTGGATCCAGCTGCACTTAAACAGTCTGTACCTGAAGCATGGCGGCCTCGAAAAGGCCAGTATAAGGCCGTTCTAGGCCATTTTTAGGGCGTACATGATAGTTTCCCTACCTGGGCGTTAAAATAGTATTTAAACAGGGCGTTTTAGTGGTCCTCTCAAGTTAAGGCCTCGTAAAGCTCTTGTACCATTTCGTTTTTGTGGCCGGCCTTTCAGGAAAACCTCTCAACTCCGTACGAATCAATACCTTACACTACCGTACACCCCTGTAGAGAGAGATACCTTTTGTTTTTACCCCCGTACGACGGCA
>JAFVGS010000075.1 GCA_017474845.1 Prevotella sp.
ACGCAGATTGTGAAGCTGCCGCACGGCTTCCCGTATATGAAGGGCAACTACTTCCTGACGGAGACCGGCAAGGTAATCGTCAAGCCCTGCAAGATCAACACCGTGCGGCACCGGCGAAAGCTGAAGAAGTTCCGGCGCTTCAAGGATCAGGGGCTTCTCGGACAGGAACAAATCACCTGTGCGCACAATTCCTATCGTGGTTACATACTGAAGGACTACAACAGTCACAAGACTGTCCGCAGCATGGACAAGCTCTTTCACGAGCTGTTCGGCTACAACACCAAGATCAACCGAAAGGAGAAATTTTAATGTACGTTTATGTAGACGGCTCCGGCAGAATCACCGCATACAATCCCAACGACATGGGAGGCAACGACGGCTGGTACCAAGTGCAGGAGACCATCGGCGAGCCGATCACCGAGGAACACGGCATTCCGATCTATAAGTATGTCAACGGGCACGTCGTGTCCCGGACGGCTGAAGAGATTGCAGCCGATATCCCGGAACCCGTGCCGCCTGTCCCCTCTGAAATCGAGCTTCTTCAGCAGCAGGTAGCAGAGCAGCAGGCACAGCTTGACGAGCAGGCCGACGCTCTGATTGAGCTGGCCGCACTCATTGATGGAGGTGAATAATCATGGCGAAAGTCTATTACCGCAAGATCAAGGCCGGGCAAATGACCATCGACGACGTTCCGCAGCGGTGGAAAGCTGCCGTTCAGGAACTGCTGGACGAGGATGAAACCGGCTGAGGCACGGGAGGAAATCGCGGAGAAGGTCCACAACATCATGGACACTCTCCGCGAATACCCCGACGAATTTATTGATTACCACTGTGAGAAGATTCTCGACCGACTGGACCTTCTCGCAAGGGTGAACATGGAGGATAACTTATGAGTAAATCAAGCATTTGGGCGAAACTGAAGGCGAAAGGCTTCTCTGATTATGCGTGCGCTGCCATCATGGGGAACATGCAGCAGGAATCCGCGTTCCGCTCAAACAACGTAGAGGACCGCAGCGGCATCCCGGACGAGCAGTACACGGCGCAGGTGGATAACGGAAGCTATTCCCGGCAGCGCTTCCTGTCGGACGCCTACGGGTACGGACTGTGCCAGTGGACGTATTACACCCGGAAGATTGCCCTGTACGATCTCGCCAAGAGCAGGGGCGTGTCTGTGGCCGACGAGCAGATGCAGATTGACCTGCTTGTGCAGGAGCTTCAGACGGATTATCGGAGTGTGTACGACGTTCTCATGTCCGACGCTTCCCTGTACGACATGACGGCGAAGTTCATGCGGGCGTTCGAGAACCCCGCCGATCAGTCCGCATGGGCGATCAACTACCGCGTGGGCCTTGCTTCGGCCATCTATGAGGAGTTTGCAGGAAGCACGCCTGAACCGTCTCCAGAGCCGCCACAACCGCCGGAACCCGACACACCGACTACACCGTACTGGAAACCCCGGACGCTCTGTGAGGGGATGCAGGGGGCCGACGTGGCCGTTTTGCAGGCACTCCTGCAAGCGCACGGCTACAAGGTGGAGATCACCGGCGCGTTCGACAACAAGACCAAGATTCAGGTCCTCGCCTTTCAGGGAGAGAACGGCCTTGCGACGGACGGCATTCCGGGGCCGAAGACCTTCCGGGCATTGGGGGTGAACGTATGACGATCACTCCTCAGACCATCATCACGGCAGCCGCCGTCCTCGCTGCCATCGTCGCGATCTTCAAGTATTACAACAAGGTCTATGACCTCGTGAAGCACCAGAAGGATCAGGACGGTGACATTAAGATCATCAAGAAAGAGCAGACCCTTATCATCTACGGCGTGCTCGCCTGCCTGAAGGGGATGCACGAGCAGGGGGCCAACGGCCCGGTAACAGAGGCCATAGACAAGATTGAGAAACATATCAACCTTGCGGCCCACGATCAATTATGAAAGGAGAACACACCATGCTTGAACAGAAAGAAAGGTACATCGTCACGCTCGCGGACGGGAAGCAGATCAACGCCAAGTGCTCGACCTTCGCCGAGTGCATTGCGGCTTTCGGCGAGGAGAACATCGTCGCCATTGAAAAGCTCGACTATGAGGAGGAGTAAAACATGAACATTCTCAACAGCTATCTGACGCAGGTTATCCTTCTTCTGATGCTGGCTCTCGCGGGCTGGCTCGGTGTGCAGGCGAAGAACCTGTACAAGAAGTACGTCACCACGGAGATCAAGCAGGCGGTATGCAGAACCGTCGTGCGGACCGTGGAGCAGCTCTACAAGGACCTGCACGGCGAAGAAAAGCTGCATAAGGCCATGGGGCGGGCGTCCAAGATTCTGGCAGAATACGGAATCACTGTCAGCGAGTACGAGCTTGTCTCCATGATCGAGGCTGCCGTCAACGAATTCAACGACAGTTTCAAGAAAACGGAGCAGCCGGTTCCAGAGCTGCCGGAGTAACCCGGCGTTCGTAAAACCGTTCGTAAAATTGCCGCTTATTTCTATTCTACAATGTTGAATCGTGGTTTTCCTGCGACAGAAAACGCGGCGCGAAGGTGATACGAAAAGCGGGGAAAAGTACAGTAAATACAAGGAAAGCGAGGGATTTTATACAAATCTCTCGCTTTCTGTTCTGGCAGGGGAAGAAGGCTTCGAACTTTCTTTGAAACCTCTATCCGGCCAGTAATCACTGGGCCTTCTGATTTTCGTTCGTAATTCCGTTCGTATTTTGGCCGTTATAAAACTGCTTCATCTTCTCTATGTTGTCGTTCTTGTCCAGCTTCGACAGGTGCGTATAGATACGATGCACGCAGGTAGGATCACCCCAGCCGCCGACGGCGCAGGTAGTACGCTCGTCCCATTTCAGGTGATAGGCGAGGCTCGCGAAGGAGTGACGCAGGCCGTGGATGGTGATAACCGGCAGCTTATTCTGTTTGCAGACCTTCTCCAACTGCCGACGCAGCGGGGAGGCCGCCTGCAATTTGATCTCCCCTTCTTTCGGCCATATCTGCGTGAGGCGCGGTATCATGACCTGAATATCCCGGCGGGAAGGATCGTTCTTGTTTGCCTCCTTATAGGTGAGCTTGTCGTTCTTGTCCGGCACGACAGCACCCCGGACCCGGATCACATCCCGCTTGATGCTCTCAGGCGTCAATGCGCGGATCTCCGATATTCTCAGGGAGTGCAGCGCCAGCAGGCAGGCAAGCTCGCAGGACTTCCCTTCTATGGCCTTGATGAACGTCTGTATCTGTTCATAGTCCAGCCATTCTGTTTCTTTCTGTGCGCTCTGAGGAAGATTCACCTTCGGCACCGGCAGGCCGCCATAGTTCAGCGCTGCCGTGACCATCCTCCAGCCGTTATAGACCGTCTTCGGGGCTTTCTTCTTTGCCTCGGCTGATATCATCTCCTGCCATGGCAGCGTCCAGATATCCGCGTCCATGTAGTCCTGAAAGCGATTCTCAATCATGGATTCATAGGAACGGACGGTATCAACAGCCAGGACAGCTTCATTGTCGTCA
>JAFVGS010000076.1 GCA_017474845.1 Prevotella sp.
ATGGCTTTCCCGGCATCCGTAGTGTCGGAAGAGGGCGTCGGCTGGTCAGCGATGAGCGACGTGAGGTCGGCATAATTCTTCTTCGGCATCGCACTCTGGAGTCCGTCAGGAAGTCGCATGAACTTCTCCCAGCGGTGGCTTGGGATGCTAAATTCGACGTCGGCATCGGTGAACTCGGGCTCGGAATCTTCAGAGATTTCCAACTCATACTCATCGACGACGTCCGCCAAGGGGTATTGCCGGGCATTGGCATAGTAGGTGCTCTTCATTAGGATGTCTACGGTCTTATGAAGATTGTCGGTCAGGAAGACCACTCCGCAAAGGTTCTCCACGGCTTCGAGGAAGTCCTTCACACACCATCCCGACAACATCTCGGAATATTTCACGGTGCGCACGGTGTTGACAAGGAAGAGATTGTAGAATGGTGAACCGATAAGTTGGTTCACCCCGATGGTGTATCCCAAGGCGGAGATGAGCCGAGTTAAGATGGCGCAGAGGAAGGGCTGCGGACGCACCAGACTGCCCTCGAGAACGTCGTCGACACGCTGTCCGATAAAGCCTCGGTTGTTATAGACATGTCCTTCAGACGAGCGGATGGTGGGGAGAAAATAGTCGAACAGCGGATACCCCATGTTGACGGAGTTATACGCCTCTATCTCGCCCATGTCGAGCCACTCTATCTTCAGCGCCCCTCCAATGAAATAGTTCAGCTCTGAGTTTCCGCTCACTATCTGCACCGACACTTCTTCGTCGGTCCAGCCGGTGATGACTTCGGTACCACGACAATAGACCTTGCCGTCGGCTATCAAGACGGCGGGACGCTTCGATTGCACGGACTCTGTCTTGTTCAGGCGCTGAAGGAATCCGTACAGCTGGCGGTTCGTCTGGTTGTCGAGCGACAGCGTGCAGTCATAGGTATACTCGCCGTTCTTCGTGAAAAACGAGTTCTCACGCTTCACGGTCGTGGAAAAATTCTGTGGGAGTACGACTTCCACGCCGTCGATAATCAGTTGTGTCTGTCCGTTCATGTCTCTTTCCTTTTATCAGCTCAGACCGGCTCCCTTGCCGTCGGGAAGCCTGAAGGTGACACTCCAGCCGTTGAAACCGCCATAGATGTTATACTCGGCCTCCACGTTCAGCGTGTCAACGCGCATCATGCCACTCTGGCATAGCATGCTGAAGGCGTCTGCACCAAGCAATATCTCGCACAGCTTCGACATCAGGTGCTGCAGAACGGAGAAACGGTCAAACTCCCATTCTGTCCCCTGACGGTCTTTCGGGCTTTTCTCCAGGATGTAGATGATGCACTGGCCGACACTCTGAACGGAGGTCTGACGGGTCAGTTCTGCACCTGGCACGTTGCCGCACAAGATGATGCCCGAGCGGTCTTTCAGCAGCGTAATCAACTGGCCTTCGTTCATGGCGGCTACAACACTCGAAAATGTCAAGCCGCTATCGTGGCTTGCTTCTTCATGGTATGCCTGGAGCACCTTGTGGCTAAGCTCCACCATGAACTGCCTATACAAATTCACTTCTATCATATCTTTCTCATTTCATGATCATTCCGTTGTCGCGCTGGCGGGCCATTCTGAAGGTGAAGGCCACGCTGAAGAGCGCACTCGAGCGAAGGGTGTGGTTGTAGTTCGGCTTCGTGATGATGACGGGAAGCCATATACTGTCCCACAGCACCGACACCTTGCGCGACATCACAAGGTCGCGCCATTGCGAATAGTGTGAGCGTGAAGCGATGATGCCGCTCTCTGCAGTATATTCATCGGTCTGCTCGACGTGGAACTTCCGGTCTTCGCCATAGGAGGTGCCGATATCATCGGTAGACTGTGGCTTCACCTCCAGCGACTTCTTCACCAGCAGCACCTCTGGGGCGTCATACATGTTGAGGAATAGGAACGGGGTTCCGTCCGGATAGCTCCCATGGTCGATGTGTGACACCACGCTGTCACTGCCACAGGTGTACGTGATGTGGTGACCTTGATGGAAATTCAAAGGAAACAGCTGCTCGGGGTCGCAGTCTTGGGTGTAGATGCCTCCATTGCTCCCCACCGACACGCTGCCGAGTTCCTGACCCGAGGCGCTGTAGAGCTTGGCGGTACCGGAACTGAGGAAGGTCAATGGGTGCGGAATGCCGGGATGGCATACGTCAACATTGCCGTGCGTGAGGATTTGGCGGGCTCCCTCCGAATCCAAGCTGTTGTGCTGGTGGCTGGCATAGAGCGTCTTTGTCAGGATAGTGGTACCGTCGACAAGGAAATCGAATGAGCTTGACAGATGGCCCTGC
>JAFVGS010000061.1 GCA_017474845.1 Prevotella sp.
ATATTCTGTTCCCTGCGGTCAGCAGTCTTTCTCCAAATGCCAGATATCATTGTTGTACTGGTCGATCGTTCTGTCGGAGGAGAAGTAGCCCGCCTTGGCGATATTGACTGCCATCTTCTTCGCCCAGCCCATTCTGTCCTCATAAGCTGCCAGAGCCTTGTCCTTGGTCTTGCAGTAACTCTCGAAGTCAGGGAATGTCATGAACCAGTCTCTGCCCAGCAGCTCGTCGTAGAGCTGCTTGAGAAGCTTCCTGTCGCCGGCTTCGAGCATCTCTTCACTGACCAGGAAGTCCACAGCCGCGGCAAGTCTCTTGTCCTTCTTATACCAGTTCTTTGCGACGTAATCCGCGTTCTTATAGTGCTCGATGACCTCCTCGGAGGACTGTCCGAAGGTGAAAATATTGTCTTCCCCGACAAGTTCCGCGATCTCGACGTTCGCTCCGTCCATGGTTCCCAGCGTCACAGCGCCGTTGAGCATGAACTTCATATTGCCGGTCCCGCTGGCTTCCTTGGAGGCCAGTGAGATCTGCTCGGAAATGTCCGATGCGGGGATCAGTTTCTCCGCCATGGACACGTTGTAGTTGCGAAGCATGACGACCTTGAGGTAAGGACTCACTTCAGGGTCGTTGTTCACGATGCTGCTGAAGGCGAGGATCGCATGGATTATATCCTTGGCGATCACATAGGCAGGAGCTGCCTTTGCGCCAAAAAATACCGTGACCGGTCTTCTCGGCCTGTAACCGTCCTTGATGTGCAGGTAACGGTCGATGGCCCACAGGAGGTTGAGCTGCTGTCTCTTGTACTCGTGCAGGCGCTTGATCTGCACGTCATAGACGGACTCGGGGTCAACCTTGTCGCCCTGATATTTTTCAAGCCATGCGGAGAACTTGTGTTTTTTCGTGTTCTTCCTGTTCAGGATGCACTGCAGGAAAGCCTCATCCTCCGCGTAAGGAATAAGCTGCTCAAGCTGTCTGGCGTCCGTCTTCCAGCCCTCGCCGATCTTCTCGGTGATCAGCTCTGTCAGCTCAGGGTTGCACTCGATGACCCATCTGCGGAAAGTGATGCCGTTGGTCTTGTTGTTGAACTTCTCGGGATAGAGCTTGTAGAAATTGTTGAGCTCTGTCTCCTTGAGAATGTCAGTGTGAAGTCTCGCGACGCCGTTCACGGAGTGGCTGTAGTGAATGTCCATGTGGGCCATATGCACGTTGCCGTACTCGTCGATGATCTGAACGGAAGGGTCTTCATATTTTGCCTTAACAGCGTCATTCATCCTCTTGATGATCGGCATAAGGTGCGGCACGACAGCCTTGAAGAAGTGCTTGGGCCATGTCTCCAGTGCCTCAGCAAGGATCGTGTGGTTCGTGTAAGCACAGACATCAGTCACAATCTGATATGCTTCTTTCTCCTCAATGCCCTTTTCGGTCAGAAGGCGCACCAGTTCCGGAATGACCAGAGAAGGGTGCGTATCGTTGATCTGGATCGCCGCGTAGTCGGCAAGGTCATGCAGGTTGCTGCCGCGCTCCACGCACTCGTCGAGGATCAGCTGGGCGGCATTGCTGACCATGAAATACTCCTGATAGACGCGGAGAAGCTTTCCGTCCTCATCGCTGTCATCGGGATACAGGAAGAGGGTCAGGTTTTTCTCGATCTCTTTTTTGTCAAAATCGATACCCGAGCCGATCAGTCTCTCATTGACCGTGTCCAGGTCAAAGAGACGAAGGCGTCCGCACTTGCTTCCGTAACCTGTGACATCGATCTCATACATGGTGGAAAGAAGCTCCAGATCGCCGCACTGCACCTTATAGTGCTTGTCGGTGCGCTTCATCCAGTTGGCCATGCCCCACTTGCGCCAGTAGTCAGGTCTCGCGTGCTGCTTGCGGTCCTCGAAGGACTGTTTGAACAGACCGCAGTGGTAGGCCAGGCCTACGCCGTCAGCGGGAAGGCCCAGTGTCGCAAGGCTGTCGATGAAGCAGGCTGCAAGTCTGCCAAGGCCGCCGTTTCCGAGGGAGGGCTCGTATTCAAATTCCTCCAGCTCCGTAATGTCTTTCCCAGCCTCAGCCAGTTCCGCTTTCACATCATCGTAGATGCCGAGGTTGATCAGGTTGTTGGAAAGAAGTTTACCGATCAGGAATTCTGCCGAAATATAGTAAACTTTCTTCTTTCCGCTGTTGTATCCCCTGTTCCTGCAGGCGTCCTGCGTCAGGGCCAGCGCCGCGTTGTAAAGTTCCAGAATCGTGCACTCGCTAAGTGCTTTTCCGGTGTAATCTCTGAGTTTTAATGTATTCATTACTGCCTCCTGCGGAAGATCTCCGCTGCTTACAATGGCACCATTTACAAGATGCATTATAATGATTTATATGTGTGATAATCTTGCAGAATAACGGCAAATAATAGTACAATAATGATATTAATTAATTCAGCACAAAGAAGGGTTCCGTTTTTATGAATCTCGAGGAATACTCACAATACAGAGAGACCCTGCTGCATGAGCAGCCGGGTTTCGCCTACAACACTTACCTGTGTACCATCCCCCAGGACTTTGCCCGGGTGGATCTGCACTGGCACGACCAGATGGAGATCATCTATGTCAAAAAAGGGCGCGGCACAGTGACCGCCGCTTCCCGCAAATATCCCGTCATGGCCGGTTCCATCATGCCCATCCTCCCCGGTGAACTCCACGCCATCGACGGCGACCCCGGCGTGCGGATGGAGTACGAGAATATCATATTCCCCCTCTCCCTTTTGGACAATCAGGTTGAAAACGACTGGGCAAGGCGCAATATTCTGACCCCTCTGCAGATGGGGACCCTGCGCTTCCCCCGCCCGATCTACGCGGACACCGCGATGCACGCCGAGGTATCCGCTGCCCTTGATGCGGCTGACGATGCCTGCAGCAAGAGGCCTGACGGCTATTCTCTTTTGGTGCGCAGCAGCCTGTTTCGTTTTTTCTTTGCGCTCTACACCCATCGGATCCGCGAGGAAAGCTTACCGCCGTCCCCCTACGAGGACGCCATCAAGCAGGTCCTGCTCTACGTCCAGAATCACTTTTCGGAGCCGATCACGGTAAGCGACGCCGCAAGTCTTATTGACTACAGCGACGCTCACTTCATGCGGGTCTTCCGCCGCGAGACGGGATTCACTTTCGGCGAATACCTGTCGGATTACCGGCTCAGATACGCGTCCTATCTGCTCAGGGAGCGCCCGGACTCTGTCGGTGCCATCGCCTCCCTGTGCGGGTTCGACAACTTCTCTTATTTTATCCGGCGCTTCCGCCGCAAATACGGAATGTCCCCGAGGGAATACCGCTCCCACGGGCGCCAGAATACAAAAAGCCCGTAAATTAAGGCTTTATACAACCAGGACAAGCTTATTAAAATAAAGGCAATATAACACCGGGAGAGATGTTTGATTACTGAACACTCTCCCGGTGTTACATATATTCACTGTGTTTTCTGGTTTCTGCTTCCGCCTTCTCGGCGGCTTTGTTCGCACTGGTGGTATTTGTCTTCCGCATTCGCTTGCCGAAGGCCGTGACGGAGTTTTTCAGCACGGTTTCCGCAGGCACGGTCCCTGTGTCCATGCTGGTGATTGGCGCGACGCTTGGCCCGGTCAGGTTGACAGAAGCCTTTTTGAATAAAAAACTCTGGTTATTCAGCCTGATTCGC
>JAFVGS010000011.1 GCA_017474845.1 Prevotella sp.
TGATTATCAGATACAAAGGTACGAAAAATATCTGACATATGCAAATGTTTTGACTACTATTTTTGCACTTAAAGTGTTAAAAATCAGCAAGTTATATTAAATTTTCGCGCGAAATTTTAGTACATCAAATTGGACACCCTACTTCGAAAAAGTCGAAAAAGACGACATCTGAAAAAGAGGCCGAAAAGCCTCGTGAGCTGATGACTTTGAAGCGGAGTAGTAAGGTGCTGGAAGGGCATCTGACTCTGCTCTATCAGAAACTGACTAAGGAAGGTTGGATTGACGGCTATGAGGCTAACTTCAAGAATCTCTTCTCAAATCAGAGAGACGAGAACTGCCAATTGAAGTGGAAAGGACTTTACGGCAAAGGTACGCTGGTGGAATTGTTCAAGCAGATGGCGGGAGCGGGGCTGATAGAGGTGCCGCAAGGTTTTACGCTGTCGGCTATTCTCGAAGGCCACTTCAAGGATAAGAAAGGCCAGTGGCTGACGGGGCTTGACAAGGGCGACGCTGCCAATGACAAGGCCATGCCTGTGATTCAGGAGTGCGTAAATCTGCTGAAGATATCACCCGATGCTGACTGTGACGATCTGGATGATGAATTCCGTTCGGAATATGATGAGTATGATCAGCAGGATTTGCATTGGCATAAACGATAATCTCACAATAGGGACTGTCCCTTTTGTGAGAAAATCAGTACCTTCGGGAAATCTTTCGGGAAAGCACAGATTTTTTTGAAAAATTTTCGCATATAGCGGAATCTCTTTGAAACACAAGGGGTTCCGCTTTTCTTTTTTCTTTGCTCGGAGGGGTGAAGTATGCCCTTCCCGAAAGTTTACCCGAACGTTTTCCCGAAGAAACAGGGGGTAGGACGGGGATTATGGATGCTGACTTGAACAAAGCACATCCAACGAACCAATTAAGACCCCGCCTAAGGAGCGGTAAACAAAAGAAAGATGTACAAGAGAATGATTGTTAAGGACGAGTTTCGTTCAAAGATGGCCACTGAGGCCCGTAAGCAACTGGCGCTGATGAACAGATGCCGAATGCACAAACAAGGAGGTCATGGAATGGCGCGCTCGGCGACGAAAGGAGCCGCTTGCCTAAGCAAGAACCAACCCTTCTACGCAAAGTTTCTTAATCGCTAACTAAAGTTTAATCTGAGACGAAAGCAAGGTGAGGGAAGTCTCGCGAGTGAAAAGGATCCAATTTCAGCACTTGCCGAATCTCGCAATCGAATCAGAAAAAAATGAAAATTACAAAGTTTGAAGAGCAGATTTTACAGAACGCTGTCCAGATGGACGCAAGTATTAACTTCCAGACCAATGGCAACTTGCTGATAGTGCCGTGCCCATGGGAGAGTGACAAGGAGGTGACAGGCGGTGAACGTGTGAAGTATCGTGCCGGCATCGAGGTGGATGCCGACGGACGCACCAGAGTGAAGCGTTATAACATTGGCAAGAACGGTCCACTTCACGAGACCCTCTACGAGACCCCTCATGGAGCCGTGAAGATGACCCGCCCGCAGATTCGACCCTATAATGGTCGCCGCCGCATGGATGAGGAGTTCGTCTACGTCACGTTCAAATTTCCGAAGAAGTACGGGCTGGCACTGACCAGGGCTCTCTACGAGGAGGAAGCCGACGAAATTATGTCTTACTTTAAAACAAGAAAGGAGGAAACCGTATGGAAATGAATCAGATGGAGCAGGCTAAGTATTTCACATGCATAGGCAGGGGGCATGGAGCCCCTTGCATCCCTGCCACCCGAGAGACTTGGGAGATGATGCGCCGAGAGCCTTGGCTCGCACAGATGTGCGCACGTATAGAGAAAGGTGACGAGGCGTTGAAACATCGATTGCCTGTCTGGACGCCCAGCTGTGCTGAATTCCGTGACAATCATCGTGCTGCTGCCGATGCCGTCAAGCCGTTGCCCAGACTGATGATGGACTTCGATGAGAAAGGGCATACGGACGACATTCTGTCGAAATTGAAAATTGAAAATGGAAAATTGAAAATTGGCTGCGCCGAACCAGACTTACATGGGATGGTGGTGCTGCTGATAGAAGAATCTGCCCGACGAGGAACACATGTGTTGGTGGAACTGCCTGCGGGCATGGATGCTGAAACAGCCCAGCAGTTGATGAAGGAGGCTACGGGTTTCGAGCCGGACAAGCAGGTGAAGGGCGTTGACAGGTGCATCTATATGGTGCCCGAGGATCATACCCGATACGTCAACGAGAAGTTGTTTGAGGTGGTTGAGGTAGTCGAGGGCGACACACAGGGGACAGTCCCTCAGTGCTCCGTAAACTGCGCACAGCAGGGACAGTCCCCATGTGTCGCTGAGGTCACCGAACGCCGTTATCCGCAGGAGTTCAAGGGTGTGCCTTATACCTCTATTATTAGTGAGTACTGGCGCAGGACGGGTGGTGAACCCTCAGAGGGTGAGCGCAATAAGAGATTGCACCAATTGGCAGCTAATTTGAGAGCCATCTGCGACAATAACGAAGAGTGGTTGCTAGAGGTGATGCCTAAGTACGGTTTGTCGGCACAGGAAATGCGGGGAATTATCCACTCGGCCTGCAAGGAACCCACTAAAGGTTCGCGTCTGATGGATCAGATTGTTGATGACCTCTGGCGCAGCTTTCTCCCCCTAAGTAGGGGGAGCCAGAGGGGGTCTGAACAGTCGGATGTGCTTGAGGATTGGTTTGAGGCGGATCAGACCACCCCAGACCCCTCCTACTCAGGAGGGGAAGTGCCGAAGGCAATCTACAAGAATCTGCCGATAGGTTTGAAGGAAAGCCTCGCGGGTGTGCCGGTTACGATGCACATGCCTGTGCTGTGTTCGGTGATGCCGATTGCTGCTGCCTACGCTGACCAAGTGACCGTTGAGTATTGTGATGGCAATATACATCGTCTTGGGCTGATGAGCATCATCCGTGGTGAACAGGCTTCGAACAAGAGCGTTTGTAAAAATGCCGTTGACCTTTGGAAACGTCAGCTCGACGAAGAGGATGCTTTGGCACGCAAGCGCGAAGAGGAATGGAAGGAGCGCAAGAAAGGCCGTAAAGCCAACGAGAAGGCTCCCGAAGACCCGCATGTGCTGATTCGCGTGGTGCCTGTAACGGTCAGTTGTTCCACGCTGTTGAAACGATTCAAGAATGCTCAGGGGCATACCATCTATTCCTTTGGTGAGGAATTGGACACGCTTCGAAAAACGAACGGTGCTGGCTCGTGGTCATCGAAGTACGACATCTATCGTCTCTCGTTCGACTTTGGTGAGTGGGGACAGGATTACAACTCTGATCAGGCTGAGTCGGGAGTGGTCAATGTGGCCTACAACTGGACGATGCTCGGCACCTATGGCGCCATGCGGAAGTGCTTCAAGTCGGACAATATCGAGAATGGTCTTTCATCTCGAATCTTGGTGGCAGAGATGCCTGACTCATCCTTCCAGAAGATGCCGAAGTTTGGCAAGCGTTCGGCTGAGGACGAAGCCAAAATTCAAGAGGCCGTCACCCGTCTGCGTTCGTATTCGGGTTTGGTTGACACCCCTCGTCTGCGTAAGGCCATCGAGGAATGGGTAGAGCAGAAACGTGTGGAGGCAGCCAAGGACATCGACCACGTGAAGGACACCTATCGTAAGCGTGCTGCTGTCATCGGCTTCCGTTGTGGGGTTATCTTCCATCTGCTCTCGGGTAAGGACAAGGAAACTAAGCCGTGTCTGGAGTTTGCCCTGATGATGGCCGAATATTGTCTGAGTCAGCAGATCAAGACCTTCGGCGAAGCCTTGCAGAGTCAGTATATCGATGCTCAGGACGAGTGCCAGCGATATGGAGCCAACCACTCGGTGTTCGACCAACTGGCTCCTGTGTTCACCGTCGATGACCTCCGTGCCTTGAAGCGTGGATTCTGTAGCGACGTGTCGCTCAGAAAGATTATCTCTCGCTGGATGCGTGACGGCTGGATTGAGAAGACCGACCAGAAGCACTGGGGCAAGACCAAGATTGACAAAGCGTGACTTTGTGACTTCGTGACATTGTGACATTAAGGATATTGAACATTGAAAATTGAAAATTGATAATTATGGAACTGATTTTAGAACGTATAGCAAAACGCAAGACCTACACGATAGGACACCTCTACATCCGCCAGCAGGTGATGGACGAATATCTGCCCGGAACAGAAGACAAGTATTTCTGCGACACCCTCGAACCCACTTGGCGCGACTATGCCCACGGGGCATACAAGGTGAAAGGCCGTTCGGCCATCCCCGAAGGTCGCTACGCCGTAGTGATCTCTTGGAGTCCGAAGTTCAAGATGTGGCTTCCCATCCTGCTCGGTGGCCCTGAGTTCAACAAGCAGTGGCAGGGCATCCGCATCCACATGGGCAACACCGCCAAAGACACCCAAGGCTGCATCCTCGTCGGTCGCAACCAGCGTGTTGGTGAAGTCCTCGAATCCCGCAAGTGGCTCTACGAATTGAAGCAGAAAATAGTCGATGCCAAGAATAAAGGTGAAGCCGTCTGGCTAACCATCAAATAGCATCTGGAATAGTTTCAACGACGAAAGAAGAAAGGGAACCGTGATGGCTCCCCTTCTTTGTTTCTATAGGCTTACGAGTGACGAAAACCTTACGATTACGACCGCCGCAGATCCTTCAGCTTCTGCTTGTAGGCTTTGCGCAGCTTGCGAACGGCCTTGTCGCGTATCTGCCGCACACGCTCACGCTTCAGGTCCATATCCTCAGCTATCTCAGCCATCGTCTCACGCTCTTGGGTAATGCCAAAGAAAGCGTTCACCACCTGACTTTCCCGCTGGTTCAATGACAGCAGCGCAAATTCGACGGCATTCTCGACAGCCTCGGAGTGTACACGCTCGTCAGCTATAGGCGCATCAGGATTCACCAGCACAGACAGCAGACTTGTATTCGTACGATGCCCGAGCGGCGCATCCACAGACAGCGGCTTGCTCTGCTGATGGGCCGTAGGATCACCCAGCGCATCCTTGGGCACCTGATAGAGCCCAGCCTGCTGAGAGATGGCCTTCTCAATCTGACTACGAATGTGCCCGACTGCGAAATTCACGAACCTGACGCCCTTCTCGCCGTCGAACTTCGTGGCAGC
The DNA here is from genome assembly GCA_017474845.1 of Prevotella sp. Lineage (GTDB taxonomy): Bacteria > Bacteroidota > Bacteroidia > Bacteroidales > Bacteroidaceae > Prevotella. Next base: position 5,126 of record JAFVGS010000011.1, read on the forward strand.
CTTCATCAGCCCGATGTTGCCTTCGCTCACCAAGTCCTCCATGGCCAGGCCATTGCCCTTATACTGACGGGCTACGACAACGACAAACTTCAGATTGGCCTCCACCAGCCGACTCAACGCCCGCTGGTCGCCTTGCCTGATCTTACGCGAGAGTTCACGTTCCTCTTCGTCAGTGAGCAGGCTGCTGTGGCCTATCTCGTCCAGATATCTGTTCAATGCATTGTCTTCCATATTCTTGTTCTATTGTAGTGGTGTCAGAGGATAGATGATGTTCACGATGAATATGTTGGCCAAGAGGATGATGATATTCATCAGCAGGCCGATGCGCATAAAGTCGCTGAAACGGTAGCCGCCAGGACCATAGACCAGCATGTGGGTAGGCGAGCCGATAGGCGTGGCGAAGCTTGAGCTGACGCTGACCATCAGTGCCACAAGGAATGGGAACGGTTCATAACCTAGCTTCTCTGCCGCCTCGTACATGATCGGGAAGAACATGGCTCCGGCAGCCGTGTTGGAGATGAACTCGGTAATGAACGTGCCCACGAAGCAGATAGCAGTCATCACCACAAGGGGATTAGTGCCGCAGATGTCGAGGATGCTAAAGGCAAGGCGTTCGGCGATACCTGTCTTCTGGATGGCAAGTCCCAGTACGACCGAGCCTGCAAAGACCATCAGGATTTCCCAGTTGACGGCCTTCATGGCCTGTTCTGGACTACAGCACCGGAACACGAGCATGGCCATCGCAGCGATAAAGGCACATTGCAGCAGCGGCATGACGCCCAGGGCCGAGAGGGCTACCATGGCAATCATGATGGCGGTGGAGACGAGCGTGCCGCGCCCGATGTTGGGCACATCGTCAGAGTCGTAGAAGTGGAGGACGCTCTTCAGCGAAGCGGTGTTGACGTTGACGTTCTTCGGACATATAAACAGCAACGTGTCGCCAGCCTGCAACACTACCTGCCGCGGTGCCTTGTTGATGCGCTCGCCAAGACGGGCCACAGCCGCCAGCGTCAGGTTGTTGTCCTTCTCAAACGTACTGCCGCCGATGGTCTTGCCTATCAGGCTGCTACCGTAATTGATGTAAGCAGTACGGAACTGGCGACTCGAGTCTAACTCGCTCATCGTAAAAACATGGTGGTTGGCACTCACCAGCTGATGTTGCTTCGCCATCTCTAAAAGCTCGTCAATCTGTCCGGCATACACCATGTGGTCACCTCCCATGATGGGTTCGTCTTCAGCGATAGACGTCGGGACATTGTCAAAGTGATACATCTCTATCAGGCTGCCACCCTTGACGTGGTACAATCCGGCCTCGCCCAGTGTCTTGCCGACGTGTGGATTGTCTGACGGCACCTGCAGCTCAACAGTATACTCGCCCGTCGACTCGAAAGCACCGTCAGGCGCCTTACGTTCGGGCAGTAGCTTGCGCATGGCGATGATGGACAACACGCCGATGAAGAGACAGAAAAGGCCAGGGATGGTCGTGGTGAGAATGTTCATCGCCTCGCCAGTCTTCTCCTCATAGAGTCCGCTGATGATCAGGTTCGGCGGCGTGCCTATCAAAGTACACACACCACCCATGCCAGAGGCATAGCTCAAGGGAATGAGCAGTTTGGAGGGCGATATATTCAGCTTCTTTGACCACATCTTCACGATATTCACAAAGAGTGCCACCACGGTAGTGTTGCTGAGGAACGAACTCAGGGCAGCCACTGGGAGCATCAGACGGACAACGGCCTTGCCATAGCTCGAGGGCTGTCCCAGCAGATGCTTCACGATCCATTGCAGCACGCCCGTATGCATGAGTCCTGCCACAACAACAAAGAGCACGCCAATCACGATAACACTCGTGCTGGAAAAGCCGGAGAAGGCTTCCTTGGCATCAAGCACACCGGTGACATAGAGGATGCCGATGGCACCCAAGAACACAAGGTCGGCACGAAGTTTGGTGAACAACATTACCGTGAACATCGAGAGGACGGTGACGATAGTGATCCAGGCGTAGATGTTAAAACCTAAAAATACAAATGATTCCATAAGCTCAAATTAGTAATATATACTGCAAAGGTAATATTTTTCTTCGACTTTCAGTACATGATAGCCACAAAACTGCTCATTATTTAATAAAAGTTTAACTTTTATCCTTTCCATGTCGGGAATTAGAAAAAAATTAGTAATTTTGCACCATTAATCAGAAAACGAATCATGGAATATATGTCACAAGAGGGCTACGACAAGCTCGTAGCTGAACTCCGTCATATGGAGAGTGTTGAACTGCCACAGGTGCGCGATGCCATTGCAGAGGCCCGCGACAAGGGCGACCTCAGCGAGAACTTCGAATACCACGCCGCCAAGCGCGAACAAGCCCGACTGCTGGGGCGCATACGATTCAAGCAGAAGGTGCTTGCCAATGCGCGTGTGATCGACATGTCGCGCTTAGGCACCGACAGCGTGCAGCTACTCAGCAAGGTGGAGATGACCAACCTTACCACCAACGCCCGCATGACCTACACCATCGCCAGCCCCAATGAGGCCAACCTGCGCGAAGGCAAGATCTCCATCAAGTCACCCATCGCCCAGGCGCTGCTGAACAAGAAGGTGGGTGACACTGTTGAGGTGCGCGTGCCGGCTGGCATGATGAAGCTCCGCATCGAGAGCATCTCACTCTGAAACCACAACCCGATATCAACAATGATCCCCAGCCGCAATGACTGGGGATTTTTGTTGTAAGTCGGGGCGACAGGACTCGAACCTGCGACATCCTGGTCCCAAACCAGGTGCGCTACCAACTGCGCTACGCCCCGAACTATTTACGATTATCGATTCACTTGATGATGCCCTGCTCAACGAAGATCTTCTTCAGGGCCTTGACGGAACGCTCAACCTGCTCCTCTGTATGAGTGGCCATCAGGGCATAGCGCACGAGGGTGTCCTGCGGGGCACATGCGGGCGGAATGACGGGATTGATGAACACACCAGCCTTGAAGGCGAGGGCGGTGACGAGGAACGTCTTATTCGCATCACGGACGTAGAGCGGAATAATGGGACTCTCCGTATCGCCGATCTCAAAGCCTTCCTCACGGAAACGCTTCAGGGCGTAGTTGGTCACCTTCCACAGGCGCTCGATGCGCTCAGGCTCGTTCTGGATGATATGCAGGGCCTCGAGGGCAGCGGCGGTGGCTGCAGGCGTGTTGGATGCAGAGAAGATATAGGAACGCGTGTTATGACGCAGGAAGTTGATGGTATCCCAGTCTGATGCGATGAAGCCACCGATTGAGGCGAGCGACTTCGAGAACGTACCCATGATGAGATCCACTTCGTCGGTGAGACCGAAATGGTCGCACACGCCCCTACCCTGACGGCCGAAGACACCGATACCGTGGGCCTCGTCGACCATGATGGAACAGTTGTACTTATGCTTCAGCTCAACGATCTCAGGCAGCTTGGCAAGGTCGCCCTCCATCGAGAACACACCGTCGACGACGATCAGCTTGATGGCCTCGTAGGGCAGCGTCTGCAGCAAGCGCTCCAAGTCTTCCATGTCGTTGTGCTTGTAGTGCAGCTGCTTGGCAAACGACAGGCGGCGTCCGTCAACGATCGAAGCATGGTCGCGGTCATCGCAGATGATATAGTCGTCCTTGCCACAGACCACGGCGAGCACACCCTGATTCACAGAGAAGCCCGTGGAGAAGCACAGTGCCTCTGTCTTACCGATATATCCAGCCAGTTCCTTTTCCAGCTGCACATGGAGGTCGAGTGTTCCATTAAGGAAACGGCTTCCGGCACAACCTGAACCGTATTTATCGAGAGCTGCCTTGGCGGCATCGATGATGCGCTGGTCGCCCGTGAGGCCTGTATAGGCGTTAGAGCCGAACATCAGCACCTTGTGTCCGCCCATCTCAACTTCTGTCCCCTGCTTGCCCGTGATAGCACGGAAATAGGGGTAAACGTCATCTTCCATGAACTTCTGAGGCACACGGTAGCTCTTAAATTTCTCTTCTAATTGTCCCATTGCTATAATAGGTAAAACTTGTCTTTGTTACTTTCAGCGTGCAAAGTTACACAATTTTTATCAAATCGTGCAAGTTTTTCTTAAAAAAGTTCTATTTTTCTATTTTTCTTGCATAAATAGTTGGTTAATTAACCGATTTTCGTAATTTTGCACACAAATTATGAGTAAGAAGAAGATTGTTTTCATCATCAATCCTATTTCGGGTACCCACTCAAAGGATGAAGTCCCCAACCTCATCGAGAAGAGGCTGGACCACGAGCTGTTTGACTACGAGATCCAGCTGACGGGCTATGCCGGCCACGCCACGGAGATCGCCCGCAACTGCGTGGAGCGACAGGTAGATATTGTGGTGGCCGTGGGTGGCGACGGCACGGTGAACGAAGTGGCCAGGGCCCTCACCCACTCTCAGACAGCCCTCGCCATCATGCCCTGCGGCTCTGGCAACGGACTGGCCCGGCACCTCTGTATACCCATGGAACTGAAACGCGCCCTCGACGTCATCAACGCCTGCAACATCGAGGCCTTCGACTACGGCATCATCAACGGTCTGCCATTCTTCTGCACCTGCGGCATGGGCTTCGACGCCTTCATCTCCCTGAAGTTCGCAGAGAGCGGCAAGCGCGGACCCATCACCTACGTGGAGAACGTACTGAAAGAGGGACTGAAATATCAGCCTGAGACCTACGAGGTGGAGGCTGACGACGGCAAGCACAATTACAAGGCCTTCCTCATCGCCTGTGCCAACGCCTCACAATACGGCAACAACGCCTACATCGCCCCAGGCGCCACGATGAAAGACGGCGAGATGGACGTGATCATCATGGAGCCCTTCGACACCTTCGAGGCCCCGCAGATCGCTGCCGACCTATTTATGAAGACGTTACCCAGCCACTCGAAGATCAAGACCTTCCGCACCAAGCATCTCCATATCCATCGCAAGCAGCCCGGTGCCATCCACTACGACGGCGACCCCATCATGACCGATCCGGAGGTCGACGTGCATATCGAGCCACTGGGCATCCGCATCGTCACCGATCCGGATATGGTGGAAGACTCAGGGCAGCCCAACTTTCTACTCAATGCCTTCAGCGACTTCTTTAATAATATTAATAATGTACGCGAGGACATCGGGAAACAAGGCCACCGCATTCAGGTGATCAACAAGCTTCTGCTGCGGAAACTGAAGAATCTGTAGGTAGATTCAGAGCCAACAGAGAGATGTGATATGTGGCAGATTTATGTGGTGATAGTAGTCTTGGCAGGTTGTGCAGGCTATGCCGGATGGCGGATATATCGGGCGTTGACGCTTCGTGATGATTCCTGCAAGGGCTGCGCATTGGCAGAGAAATGCACGAAGAAGAAGGGCTGTCCCGTCTGCGATGGCGAATGTCACGAGCGCAAATAAGCACGACAGAAGGCTCTAAAATGTTAAAAAAAGCCAATCGACAGCAAATTCTTCACTCTTCATTCTTCACTTTTCACTTCTTTTTAGTACCTTTGCACCCGCATTCTGAATAAGGTGCCTTGGATGAGTGGCTTAGTCTACGGTCTGCAAAACCGTCCACGGCGGTTCGAATCCGCCAGGCACCTCAGAGAAAAAAGGACCCCTGCTCTAGTTGAGCGGGGGTTCTTGTTTTTTATTCTTCTTCGTCGAAGAGGTGCTGGATCTCGTTGATTTCCTCTTCGTCGAACCATTTTGAGAGGCGTTCGCGGGCCTTGGCGATGATTTCAGGGTCGATGCCCGTCCACACTTTCTTCAACACATAGAGCAGCACAGCAAGGTCGTCAGTCAGTCCGGCGATGGGAATGGCATCGGGGATGACGTCGAGGGGACTGATCATATAGCCCAGGGCGCCGATGATGATGGCCTTGTCGGCTTTGCTCACCTTGTCGCTCTGGAGGGTATAATAGAGGATGAGGGCGGCATAGACGAGTTTGGAGCCGGCACGCTTGGCGATGCGTGAAATCTTTTCAACGAAGTCCTTTTGAGTGAACTTGTTGGAGTAGTTCATAAAATCGGGTAATTCCATCTTCATATTGCTTTTATTGTTATTTCGATTTATTTGTTGATGCGGATGATACGGATGCCTGTGTGGGAGGGATGCTGGCGTAGATACTGCCAGAGTGTCATCGGCTCCTCAACCACCTTCTTGTGCAGTTGCGAGGCGTTGAGCAGATGCAGGTTACCGTTCTTCCAGACAGCGAAACCCAAGTGGGCGATGTCGAGACCGGCCTTATTGCAGGTGATGGCGATGATGTCACCGTCTTTGACAACATTGCGCAACTCGTCGCTCCGTCCTACCCTCTCCTTGGGGATATAACGGAACTGCTGGCCAGACACACGCTGCTCCATCCGCCGGATATCAGGCACGTATTCAGGATGTGCCTTCAGGGCCTTGTAGCTCTGCGGATGCTGGCTCATATAGTTGACGCTGACGGTTTGGACGGCCGTGAACGGCGGATTGGGCTGCTGGATCTCAGTCACGAGTCCCGACTTGCTGTTCTCAGTGATCCACTCTGTGAAGTAATGGATGCGGCTCGTATAGTTGTCGATCTTGCCCTTGCGGTAGCGCATGGCCTGTAGGGCAGCACGATAGGCGGCATAGGTGTATTTCTTCTGATAGGCGCACTTGGTGAGGGCGGTCACCGTCTCAACAAGCGTGGTGCAGTCGAGCTCGCGGGTGTTCACCACCAGCCTCTCCTTGTCACCCGCTTCCAAGGTATGAGCCACATAGGGACGGTTCAGGAATCCACGTGCGAAGAACAGCGGCAGATTGGCATAGGCAGGCTGCTGACGGGAATTCTTGAGCATGGTGCAGATCTTAAGGCTGTCTGCGGTCGCTGCATCCAGCTGACGGCCTTGCGCCATCATCGTCAGCGCCAGGCACACACCTATCATTATAGTCAAACACCTTTTCACCTTTTCACCCTTTTACCCTTTTACTTTTTTACCTTTTCATCTTTAGAACTTCCCAAGTATCCGGTCCATCGCCCAGTTCACAGGCGTGGCTGAGTTGCTGGTACACGTACAGACAGACAGTCCCTGCAAGTGCTCAATCACGTTCTTGATGAGCGGATACTGCACGTATGGCGGATTGGGCACCATGATATTCTCGTCGCCATCGCTGGTCTGCAGACGGATGGGATTGTAGTCAAAGACTGAGAAGCTGACCTGTCCCTCGGTGCCGATGATCTCAATACAGTCCTCGCGGGCACTCTCATGGGCCACATAGCACCACGAGCCAGAGCCTGGCAGTCCGTTCTCAAAGCAGAAACAGGCACTCACGGAGTCCTCTGCGTCGTAGTAGCCGCCACGGTTGGCACAGATGCCCCGCGCCTCGAGGATCACCCCGAACATGTCCTGCAAGAGATCGAGCTGGTGAGGGGCCATATCGTAGAAGTAGCCGCCTCCGGCAAACTCCGGTTGCAGGCGCCAGGGCAGTGGCTGATGGTTCCTGATAGCATCGGCATCAGCCGTACGCAGGGGTTCGGTATAGCGTATCTGCACATTCAGAATCTTCCCTATCCTGCCACTCTTCACAATCTCCTTCACCTTCTGGAAATAAGGCAGGTAACGGCGGTAATAGGCCACGAAACAAGGGACACCTGTCTGCTCGGAGATGCGGTTGATGCGGGCACAGTCGTCATAGCTCGCTGCCAGGGGCTTCTCCACATAGACAGGCTTGCCGGCCTTCATCGCCATGATGGCATAGGTGGCGTGGCTTGACGGCGGCGTGGCGATATAGACGGCATTCACATCGGGATCGTCGATGAGCTCCTGGGCATCGGTATACCACTTCTTGATGCCATGGGTGACGGCATAGGTGCGGGCATGCTGCTCTGTGCGGCTCATCACTGCCACGACACTGGAACCCTCCACCTCACTGAAGGCGGGTCCGCTCTTACGCTCAGTCACATCACCGCAACCGATGAATCCCCATTGCAATAACTTCATGTGTGCGTTACCATTATATATTTGGGTGCAAAGATACATATTTCATTGAACATTGAACATTGAACATTGAACATTTTAAATCCGTTTTAATATTATTAACGTACTCTACCGCAAGAAAATCGACAAACGTCAATCGTAAATCACAAATAATCACTAACTTTGCACGCAAAAAACAGCACACATAATGGAAAAAGATAAGGAATACATCCTTCTGAAAGACCGTAGTAGCCGAGCCTGCATCAGTGCCGGTTACCGTCTGTATATGTCAAACTTCAAGCGCATCTTCCGCGCCTCGTGGATAGCGGCCATCGTCTTTGCCGCCTTAGTGAGCGTGGGAGGCACGATGATGATACTCCGTCCACAGCTGGCACTCATCGTCCTGCCTGTGACCGTCATTATCGACGCCCTGTTCGTGTCATACGGCTTCTCCGTACTGAAACAGCATCAGGAAACGGGAGCCATCGGCTGGACAACGCATTGGTACAGTTTTGATGCACACATCTTCGTCCGCACGCTGAAAGCCTGGCTCTGTATGCTCGTCATCAGTATCATCGGCGGAAGTCTCATCGGCTTCGCAAGCATCATGCTCATCGGCTATCTCTCCTTGTACACGGCCATAGGCACCATCGCACTCATCTCGCTGCTGGCCTTTGTGTTCATCCTGCCCATGACCTATACGAACATACGCTATGTGCTGACAGACGGCACAGGCTATTGGAGCAACCTCTTCAGTCATTATGGTAAGGGCATGCGCCGATGGGGATTCATCTTCCTCGTGGTGTTCATGACCACACTCATCGGCTGGGTATGCTACACCATTACCTCGCTCCCTGCCATCATCCTCTCCCTGGCAGGCAATGAGGCGAACATGGGATTCATGAATGGCGATCCCTATAACATGCCATCGTATATCGGGTGGATGTCGGCACTGGTGTTCCTGCTGATCGGCTTCATCCAGGCCTACATCATGCTCTCCTTCCTGTTCCCCTTATACTATATGTACGGCGCTATTGAAGCCCATGAACAGGAGAAGAATAAATTTAACAAAGAAGCTTTATGAAAAGAATACTCTTCATCGACCGCGACGGCACACTCATCGAGGAACCTGCCGACGAGCAGATTGACGCATTTGAGAAACTGAAGTTTGTGTCGGGCGTGTTTCGCAACCTCGCCTTCATTCGCGAGAAACTCGACTTTGAGTTCGTCATGGTCAGCAATCAAGACGGACTTGGAACAGACGCATTCCCTGAAGACACGTTCTGGCCGGTTCAGAATTTCATCCTCCAGACACTTGCTGGCGAAGGCATCACCTTCGACGAGATATTGATTGATCCGCACTTCCCTGAGGACAATGCTCCCACGCGCAAGCCGAACACTGGCATGGTGGAGAAGTACATGAATAATCCTGAGTATGACATCGCCAATAGTTATGTCATCGGCGACCGCGAGACAGATAGAAGCTTTGCTCGAAACATTGGCTGCAAATCACTGATACTGAGTGACGAAGGAATATCTTGGAACAAGATTGCAGAACTGCTGTTTGCTGGTGAGCGCATCGCAGAGGTCAGTCGCAAAACCAAAGAGACCGACATTCACATCAAGGTGAATCTCGACGGCACAGGCAAGTGCAATATCCAGACAGGACTGGGTTTCTTCGACCATATGCTGGAACAGATTGGCAAGCATGGTATGATGGATCTCATGATCCACACGAAGGGCGACCTTGAAGTGGATGAGCACCATACGATTGAAGATACAGCCATCGCTCTTGGCGAGTGTATCCTCACGGCCTTAGGCGACAAGCGAGGCATTGAGCGCTATGGCTATTGTCTGCCTATGGATGACTGTCTGTGCAGCGTTGCCCTCGACTTCGGAGGTCGTCCGTGGCTGGTATGGGATGCTACGTTCAAGCGCGAGAAGATTGGCGAGATGCCTACTGAAATGTTCTTACATTTCTTCAAGAGTCTCAGCGATGCTGCAAAGATGAACCTGAACATCAAGGCCGAGGGTGAGAATGAACACCATAAGATTGAAGGTATCTTCAAGGCGCTGGCACGTTCGCTGAAGATGGCCGTCAGACGGGATATCTACCACTACGAGCTGCCCTCAACGAAGGGAATGTTATAGATTTCTTGCGAAAATTTGGCTAATTCAAAAAATATTCGTACCTTTGCAGCCCATTATTATAAATAAGGTATAGAAAGAAAGCAATGATTACAGTAACAAATCTGCAGATACAGTTTGGAAAGAAGGTCCTCTATAAGGACGTCAACCTGAAATTCACGAGTGGCAACATCTACGGCATCATCGGTGCCAACGGTGCGGGCAAGTCTACCCTGCTCCGTGCCATCAGCGGTGAACTGGAACCCAATAAAGGAACGGTGGAGATGCAGCCGGGCGAGCGCCTGAGTGTGCTGGAACAGGACCACTTCAAATACGATGAGTTCTCTGTGATGGACACGGTGCTGATGGGTCATCAGCCCTTGTGGGCCAATATGAAAGAGCGTGAAGCCCTCTATGCCAAGGCAGAGATGACCGAGGAAGACGGTGTGAGAGCCGCAGACCTCGAGATGGCCTTTGCAGAGATGAACGGTTGGGAGGCAGAGAGTGAGGCTGCACAGCTGTTGCAGAACCTCGGTGTGGCTGAGGGACAGCACTATAAGCAGATGGCAGAGATCTCGAACAATGAGAAGGTGCGCGTGATGCTCGCCAAGGCCTTGTTCGGTCATCCTGACAACCTGCTGCTCGACGAGCCCACCAACGACCTCGACCTTGACACTGTCCAGTGGTTGGAAGAATATCTGTCGAATCTGGAGCAATGCGTGCTTGTGGTCTCTCATGACCGTCACTTCCTCGATGCCGTCTCCACACAGACCGTCGATATCGACTTCGGCAAGGTGACACTCTTCAGCGGTAACTACTCTTTCTGGTACGAGAGCTCGCAGCTTGCTTTGCGTCAGGCGCAGAACCAGAAGATGAAGGCCGAGGAAAAGAAGAAGCAGCTGGAGGAGTTCATCAGGAGATTCTCTGCCAACGTGGCAAAGTCGAAGCAGACTACCTCACGTAAGAAGATGCTGGAGAAACTGAATGTAGAGGAGATTACACCTTCTACCCGTAAGTACCCAGGCATCATCTTCTCGATGGAGCGCGAACCTGGCACACAGATTCTTGAAGTGGAGGGCTTGAAGGCTGTCGATCCGGACGGAACAGTACTCTTTGACAACGTAAGCTTCACCATCGAGAAAGGCCAGAAGACCGTCTTCCTCTCGCACAATCCCAAGGCGATGACAGCTCTCTTTGAAATCATCAATGGCAACCGTGAGGCCGACGCAGGCACCTTCAAATGGGGAGTGACCATCACAACGGCCTATCTCCCACTCGACAATACGGAGTTCTTCCAGAGCGAGATGAACCTTGTGGACTGGCTCTCGCAGTGGGGACCTGGTAATGAGGTGACAATGAAGTCGTTCCTCGGCCGTATGCTCTTCAAGGAAGAGGATGTGCTGAAACACGTAAACGTACTCTCCGGAGGTGAGAAGATGCGTTGTATGATTGCACGTATGCAGTTGAAGAACGCCAACTGCCTGATTCTCGATACGCCCACGAACCATCTGGACCTCGAGAGCATCCAGGCTTTCAACAACAACCTCATCCAGTTTAAGGGCAATATCCTCTTCGCCTCTCATGACCATGAGTTCATCAACACCGTGGCAGACCGTATTATCGAACTGACGCCAAAGGGCACCATCGACAAGCTGATGATCTACGATGACTACATCTACGACGAGGCCATCAAAGCGAAGAAAGCCGAACTCTACGCCTAATGGCACGAAATTTGCATGAGGACTTGCAGAATTATTAAATTAACGCAATTATGACAGAAAAAGATATCAACATCGAAGACGGGGAGACCTTGAACGAGGCTCCTGTTGAAGAGACTGACAAAGAGGCAGAAGTCTCTGAAAACTCAGAAGATTCAGAAAACTCAGAGAAGCCTGAAGAGCAGGATCCTCTGGAGAAGGCGCAGGCAGAGATTGCCGAGTTGAAGAACCAGCTGCTCTACAAGGTGGCAGAGTTTGAGAACTATCGCAAGCGCACCCTGAAGGAGCGCGCAGAGCTGATCCTGAATGGCGGAGAGAAGTTCATCACGTCCATCCTGCCCATCATCGACGATATGGAACGTGCCATCGAGAACGGTGCCAAGACCGATGATCCTGAGGTGCTCCGTGAGGGTATGACACTGATCCATCAGAAGTTCATGAAGACGCTTGAAGCACAAGGTGTCAGTAAGATCGACACCGAGAATGCTGACTTCGACACCGACGTACATGAGGCTGTAGCAATGGTACCGGGCATGGGCGACGACAAGAAAGGCAAGGTCATCGACTGCCTGCAACAGGGATACAAACTAAACGACAAAGTAATCCGCCACGCAAAAGTGGCAGTAGGACAATAAACCAATGGCACAGAAAAGAGACTACTACGAGGTGCTTGGGGTTGAGAAGACCGCCTCGGAAGACGAGATTAAGAAAGCATATCGCAAAATAGCCATCAAGTACCACCCAGACCGTAATCCGGGTGACAAGGAAGCTGAGGAGAAATTCAAGGAGGCTGCCGAGGCCTACAATGTGTTGCACGACCCGAAGACACGCCAGCAGTACGACCAGTTCGGCTTCAATGGTCCGGGCATGGGAGGATTCGACTTCAGCGGATTCGGAGGTGCGTCGATGAACATGGACGACATCTTCTCTATGTTCGGCGACATCTTCGGCGGTCATGGCTTCAGTGGCTTTGGTGGCGGTTCACGCCGTCCGCAGCAGCACCGTGGCAGTGACTTGCGACTAAAGGTGAAGCTCACACTGGAAGAGATCAACAAGGGTGTCACGAAGAAGTTCAAGGTACGTAAGGATATCCCCTGCCCTCATTGCAGCGGATCGGGTGCCGAGGCTGGCAGTGGCAAGGAGACCTGTCCGACGTGTCATGGGCAGGGCGTCATCACCCATACCACCCAGAGCATCTTCGGCATGATGCAGCAGCAGAGCATCTGTCCGACATGTAACGGTGAGGGACAGGTGATCAAGAACAAGTGTAAGCACTGTGGTGGCACTGGTATAGAAAAAGGTGAAGAGGTCGTTGAGATCAACATCCCTGCCGGAGTAGCTGAGGGAATGGTTGTCAACGTGCCTGGAAAAGGTAATGCCGGCAAGCATAATGGTGTCAACGGAGATATACAGGTGTTCATCGAAGAGGAAGACAACGACACCTTCGTTCGTGACGGCAACGACCTGATCTACAACCTGTTGCTCGACTTCCCCACAGCAGCCCTTGGCGGAGAGATAGAGATACCCACCATCGAAGGCTCCAAGCTGAGGGTGAAACTGGAGAATGGCACCCAGCCCGGCAAGACCCTCCGTCTGCGTGGCAAAGGGCTTCCTGTCGTGCAAGGCTATGGCAGTGGTAAGGGTGACCTTGTGGTGAACATCAGCGTTTACGTGCCAAGGACACTCTCTCGTGAGGAGAAGCATGCCATCGAGTCGTTCCGTGAGAGTGACAACTTCAAGGGCGACAAGCAGACCAGAGACTCCATCTTCCAGAAGTTCAAGAATTACTTCAGTTAATTTGTAAATTGTCAAATTGTAAATTGACATGACTTACCAAGAGACGTGCGAATACCTGTTCAATGCCATGCCGATGTTTGAGCGGCAAGGAGCCAGCGGCTATAAGGAAGGACTTGAAAACACCCTGGCTCTGGATGAGCATTTCGACCATCCCCACAAGAAGTTCCTGACTATCCACGTGGCAGGCACTAACGGCAAGGGGTCCTGTTCGCACACGCTCTCGGCCATCCTCCAGATGTGCGGCTACAGGGTGGGACTCTATACCTCACCCCATCTGGTTGATTTCAGCGAGCGCATCCGAGTCAATGGTCAGCAAATACCTGAAGAATATGTCGTCAACTTTGTAGAGCAGGAGAAATCTTTCATCGAGTCTCTACAGCCATCCTTCTTCGAGGTGACCACGGCCATGGCCTTCAAGTATTTCGCTGAGATGGATGTGGACATCGCTGTCATTGAGGTTGGATTGGGTGGCAGACTCGACTGCACCAACATCATCACCCCAATCCTGTCAGTCATTACGAACATCGGGATGGACCATACCCAATTCCTGGGTTCTTCTCTTGAGCAGATTGCTTTTGAGAAGGCCGGCATCATCAAACCGGGTGTGCCTGTGGTTATCGGAGAGACCACCCCTGAGACGCGAGCGGTATTCGATGCCATCGCCACTGAAGTAAAAGCCCCCATTACATATGCAGAGAACAAACAAGAGGTGAAAAGCTTCACACCCTCTGACCATGGCTTCATTTATCAGACAGAACACTTCGGCATCCTGACAGGAGAACTGGCAGGCTCTTATCAGACGAAGAACACGAATACAGTACTCTGTGCTGTCAGGCAACTGGAGAAACTTGGTTTCATGCATCCCATTAATTGCGATCCTGAGGCAGAGTGTCAGAATAAGGAAGTCAATGAAGGCTTTAGGAATGTTTGTGACCTGACAGGTCTGAAAGGACGCTGGCAGCTGGTGAAGGGAAAGCCAAAGACCATTTGCGACACAGGCCACAACCTCCCTGGCTGGCAGTATCTGAGTGAACAGCTGAATACCGTTAAGTGCCATCAGATGCATATTCTTTTCGGCATGGTTGATGATAAGGATGTCGAAGGCGTCATGGCTCTTTTGCCCAAGAACGCCATTTATTACTTCACAAAAGCCAGTACCCATCGGGCTGTTTCTGAGAATATATTGAAGCTCTATGCTCAGCAACTTGGTCTCCAAGGAGAGAGTTATCCTAATGTTGCCAGCGCCTACGAAGACATCAAGAATTCTGCCAAAGATGACGACTTTGTGTTCATTGGAGGTAGCAGTTATGTGGTTGCAGACTTTCTAAAGAACTGCATTTAGAGTTTTTTAATACATCCGAAACATTTTTTTCGGTGTTTCTTTCTTCTATTTGCTTTTTTTTCTGTTACTTTGCAGAAAAATAGTTTAGTAACTAAAAGCATTTTTTATGGCAAACACAACAGAAACAGCGAATGTATGTGGTCTGAAGCGCGAGAACTTCCAGGCCACCATTAACGGTAAGAAAACCGATTTGTACATCCTCAGAAACCGTAAAGGTTTCGAAGTAGCCATCTCTAACTATGGTGGTGCCATCTGCGCTATCATGGTTCCCGACAAAGATGGTAAAGTAGGTAACGTGATCCAGGGTCACGACAGTATCCAACAGCTCACCAGCGGTAAGGAGCCTTATCTCTCCACGCTGATTGGCCGCTGGGGTAACCGCATCTGCAAGGGTCAGTTCACGCTGAACGGCAAGGACTATCAACTGGCTCTCAACGACGGTCCTAACCACCTGCATGGCGGTGCTGTCGGCTTCAACGCCAAGGTATGGGATGCCCGTCAGATGGGTCCCCGCTCTCTGGCCCTGCATCGTATCTCATCGTACGGTGAGGAAGGTTACACGGGCGAGCTCGATATCACGGTAGAGTTCACCTTCACTGACCTCAACGAACTGGTGATCGAGTACATGGCCACAACGAACAAGAAGACCATCGTCAACCTGACGCATCACGCCTTCTTCTCTCTGTCAGGTACAGCAGACCCCACTCCGACGATTGAGGATCAGATCTGCGAAATCAACGCTGACTTCTATCTGCCCACCGACGCCACAGCCATTCCTACGGGTGAGATCCTGAAGGTGGAAGGTACACCGTTTGACTTCCGCACACCGAAGCCCTTCGGTCAGGATATCAACGCAGATCACGAGCAGATCAAGTTTGGTAAGGGCTTCGACCACAACTATGTACTGAACAAGCGCGAGGAAGGCGAGTTGAGCTTTGCTGCCAGAATCACTGATCCGAAGAGCGGTCGTACACTGGAGTGCTACACCACCGAACCGGGCATGCAGCTTTACACCGCCAACTATGCCAGCGGCTATAAGGGTGCCAATGGTTGCACATTCCCTTTCCGCTCTGCAGTCTGTCTCGAGACTCAGCACTTCCCCGACACGCCTAACCGCCCATACTTCCCCAGCGTCATACTGCGTCCAGGTCAGACCTATAAGCACAAGACGATCTATCGTTTCGGCGTAGTCGAGTAATCAACCCAACGTGAAACCGAAAAAAGACTTTACATTTTTATATGAGTAATCAAAAATCGAATGGAAGTATCATCGCTATCATCACGATGATGTTCCTATATGCCATGATTTCGTTCGTCACGAATCTTGGTGCGCCTATTGGGGTGATCTGGAAAAACCAGCCTGAGATTGGCGGTTCCAACGTGCTCGGCATCATGGGTAACTTCATGAACTTCTTTGCTTACCTGTTCATGGGTATCCCAGCAGGAAAGATGTTGACAAAGGTTGGCTATAAGAAGACGGCCCTGATTGGTATCGCAGTAGGCTTCGTCGGCGTACTCATCCAGTACCTCTCCGGCTTCTCTGGTGGAATTCCTGGTTTCTGCATCTATCTCTTTGGTGCATTCATCTCCGGTTTCTCTGTATGTATCCTGAATACAGTGGTGAACCCGATGTTGAACCTGCTTGGCGGTGGCGGTAACCGTGGTAATCAGCTGAACATGATTGGTGGCACATTGAACTCCCTCGCTGGAACGATGACCCCAATGCTCGTTGGTGCCCTGATCGGAACAGTGACTGCCTCTACACAGATGGCCGACGTCAATCTGGTGATGTATATTGCCATGACGGTCTTTGCTGCTGCCTTCGTCGCCCTCATCTTCATCCCCATTAAGGATCCTGAGATGGGTAAGGTGACTGCTGATACGGTGTTCGAACATTCGCCTTGGTCATTCCGTCACTGTCTCTTAGGTGTGATTGCTATCTTCGTCTATGTCGGTGTCGAGGTCGGTATCCCTGGTGGCCTGAACTTCTATCTGTCAGATACCTCAGCCAATGGCGCATGGGTGAATCCTGATGCCGTTGTGAATGCAGCCACTATCGGTGGAGCTGTGGCAGCCATGTACTGGCTGCTGATGCTCGTGGGTCGTCTCTGCTCAAGCTTCATTGCCGCGAAAGTGTCTTCACGTTATCTGATGCTGATCGCCACCTTCGCCTGCATGATCCTGATTCTGGCAGCCATCTTCACGCCGAAGAGTGTAACGGTCAGCATGCCCTTGATTTCCATTCTGGAAGGCACCATCACTTCTACGACAGTACCTCTGACAGCCCTGCTTCTTGTGCTCTGTGGTCTGTTTACATCCGTGATGTGGGCCTCTATCTTCAATCTGGCCACTGAAGGTCTTGGCAAATACACAGCCCAGGCTTCTGGTATTTTTATGATGATGGTGGTAGGTGGTGGCGTATTGCCGGTAGTACAGAATTTCTTCGCAGACATCTTCGGATACATGCCCAGTTACTTTGTCTACTTCCTGGCAGTTGCCTATATGTTCTACTATGCGCTCATCGGCTGCAAGAATGTGAACAAGGACATCCCCGTTGATTAACCGTTGATTAATTTACACCTAATTTTAAATATAATGGATATTGAATTTGTAAGAAGCCGCTTCATCAAGCATTTTGATGGAAAGACCGGCAATGTATATGCTTCTCCCGGACGTATCAACCTGATTGGTGAACATACCGACTACAATGGTGGTTTCGTGTTCCCTGGTGCTGTCGACAAAGGCGTCATGGCTGAGATGCGTGCCAATGGGACGGAAGATACCGTTATGGCATATGCCATCGACCTGAAGGACCGTGTGGACTTTAAGCTCTCCGACCCCAACGGTCCACGTGCCAGCTGGGCTCGTTATATCTATGGTATCGCCCTGGAGATGAAGAAACTCGGTGTACCCGTTAAAGGATTCAACATTGCTTTTGCAGGTGATGTTCCCCTGGGTGCAGGCATGTCTTCTTCCGCTGCCATGGAGAGTTGCTTCGCCTGTGGTCTCAACGACATCTTCGGCGAGAACAAGGTCAGCCAGTGGGATATGGTGCTGGCAGGTCAGGCCACGGAGCACAACTACTGTGGTGTCAACTGTGGCATCATGGACCAGTTCGCCTCTGTCTTCGGAAAGGCAGGCTGTCTGATGCGTCTGGACTGCCGCAGCCGTGAGTTCGAGTATTTCCCCTTCAAGCCCGATGGTTATCGTCTGGTGCTCCTCGACTCTGTGGTGAAGCACCAGCTGGCAGGTTCGCCCTATAACGACCGTCGTCGTTCCTGTGAGAATGTGGTGAAGCACATCGCTGCCAAACATCCGGAAGGAAAGTTTGAGACACTGCGCGACTGCACATGGGAACAGCTCGAGGAAGTGAAGGACGAGGTGGGCGCTGAGGATTACAAGCGTGCCAAGTTCGTACTCGGTGAGAAAGACCGTGTGCTGGCCGTCTGCGACGCCCTGAACGAAGGTGACTACGAGAAAGTCGGTGAGTTGATGTACAAGACTCACGAGGGTCTCTCCAAAGACTATGAGGTATCTTGTGAGGAACTGGACTTCCTGAACGACATCGCCAAGGAAAACGGTGTGACGGGTTCCCGTATCATGGGTGGCGGCTTTGGTGGCTGTACCATCAACCTTGTGCGCAACGACCTCTATAAGAAGTTCATCGAAGACGCCAAGAAGCGTTTCAACGAGAAATACGGTCACGAGCCGAAAGTCTATGATGTGGTCATAGGAGACGGCTCGCGTAAACTCTGTTAAGAGCACGGCAACTTAGCCAAAAAAGGTTAAATTACGGCATAAAGTGTTATTTTTACACTTTATGCCGTTTAATTATTTATTTAAGTATTGCATAATTCAAATATTAATTGTAATTTTACACCCAAAATAAACGCTATAACAACAATTAAACTTAAAAACGTATTAAAATGAAAGTACTTAAAGGTATGTTTTGTGGACTGGGCGCAGCAGCGCTCCTGTTCTCGGCCTGTGAGCAAAAAGTGCAGGCACCACAACTGACAGTATCAGGTTTAGACGTAGCCAAGTTTGACACAACCATTCAGGACAAGCCCGTGAAGCTTTACACCCTGAAGAATGCCAATGGCATGGAAGTGTGCATCACGAACTATGGTGGACGTATCGTATCACTTGTCGTACCCGACAAGAACGGCAGTCCTACGGATGTCGTACTTGGCTTTGACAACATCGCCCAGTATGCCGACACCCTCAACAGTCCGTCAGACTATGGATCCAGTGTCGGTCGTTATGCCAACCGCATCAAGGAGGGTAAGTTCACCCTTGGTGAGACGGAGTATCAGTTGAAGAAAAACGACGGTCCGAACTGTCTGCACGGTGGTGGCAACACAGGTTGGATGCATCAGGTGTACGACGCTGAGCAGATCGGCGATTCCGTTCTGAAGCTGACGATCGTTGCTGCCGACGGTGAAAACGGCTTCCCTGGCAAGGTGATGGCTGTCACAACCTATAAGGTGACGGCAGACAACATCCTCGACATGACATGGGAGGCAGAGTCAGACCATCCGACCATCATCAACCAGACCAACCACAACTACTACAATCTCAGTGGCGACTTTACACAGCCCGGCTACGATCAGGTGCTTTATGTAAATGCTGACAACTTTACCCCGAGCGATAAGCTCTACATCCCTACGGGTGAGATCAAGTCAGTGGAGGGAACCCCCATGGACTTCCGTGAGCCTCATGCCATCGGTGACAGCATCCAGTCTGAATTCGACCAGATCCAGAACGCCACAGGCTATGACCACAACTTCTGCCTGAACACCTATAAGGACGGTAAGGGCGACGACACACAGGTTTGTGCCAGCCTCTACAGCCCCAAGACCGGCATCTTCATGGAGATGTTCACCAACGAACCCGGTGTACAGGTCTACAGCGGCAACTTCCAGGGTGTAGGTGCTGATGCAGACATCATCCGCAAGCACGGTCTCAAATACCCCAAGCACGTGAGCGTCTGTCTCGAGAGCCAGAAATATCCCGACTCTCCCAATCATCCCGAATGGGTTCAGCCGACCCTGAATCCAGATGAGAAATACTACAGCCACGCTGCCTATAAGTTCTCGATTAAATAATCACTAACTATTAATATTTTAAACAATGAATTGGAGTTCACATGAATTCGTCTGGCTCGACTGGGTAGTGCTCATCGTCGGCCTTATGGGAGTGGTGGCAGCCGTATGGTATGCCATCTGGAAAGACAAGAAAGCCCAGCAGGGCGAAGACTCTTCGGCTTACCTCTTCGGTAAGGGTGAGCCTTGGTACGTCATCGGTATGGCCATCTTTGCCGCCAACATCGGTTCTGAACACCTTGTAGGTCTCGCCGGTACCGGTGCGAAGGACGGTGTGGGAATGGCCCACTGGGAGATGCAGGGATGGATGATCCTCATCCTCGGCTGGCTCTTCGTACCCTTCTATCAGTTGCTCATCAACAAGATGGGTAAGATCATCACCATGCCCGACTTCCTGAAGTTCCGCTACACCCAGCGCACTGGTTCGTGGTTGTCCATCATCACCCTCGTGGCCTATGTGCTCACGAAGGTCTCTGTGACGGCCTTCACGGGTGGTATTTTCTTCAAATTCCTGCTCGACATCCCCTTCTGGTATGGTGCCATCGGTCTGATTGCCATCACGGCTGTCTTCACCGTCTTCGGTGGTATGAAGGGTGTGATGACGCTGTCTACCATTCAGACACCGATCCTGATCGTGGGTTCTTTCCTAGTCCTGTTCCTTGGTCTGAACATGCTTGGCGACGGTAGCATCTCTGCCGGATGGGCTGAGATGATGCGCGTCTGTAACGCTGCACACGACGGCTTCGGTACGACCCACATGTTCCATACCGATCCTGCTGATCCGATGTACCCGCAGTTCCCAGGCTATGTGGTGTTCCTCGGTGCCTCGATCATCGGTTTCTGGTACTGGTGTACTGACCAGCATATCGTTCAGCGTGTACTCGGTCAGGTTCCTGGCGAGGACAACAAGGAAGTGATGAAGCGTGCTCGTCGTGGTACGATCGCAGCCGGTTTCTTCAAGATCCTCCCCTGCTTCATGTTCCTCATCCCCGGTATGATTGCCTATGCCCTGTCACTGAAGACGGGTAGCGGTATCGAGATGGACATCACCAACCACGAGTCTACCGACGGTGCCTTCGCCATGATGGTGAAGAACATCCTGCCTGCCGGTATCAAGGGTATCGTGACCATCGGTTTCGTCTGTGCACTGGTCGCTTCACTGGCAGCTTTCTTCAACAGCTGTGCCACCCTCTTCACGGAGGACTTCTACAAGCCGATGAAGAAGGGCAAGAGCGAGGCTCACTACGTGTTCGTAGGTCGTTCGGCTACTGTCGTAGTGGTGCTCCTCGGTCTGGCTTGGATGCCGATCATGATGAACATGGGTAACCTCTACTCTTACCTGCAGGACATCCAGTCGCTGATTGCTCCCGCTATGGTGGCTGTGTTCACCCTCGGTATCTTCTCGAAGAAGATCACACCGAAGGCTGGTGAATATGGTCTTATTGGCGGCTTCCTCATCGGAATGGTCCGTCTGATCACCAATGTGATGACCGACTCCGGCAAGGCTGTCATGGACGGTGCTTTCTGGGATGCTACTGCTTGGTTCTGGCAGACCAACTGGCTGATCTTTGAGTGCTGGCTGTTGCTCTTCATCATCCTGCTGATGGTGGCTGTCAGCTTCTTCACACCAGCCCCCTCCAAGGAACAGGTGGATGCCATCACCTTCTCTGCCGACTTCAAGAAGTCTATTAAGGAGAGCTGGGGTGTCTTCGATGTGGTAGGTACGCTGGTGGTCATCGGCCTCTGCAGCTGCTTCTACTATTACTTCTGGTAAAAAGCGAGTAGACCATGACATTTTACAACGAACATTCCAAGGTATGGTTGTCGGTAGACTGTATCATCTTCGGCTTCGACGATGGGAAGTTGAAGGTGCTCATCGGCAAGCGCCAGATGGATCCCGGACGTGGCGAATGGAGCCTCTATGGAGGCTTCGTCGCTGCCGACGAGAGTGTCGACGACGCTGCCACACGGACACTCTACGAACTGACCGGACTGCAGAATCTGTTCATGCGCCAAGTGGGTGCTTTCGGAAATGTAGACCGTGACCCGGGCGAACGGGTGGTTTCCATTGCCTACTATGCACTCATCAACGTCAAGGACTATGATGAAGAACTGCGCTTGCAACATGGTGTAAAATGGGTGGACATCAATGAGATTCCACAACTCTATTCCGACCACAATGAGATGGTGCGTAAGGCGAGGAAGCTGATGCAGCAGAAGCTGTCACAAGAGCCCGTTGGCTTCCGCCTCCTCCCTGCCCTGTTCACGCTCACCCAGCTCCAGAACCTTTATGAGGCAGTCAACGGAGCCGAACTCGACAAGCGCAATTTCCGCAAGCGCATCAAGGAAATGGACTTCATCGAGAAGACAGAATTGGTCGACAAGACCAATTCTAAGCGTGGTGCCTATCTCTATCGTTTCAACAAGCGGGCTTATAAAGAAGCTCCAAATTTCAAAATTTAATGATCAAACAACTATGCTCGAAGAACTAAAAGAAAAAGTATTCAAGGCCAATCTTGACTTGGTCAAGCAGAACCTCGTGATTTTCACTTGGGGAAATGTCTCCGGTATTGACCGCGAGAACGGTCTGGTAGTCATCAAACCCTCAGGTGTGGACTACGACGTGATGAAAGCATCCGATATGGTGGTGGTAGACCTCAAGACGGGTGAAGTAGTAGACGGTGACCTCAATCCGTCATCCGACACCCCAACACACCTTGTATTATATAAGGCCTTCCCCAACATCCAGGGCGTGGTACACACCCACTCTACCTATGCCACTGCCTTCGCACAAGCTGGCCGTGACATCCCCAACATCGGCACCACCCATGCCGACTACTTCTATCAGGCCATCCCCTGCACCCGTGACATGACGGAGGCAGAGGTAAAGGGCAACTACGAGTTGGAGACAGGTAACGTCATCGTCGACGAGATCCTCAACATCCGTAAGATCAACCCTGATCACACGCCTGCCGTACTGGTGAAGAACCATGGACCTTTCTCATGGGGTACCTCTCCCGACAATGCCGTCTACAACGCCAAGGTCATGGAGCAGTGTGCCAAGATGGCATTCATCGCCTTCAGTGTCAATCCCAATCTGACGATGAATCCGCTCCTCATCGAGAAGCACTACATGCGCAAGCACGGTCCCAATGCCTACTACGGACAAAAAGGACAAAAACATTAATTTATTAATAACACCACGAATTTCACTAATTTCACGAATTATTCTGTGCGCAGCAAAATTAGTGTAATTCGCGTAATTCGTGGTCTAAAAAAATTTAAGTATGAAAGCATTTGAGAATTACGAGATTTGGTGGGTGACTGGTGCACAGTTACTCTATGGCGGCGACGCAGTCGTTGCAGTCGATGGTCACTCTAAGGAGATGGTTGAGGGTCTGAACGCCTCTGGCAACATCCCCGTGAAGATTGTGTATAAGGGTACGGCCAACAGCTCAAAGGAAGTTGAGCAGGTGATGCTGGCCGCCAACAACGACGAGAAGTGTGTGGGTATCATCACCTGGATGCATACCTTCTCACCCGCAAAGATGTGGATCAAGGGTCTGCAGCAGTTGCAGAAGCCCCTCCTCCACTTCCACACACAGTACAACGCTGAGATCCCCTGGGAGACCATGGACATGGACTTCATGAACCTCAACCAGAGTGCTCACGGTGATATCGAGTTCGGACATATCTGCACCCGTATGCGCATTGCCCGCAAGGTGGTCTGCGGCTATTGGAAGGACGAGAACGCCCAGAAGCAGATTGCCGTCTGGGCACGTGTGGCTGCCGGTGTGGCTGATGCCCACAACGTACGCTGCCTGATGTTCGGTATGAACATGAACAACGTGGCTGTGACCGATGGCGACCGTGTAGAGTTCGAGCAGCGCTTGGGCTACCATGTGGACTACTATCCTGTCTCTTCACTGATGGAGTACTTCAAGAAGGTCACCGACGCAGAGGCTGATGCCCTCGTCGAGGAGTACAAGAAGCTCTACACCATCAAGATCGACGAGAGCGGTGAAGAGGTTTACTGGCAGAAGGTGAAGAATGCTGCCAAGGCTGAGATTGCTCTCCGTCGCGTTTTGAAGGATGAGGGTGCTACCGCCTTCACCACCAACTTCGACGACCTCGGTGATACGGACATCGATGCACCTGACTTCTGTGGCTTCGACCAGATTCCAGGTCTCGCTTCACAGCGCCTGATGGAAGAAGGTTACGGTTTCGGTGCCGAGGGTGACTGGAAGACGGCTTGTCTCTATCGCACTCTCTGGGTCATCCAACAGGGCATGCCTATCGGCTGTTCCTTCCTCGAGGACTACACGCTCAACTTCGCTGGTGACCGTTCGTCTTGTCTCCAGAGCCACATGCTCGAGGTCTGCCCGCTCATCGCTGTCGACAAGCCAAAGCTCGAGGTTCACTTCCTCGGCATCGGTATCCGCAAGCAGCAGACTGCCCGCCTCGTGTTCACCTCGAAGACCGGTCGTGGTATCAAGGCGACTGTCGTTGACCTCGGCAACCGTTTCCGTCTCATCTCTCAGGAGGTGGAGTGCATCGAGCCGAAGCCCATGCCCAACCTCCCCGTGGCTTCTGCCCTCTGGATCCCCCAGCCCACCTTCGAGATCGGTGCTGCTGCCTGGATCCTCGCTGGTGGTACTCATCACAGCGCCTTCTCATACGACATCAACGAAGAGTACTGGGCAGACTTCGCTGAGATGCTCGGCATCGAGTACGTCCGCATCAACAAGGACACTACCATCGCCGACTTCAAGCAAACTCTCCAGAACAACGAGATGTACTACATGCTGAACAAGGCACTCCGATAAATATTAATAGGCACGAATTTCGCGAATTAACACGAATTTATGGATTATTCGCGAATAATATTTCGTGAAATTCGTGTAATTCGTGCCAAAATATTAAAGACTATGACCGCAAAACAAACAATTGAGGCTGGAAAAGCCATATTGGGAATCGAATTCGGTTCCACGAGAATCAAGGCCGTCCTCATCGACGAGGACAACAAGCCCATTGCACAGGGCTCACACGAGTGGGAGAACCAGTTAGTAGACGGTCTCTGGACCTATTCTACCGAGGCCATCTGGTACGGACTCCAAGACTGCTACGCTGAACTCCGCAAGGATGTCCTGGCTCAGTACGACTGCGAAATTGAGGCCCTTGCTGCCATCGGCTTCTCTGCCATGATGCACGGCTACATGGCCTTCAACGAGAAACAGGAGATCCTCGTGCCCTTCCGCACCTGGCGTAACACCAACACGGGTAAGGCAGCCGCAGAACT
Source organism: Prevotella sp. (assembly GCA_017474845.1). GTDB lineage: Bacteria > Bacteroidota > Bacteroidia > Bacteroidales > Bacteroidaceae > Prevotella. The sequence continues at coordinate 30,457 of JAFVGS010000011.1, forward strand.
CTCCAAGCTCTTCAACTACAACATCCCCCTCCGTTGGTCGATCAGCCACCTCTATGAGGCTATCCTCGACAAAGAGGAGCACGTCTCAGACATCAAGTACCTCACCACCCTCGCAGGTTATGTCCACTGGCAGGTCACGGGCCAGTTCGTCCTTGGCGTAGGCGATGCCTCTGGTATGATCCCTGTCGATCCCGCTACGAAGACTTACGATGCTACGATGGTGAAAAAGTTTGACGAGCTCATCGCTCCGAAAGGATTCTCCTGGACATTGCTCGACATCCTGCCAAAGTCACTCAACGCTGGTGAGAACGCAGGTTTCCTGACACCAGAAGGAGCAAAGAAACTCGATGTCTCTGGCCACCTGAAGGCTGGTATCCCCGTTTGTCCTCCTGAGGGCGACGCAGGCACGGGTATGGTCGCTACCAACGCTGTCAAGCAGCGCACAGGTAACGTCTCCGCAGGCACCTCTTCATTCTCGATGATCGTGCTGGAGAAACCACTGTCGAAGCCTTACGAGATGATCGACATGGTGACCACGCCTGACGGTTCTCTCGTCGCTATGGTGCACTGCAACAACTGCACCAGCGACATCAACGCCTGGGTAAGTCTCTTTAAGGAATACCAGCAACTGCTTGGTATCAAGGTGGATATGAACGAGCTCTACGGCAAGCTCTTCAATAAGGCTTTGGAGGGCGACACCGACTGTGGTGGCTTGATGGCCTACAACTATGTCAGTGGTGAGCCTGTCACTGGCTTGCAGGAAGGTCGCCCCATGTTCATACGTTCTGCCAACGACAAGTTCAACCTTGCCAACTTCATGCGTGCCCACCTCTACGGTGCCATCGGTGTGCTGAAGATCGGTAACGACATCCTGTTCAAGGAAGAGATGATCCGTGTGGATCGCATCACGGGTCACGGTGGTTACTTCAAGACACCTGGTGTCGGTCAGCGCATGCTTGCTGCTGCCCTCAACAGTCCCATCTCTGTGATGGAGACCGCTGGCGAAGGTGGTGCCTGGGGTATTGCCCTGCTCGCAGGCTATGCAGTAAATAATCCCGACAAACTCTCACTCGCCGACTACCTCGAGAAGGTTGTCTTCGCAGGCAACACGGGCGTATCCATCGCCCCCACCCCCGAAGACGTTGCCGGCTTTGAGAAGTACATCGAGAACTACAAGCGCTGCCTCCCCGTCGAACAGGCCGCTGTCGAGTGTAAATAATAAAAAGAAAGTGAAAACGTTATTAATTTCTACAATGATAGCCTTCTCTCTCAGCGCATCAGCAGAGAATGTGAAGGCAACGGTTCACGCTGATCAGGCGGGAGCCAAGATCAACCGTGAGATCTACGGACAGTTCTCAGAACACCTCGGCTCGTGTATCTACGGCGGCCTCTGGGTGGGAGAAGACTCACAGATCCCCAACATCAACGGCTATCGCAAGGATGTGTTCGAGGCACTGAAGGCACTGAAGATCCCCGTGATGCGCTGGCCTGGCGGCTGCTTTGCCGACGACTACCACTGGATGGATGGCATCGGTCCGAAGAAAGACCGTCCGTCGCTGCGCAACAACAACTGGGGTGGCACCATCGAGGACAACTCATTCGGTACCCATGAGTTCCTGAACCTCTGCGAGATGCTCGGCTGCGAACCGTATATCAGCGGTAACGTAGGTTCCGGCACCGTGAAGGAGATGGCCCAGTGGGTGGAGTATATGACCAGTGACGGTGACACCCCGATGGCCCGTCTGCGTCGTGCCAACGGCCGTGACAAGGCCTGGAAGGTGAAGTACTTCGGCATCGGCAACGAGGCCTGGGGCTGTGGTGGTAACATGACACCTGAATACTACTCGAACGAGTTCCGCAAGTTCAACACCTATCTCCGCGACCAGCCCGGCAATAAGCTCTATCGCATTGCTTCAGGTGCCTCGGACTATGATTACGACTGGACCACGGTGCTGATGAAGAACATCGGCCGTCAGATGCAGGGTATATCCTTACATTATTATACCTGTACAGGTTGGAACGGCTCAAAAGGCTCAGCCACAAAGTTCAACACCGACCAATACTACTGGGCTTTAGGCAAGTGTACGGAGATCGAGGAAGTCATCAAGAAGCACAAGGCCATCATGGACAAGGAAGATCCCGAAGGCAAGATCGGCCTGCTCGTCGATGAATGGGGCACATGGTGGGACGAGGAACCCGGCACCATCGCTGGCCACCTCTACCAGCAGAACGCCCTCCGCGATGCGTTTGTAGCTGCCCTGAGCCTGAACATCTTCCATAAGTACACCGACCGTGTGAAGATGGCAAACATCGCCCAGGTGGTGAATGTGCTGCAGTCGATGATTCTCACCGACCAGGAAGGCACGGGCCACATGGTGCTCACACCGACCTACCACGTGTTTGAGATGTACACCCCGTTCCAGGAGGCCACCTGGCTCCCACTCGACCTTGAGTCGGAAGTGATGGCCGTAAGCAAGGCTTACTTCAAGGAAAAGGCTGACGCCAAGGATGCAGGCTATCGTCCCTGCCCCATGCTCTCTGCCTCAGCAGCAAAGACACAGGACGGATCGATCGTACTCGCCATTACCAACGTCTGCCTCGACAAGGATCAGACCATCGACTTCAATTTCGCCGGCTATGATGCCAAGCAGGTCTCCGGCCGCATCCTCACCTCGAAGAACGTGGCAGACTTCAACGACTTCAACAATCCGAATGTCGTTGCCCCCAAGGCTTTCAACGATGCCAAGCTGAACAAGGGCGTATTGACGGTAAAGGTTCCCGCCAAGTCGATCATCGTACTTAGTATCAAGTAAGTTAATGAAGTTCAGAAAGACGACCGCCGTTATGATGCTCGCTCTGGCATTAACGGCATGTACTACGGAGAAGGGGGCACAACAGATGGTGTGGCAGGTGCAGTCGTCTGAGAAGGTCAGTCAGACAGGCGACATCCTGTCCACCCCAGCTGCCCAGACAGAAGGTTGGATACAGGCGAAAGTACCTTCAACCATCATGGGAGTGTTGACGGACAATGGCATTGAGAAAGAAGCACTTACGGCCGACGACTACGCCAAGATCGACAAGACGCAGTTCGAGAAGAGCTGGTGGTATCGCACGACGTTCAATCAGCCGGCCTTGAAAGAAGGCGAGCACGTGTTGCTCGCCTTCGACGGAATCAGTTATCGTGCTAATGTGTGGCTCAACGGCCAGCAGATTGCCAACAGTCAGGAGATGGCCGGGCCATTCCGGCAGTTTGAGTTCGATGTGACCCAAGCCATCGCCCAGGAGAATGTGCTCGCTGTCGAAGTGTTCCGTGCCCAGCCCGGAGAACCCAACATCGGTTTTGTGGACTGGAACCCGCGTCCTGCCGATGAGAGCATGGGCATCTATCGCGAGGTCAGGGTGAAGACTTGTGGCAACGTGGCCGTATCTCACTCCGCCGTCCGCTCGAGGGTAAACACGGAAACGCTTGATGAAGCCTGGCTCACAGTAGCCACCGAATTGAAGAACCTCTCAGACCAGCCTGTGGAAGGCGAGGTCAGAGGCACTGCCGACGGTCAGCCGTTCAGTTGTCCCGTCACACTTGCGGCTGGCGAGAAGCGTCGATTCACCCTCCCATCAGAGATCCATATCGACCATCCGCGCCTGTGGTGGTGCCACAATATGGGCAAGCCCGAACTCTGTGATTTGCACATTGAATTTGTGCAAACAATGGAAAATGGAAAATTGACAATGGATCATGATGTGTCTGATAGCGAGGACGTACGTTTCGGCATCCGCGAGGTGAAGAGCTATCTGACGGACGAGGGCTATCGCGGCTTCATGCTGAACGGCAAGAAGGTGCTCTTAAGAGGTGCCGGCTGGACGGACGATATCTATCTGCGGGATACCCCGGAGAGCAATCGCCTACAATTAGAATATGTACGCGATATGAACATGAACACCGTCCGACTGGAAGGATTCTGGGGAACCTCACAGAGTCTCTATGACCTCTGCGACGAACTGGGACTGCTGATCCTCGTGGGATGGAGCTGTCATTGGGAGTGGGAAAGCTATCTTGGTTCTCCCACTGAGGAGCCCTACGGCGGCATCATCAGCCCGGAGAATATCGCCCTCGTTGCCAAGTCGTTCGAGGATCAGGTGATGTGGCTGCGCTATCATCCGTCGATCATCGGCTGGTTCGTGGGCAGCGACAGGATTCCCAAACCCGAACTGGAGAAGCAGTATCAGCAGTTCATCAGTCAGGAGGACGACCGCGACTATATCATTTCTGCCAAGAACCTGGAGAGTGAGATCTCCGGATGGTCCGGCACGAAGATGGCAGGGCCTTACGAGTATGTAGGACCGTCGTACTGGTATCTGCCAGAGGCTCCTGGTGGAGCCTTCGGTTTCAACACCGAGACAGGCATCGGTGCCCAACTGCCCGTGAAGGAGTCGTTGCAGAAGATGCTGGGTCAGCAACTCTTCCCCATCGACAGCCGCTGGAACATCCTCTGCACCGCCTCGAGTTCGGAGATGAACACCCTGGGAAAACTGAGCGAGGTGATCCAACAGCGCTTTGGCGAGGCAAAGGATATCGACGAATATTTATATCGTGCCGACCTGCTGAACTACGAGAGCACTAAGGCGATGTTCGAGAGCTTCCGTGTGCGCTGGCCCCATACCACGGGCATCATCCAATGGATGCTCAACAGTGCCCGTCCAAGCATCTACTGGCAGCTCTACGACTACTACATGCAGCCCAATGCCGCCTACTATGGTGTGAAGAAAGCCAACGCCCCCGTGCAACTCATCTACGACTATCACACCAAGGCCGTCTATGCCGTCAACGAAACATTAGCGCCTGTCAGTTTCAAGGCATCGATGAAGCTGGTATCACAGAGGGACGGTTCTTTTGTTACATCGTCCGATGTAACAAAAGAACCGTCCCTCTGTGATACAGGGGCGGTGGTGAAGGTCTTCGACATCGATACCAAAGATGCCCCTGCAGGGATCCTGTTCCTTAACCTGACGGACGAGAAGGGAACGGAGATCGCTACCAACGAGT
>JAFVGS010000062.1 GCA_017474845.1 Prevotella sp.
CTCACAGCACAGGAGGCCATGAAGGTGGTCAACGACGGGTTCCAAGCGGGCGCTGACCTTTCGGGCGACATGCTCTCGAAGATACAACGCTATGCACCGGCATTCCACGACGCCGGCATCTCGGCACAAGAACTCGTGGCTTACATCACACAAACACGCTCAGGTATCTTCACAGACCAGGGAATGGCGCTGATGGAGATGGCGGTAAAGAAGATACGCGAAATGAGCGATCAGACACGCCAGTCGCTTCAAGCCATCGGCATCTCCGACCAGCAGGTGGCCGACACCATGCAGCAGGATGGCATCATCGGTGTTGTCAGGCTCATATCGTCGGAAATCAAGAAACTGCCACCCGACGCACAAGAGGTGGGCGATGTGATGAGTGACGTGTTCGGACGCCAGGGCACTGCTGGAGGATACCAAATGATTGCGGCACTACAAGACCTCGACACCAATCTCGACAACCTCAAACAAAACACTGGCGAATATGGCGAACTGCTCAGCCGGCAACAGGAAATACAGGCAGAGCTCAATCAGGTGACGGCGCAACTCTTCGGATTCTCTGAGGATGGGTTCGACAATCTTGTGACAAAGGCGAAAATACTCATCATGGAGGGACTGCTCGCTATCATCAACTACTGTCGGGACCTCTACGACGAACTCGCCATCGTCAGGGTGTCGGTAGAAGCTGTCAGGTTCGTTTTCGACACAGCCTTCAAAATCATCGAGGGACTCATACAGGGAGCCGTCATAGAAATCAGATATCTTGCCAATGCACTCAAAGCTACAGGGAAACTCATCGAGGCTGTCTTCCCACCAAATCCCGGAAAGATAAAGGCTGCGTGGAAAGAACTGCTCGACAACTTCCAACAGCGCAACCAGCAGTTCGCTGAGAAAGCAAAGGACATCGGCTTCCGATGGGGAGAGAACTTCATCAACTCAGCGAAACGTGTCATCAGCGGAAGGGCTGCAGAACTCATGCCTGAGGGGGGCGGAACAACGCTGCCTGAGGTTGTGATAAAGGCCCCCAGAGTCTACAAACCCCTCATCAAGAGTCCCGTAAGCGGTGGTACCACCACCGCAAAGAATGACGCCCCCGACCCTTATCAGACCGACCTCGCTGCCTTGGAGAAAAACCGACGCGAGGCACTCAACGTCCTCAAGCAGTCGCTCGTCGAGGGCAAAATGACCGAGGAGGAGTATCGGGTAGCACAAACGGAGCAGCAAAAGGCATACCTCCAAGGGAAACTTGCCTTGGAACAAAAATATGGAAAGGATACCTCCGACACCGAAGGACAGATTCTCGACAGTACCATCAACGAGGCGAACAAAAAACGCCAACAGCAACTGGCCGATGAGAAACAGGACGACCAGGCACGACTCCAGCAACGCCGCGAAACGCTACAGCAGATGCAGCAGGCGGAAAAAGAGGCCATCGAGAAGGGCAACAAGGCGGATAATGCTGACGATGTTTCCAGCTTCTTCGCAGAGGCGCTGTTCCAGGCAGACCTCATGCGCTCGCTCGACCTCATATCCTTTGAGGACTACGAAAAGCAGAAAACGGCCATCGCTGAAGCCGAACAGAAGAAGCAAACCGAGCTCAACCAGCAGGCTGAGCAACAACGACAGCAAATCCGTGAGGCATTCGCTCAGCAGGCAGGTCAGCTCATGTCTGCCACATCGTCTCTCTTCTCTGCCATGCAGAGCCGTGAAGAGAGCCGTGTGGACGC